>NZ_CP141215.1:214951-337726 GCF_035610345.1 Sinorhizobium meliloti | reverse complement strand
CTGGCGTCCTGCGCTGGTCGGCAATTCTTTTCGTCCTGCTCCTCGTGCCTATGCTGATACCCAGGATCCCATACAAGGGACTGAACGCGCTTCTACTGCTGGGCGCCCTGCCCGTCCTCGCGGCGATCCTGCTCCCCGGCGGCTGGTTCGGCCTTACCTATGTCGAAACGCCGCTCTGGGGCGGCCTGATGGTCACCCTGGTACTGTCTTCGTCGGAATAGCCGTTTCGCTGCCGCTCGGCATTCTGCTGGCGCTCCGGACGCCGGTCGAACATGCCGGTCATAAAAATGCTCTGCACGGCCTTCATCGAGGTCATCGCGGCGTTCCGCTGATCACCGTGCTTTTCATGGCAAGCGTGATGCTGCCGCTTTTCCTGCCGCAGGGCGTCACCTTCGACAAGTTCCTGCGGGCCCTGATAGGCGTGTCGCTCTTCGCCTCCGCCTATATGGCGGAAGTGGTGCGCGGTGGCTTGCAGGGCCATCCCGAAAGGCCAGTATGAAGGCGCCGATATCACTGGGCCTCAGCTATTGGCAGAAAATGGGCTTCATCGTCCTGCCGCAGGCACTCAAGCTGGTTATCCCCGGCATCGTCAATACGTTCATAGGCCTCTTCAAAGACACATCGCTCGTATCGATTATCGGCATGTTCGACCTGCTCGGCATCGTCCGCCTGAACTTCAGCGACACCAACTGGGCAAGCGCCGTCACGCCGCTGACCGGCCTGATCTTCGCGGGCTTCGTCTTTTGGCTTTTCTGCTTCGGCATGTCGCGCTATTCAGGCTTCATGGAACGCCTGCTCGACAGAAGCCAGCGGTAAAAAGGGGAACAAGAAAATGGCAAATACCGCCACCACAACGCGTTGGTGCATGGATCGTTTAGCGGTCGTGGTGTAGGCGATCGGCAACCTCAATAACCGATCTGTGACCTTGATGCCTTTCATACATAACGCCGCCCGCCGCATCGCATCGGCAGGATGAAATTCAAGGTGACGAACTGGCCGGAATATGAGGCGGGGTTACGGCGACGTGGCAGCTTGACCTTGTGGCTGACACCGGAGGCGCTTGCCATGTGGCTTGCTCCACGCCGAACGACGCGTGGTGGCCAGCCTCGTTATTCCGATTTAGCCATCGAGATCGCCTTGACGCTGGGCCTCGTGTTCGGCTTGCGGCTGCGTCAGGTCGAAGGATTATTAGGATCGGTGCTGCCCTTGATGGGCTTGGCGCTCGCTGTCCCCGATCATACCACCCTGAGCCGTCGGGCGCGAAACATGGCAATCGCCCAACAAGGCGCATGCCCTCCAGGGCCGACCGGACGGGCCGGTGCATATTCTTGTCGACAGCACTGGACTGCAGGGTCTACGGCGCGGGCCAATGGTTGGAGGAGAAGCATGGCGCCAGATCCCGCCGTGGTTGGTGAAAGCTGCATGTGGCACCGGATGCCGATAGCAGCGAGATCATTGCACATACGACGACCGACCAGGACGCGGGCGACGCATCGCAGGTGGAGCCGTTGCTCAACCAGATCGATGGTCCGATCGGGCAGTTCACAGCCGACGGCGCCTATGACGGGAAGCCCACCAACGACGCGGTCCGCGACCACAGTGCGGCTGCCGTCATCGTCATTCCACGCTCAGCAGACAGAAGTGGCCATCGGCTGCGCCGCCCTCAATCGTATGCTTGCATGCGCACGCCCTAAATCCATCCGCCGCAATGGACCGACCACATAGATAGCCCCATCACAGATCCAGATCCGCTCAAGTCCCGATCCATGCACCAACGCCATGCAGGTTTCAATTCCCCATATATATACGTTTCAATGCCAGCAACAGCGCGTCCATTTCGTCGCGCGCAAAAAGGGTGATGAAACGCTGTTCATGTTTGTCGATAAGCTTGCGCGCCTGCGCGAGGATCGCGGTTCCTGCCTTCGTCAGATGAAGTTCCTGGCGCCGGCGGTCTGCCGCGGAGGGCTGGCGCTCGATCAGGTTGCGGGATGCCAGTCGATTGACCAGGGCCATCATCGTTGCCCGGTCGGTACCAAGCGTGTGGGCCAGACCGATTTGTGATGAGCCGGGATTGCCCTCGAGCAACTCCATCACCGCGAGTTGCTTCTGCGTGAGGGCGAGTTCCGCCATGGTTTCGGCAAAATCGCGATAGACCGCGACATGCGCCATGCGCAGATGAAACCCCAAGAGATCGCCAAGCCGGCCGAGGTCGAGCCCCGGCGTTGCGGGAGCGTCCTCGCTCTCGACATCGTTTTGGTGTGGTTTTGTGCCCATCGTTGTTCTCGCCTCGCCAAGCCTCATAACCATCAAAATCAGCCGGTTGGTCAATATCCGTATGTGGCGACCGGCAATATTTCCCCTCGGCCACTCGAACAATCGGTTTGCCTCCAGCAAACCCTTGCATTCCGTCCAAAAAATATTAGTATGCGTTACATACAAATTTAATGCCTGTCGCGGAGGGCGGGCATGGGAGGAGAAAATAGCACAATCCTTTTCCGGGACGGCTTCGCCGGTGGAATGCGGACTGGCGAAGGACGATCCGATCCTTTACCGCGCCCGCGTCGCACCGGATCGTCCGGCCCTGTTCGAGATCGCCACCGGCAGGCAGCTTACCTATGCCGGGCTCGATGCCCGTATCTCCCGCTGCGCAGGCTTCTTGAAGGAGTTGCTCGGGCCGCGGCGGGACGGCGCGCGTGTCGCCATGCTGGCGCGCAACTCCATCGATTCGATCGTGCTTGCCTTTGCCTGCCAGCGCGCCGGCGCCGTGTACGTGCCACTCAACTGGCGCTTCAACGCCGCCGAACTTCGGCCGATCCTTGCCGATTGCGCGCCCGCGCTCCTGGTTCACGACGAGGAATTTGCGGCAACCGTGGCCAGCATCGCGAGTGCCGTTCCGCAGATGACGACGCTATCGACCGCTGACGGTCCGGACGGCCTCGCCGCACGGATCGAGGCAGGTGCCCCGGCCGGACCGGTGCCGGTTGACGCCGACGCGGCCTGCGTCCTTCTCTACACGTCGGGCACGACGGGACAGCCGAAGGGCGTCATCATCACCCGTCGCAACGCCTTTTTCGCCGCCGTCAATTTTTCCTTCGTCGGAGAGATCGGCCCCGGTTCCGTTGCCCTGTGCGACCTGCCGTTCTTCCACACGATCGGGCTGATCGCGGTTGCGCGCACCACGTTGATGCTGGGCGGCACGCTCGTCATCTCCGACCGCTTCGTGCCGGCGAGAACGCTCGCGGCACTTGCCGATCCGCAGCTTGCCATTACCCATTATTTCGCCGTGCCGCAGATCGCCCTCGCGCTGCGCAACGATCCCGCCTATGGCGCCGCCGCTCTGGCCGGCCTTCACGCGCTGTTCGTCGGCGGCGCGCCGCTGACCCAGGCGTTGATCGAAAGCTATCTCGCCGACGGCGTTGCGCTGGTCAACGGTTACGGCATGAGCGAGGCGGGAACGGTGCTGCATGTGCCGATCGACCGGCGCGCGGTTAAGGACAATCCCGGCAGCGTCGGTCTTCCGGCGCCGTTGCTCGACATTCGCATCGTCGACGAGGAGGGCCGCGAGGTCAAAGAAGGCGAGATCGGCGAGCTCTGGCTGCGCGGGCCGGCGGTGACGCCCGGATACTGGAACAAGCCGCGGGAAACCGCTGCCGCCTTTGCCGACGGCTGGTACCGCACCGGCGATCTCGGCCGACGCGAGACAAACGGCTTCTACCGCGTCGTCGACCGGCTGAAGGACATGTATATCAGCGGCGGCGAGAATGTTTACCCCGCCGAGGTCGAAGCGGCGCTCGCAACCCATCCGGACGTGCTTGATGCCGCGGTGGTCGGCGTTCCCGACAGCCGCTGGGGCGAATGCGGCGTCGCCTATATCGTGCTGCGGCCCGGCGCGACCGCAACGGGCGACGAGATCGCCGGCCATTGCGTGGCACGGCTCGCCGCCTTCAAGCGCCCGGCTCGCATCCTCTTTGTCGAAGCCGTTCCCCGCACCGCCTCCGGAAAAGTACAGAAACATGTTCTGCGCCAGTTCCATTCCGACGAAACCCTTCAACGACAAGCTTTGTGAAACGGCCCGGCCTTTCACCCGAAACCTATGGAGTGACCCAATGACTGAAATGAAATCGCCGGTCCTGGTCGAATTCGACAACGGCATCGCCTTCGTGACCCTCAACCGCCCGGAAAAGCGCAACGCGATGAACCCGGCGCTGAATGCCCGGATGCTCGAAGTGCTCGACGAGCTCGAGGGGGACGACCGCTGCGGCGTCCTCGTTCTGCGCGGTGCTGGCGAATCCTGGTCGGCCGGCATGGATCTGAAGGAATACTTCCGCGACAACGACGGCAAGCCGCGCGACGCGACGCTGAAGGCGCGGCGCCAGTCCGGCGGCTGGTGGAGCCGGCTGATGTATTTCGAGAAGCCGACGATCGCCATGGTCAACGGCTGGTGCTTCGGCGGCGCCTTCACGCCGCTGGTTTCCTGCGATCTTGCCATCGCCGCCGAGGAGGCGAATTTCGGCCTCTCCGAAATCAACTGGGGCATCCTGCCGGGCGGCAACGTCACCCGCGCGGTCGCCGAGGTGATGCGCCACCGCGACGCTCTCTATTACATCATGACCGGCGAACTTTTCGGTGGGCACAAGGCGGCCGAAATGGGCCTCGTCAATGAAGCCGTCCCGCTTGCAGACCTCGAAACCCGGGTCCGCAAGATCTGCGCCAGCCTGCTCGAAAAGAACCCGGTCACTCTGAAGGCCGCCAAGGATACCTACAAGCGCGTGCGCGACCTGCCGTGGGACCTCGCCGACGATTACATCTACGCCAAGCTGGAACAGATGCTGTTTCTCGACAAGACCAAGGGACGCGACGAGGGGCTGAAGCAGTTCCTCGACGACAAGACCTATCAGCCGGGTCTCGGCGCCTACAAACGCGCCCGCTAAAGGCAACTGGCCCGGCTCGCCGGGTCGTTCGCGGGCTGATCATCGGGAGGAGGAAAACAATGAAGATCCATGCCGCGGTCGCGCGTGCGCCGCATACGCCGTTTTCGCTGGAAAGGCTCGATCTGGAGGAGCCGCGCGAGGGCGAAATCCTGATCCGCGTCGTGGCGACCGGGGTCTGCCACACCGATATCGTCATGCGCGATCAGCATCTGCCGGTGCCGCAGCCGGTCGTGCTCGGCCATGAAGGCGCCGGCATCGTCGAGCGTGTCGGGCCGGGCGTTGCCAAGGTCGCGCCGGGCGATCACGTGGTCATGACCTTCAACTCCTGTGGCCATTGCCCGAGTTGCCATGACCACGAGGAAACCTATTGCCACGAGTTCTTCCCGCGCAATTTCTTCGGCTCGCGCGCCGACGGTTCGAGCGGGCTCTCCTGCGAAGGCGTGCCGGTTCACGGCAATATTTTTGGCCAATCCTCCTTCGCCAGCCACGCGCTTTGCCATGAGCGCAATGTCGTGAAAGTGCCCAAAGATGCCGATCTGGCGCTGCTCGGGCCGCTCGCATGCGGGATCCAGACCGGCGCCGGCGCAGTGATGAACGCGCTCAAGGTGGAACCGGGCAAGGTGCTGGCGGTCTTCGGCATGGGCTCGGTCGGTCTTGCCGCGGTAATGGCGGCGCGGGTCGTCGGTGCGTCACGAATCGTCGCCGTCGATGTCAACGAGACGCGCCTTGCGCTTGCGGCGGAGCTTGGCGCGACGGATATCCTCAACGGCAAGGCGACGGATGCGGTCGCCGCCATCATGACGCTGACCGGCGCCGGTGTCGACTATTCGATCGATGCCTCCGGCGTCCCGGCAGTCATCGACCAGTGCGTGCGGGTGCTGGCGCCACGCGGCACCTGCGGCATCGTCGGCGCTTCGCCTGCCGGCGCCACGCTGACGCTGGATCTCACCCACATCCTGTCGGGAGGACGCCGCGTGCGCGGCATCGTCGAGGGTGATTCCAATCCGGATGTACTGATCCCGCTGCTGATCGACCTTAACCGGCAGGGCCGCTTCCCCTTCGACAGGCTCGTCACATTCTACGATTTCGCCGACATCAACCAGGCGGTGGAGGATTCGGAAAAAGGCATCGTGCTGAAACCGATCGTGCTCCAGCCGGCGTTTGACACCGTTCCGGGGAGGAAATAATGAACACCGTCACCCCGATCATCGCCGCCGATACCGGTCCCGATGCCATGAAGGCGCTGCTTGCGCGGCAGAGGGCATCCTTCCTCAAGGAAGGGCCACCCAGCATCGAGACCCGGATCGATCGCATCGACCGCGTCATCGCCCTTCTCGTCGACCACAAGGACGCGATTGCCGCGGCACTTTCGCAGGATTTCGGCAGCCGTAGCGTCGAGGCGAGCCTGCTTCTCGACGTCTTCACCTGCGTCGGCTCGCTCAAATATGCCAAGGCCCATGCCACCGAATGGCTGAAGCCCGAAAAGCACGAGGCACTGTTCCCGGATGCGGTGGCCGAAGTCGCCTATCGGCCGAAAGGGATCGTCGGGATCCTCAGCCCCTGGAATTTCCCCTATCAGCTCGCCCTTGCGCCGCTCGCCGGCATTCTCGCGGCCGGCAACCGCGCCATGATCAAGCCGTCCGAGGTCACGCCGGCCTCGGCAGCGCTGATGGCGGAGCTCGTCGCCGGCGCCTTCGACGAAACGGAAATCGCCGTCGTTCAAGGCGGCCCGGCCACGGGCACGGCCTTCACGAGCCTTGCCTTCGACCACCTGATCTTCACCGGCGGGACCGCGATCGCCCGTCATGTCATGCGGGCGGCGGCGGAGAACCTGACGCCGCTGACGCTTGAACTCGGCGGCAAGTCGCCCGTCGTCATCGGCCGTTCTGCCGATCTCGCAGATGCGGCGCGCCGCGTCATGACGGTCAAGACGCTGAACGCCGGCCAGATCTGCCTTGCCCCGGATTATGTCTATGTGCCGGAGGAAAGCGTAGAGGCCTTCGCCGAACACGCGGTCGCGGCGGTTGGCGCGATGTATCCGGCGCTGAAGGAAAACCCGGACTACACCTCGATCGTCAACGCCCGCCATCATGCCCACGTCGTGGGGCTGATCGGCGATGCAAAGACCAAAGGCGCGCGCATCATCGAGATCAATCCGGCGGCTGAGAATTTCTCCCAGCAATCCGCCCATCGCATTCCTCCGACCCTGATCCTCGACCCGACGGAGGAGATGCGCGTGCTGCAGGAGGAAATCTTCGGACCCGTGCTGCCGATCGTTCCCTATCGCGATATCGCCGACGTAATCGACCGCATCAATGCCAGGCCGCGCCCGCTCGCGCTCTATTACTTCAGCCACGATCAGGAAGAGGAGGCCCACGTCCTCGACAATACGACCTCCGGCGGGGTGACGGTCAACGACTGCATGAGCCATGTCACGGCGGAAGGTCTGCCCTTCGGCGGCGTCGGCCATTCGGGCATGGGGGCCTATCACGGCAAGTTCGGTTTTCTGACCTTCTCGTATCCCCGCGCGGTCTACCACCAGAGCAAGATGGTGGAAGCGGAATACATGATGCGCCCGCCCTTTGGCGATGCCATGCGTAGCTTTCTGCAGGCCGCGATCTGCAAGTAGTGAAAGAGGGCGATAGCGGACAGGGGCTGGCTTTCCTGCTCAGCATCGACCGCGTCGGTCATCGAGACAGAAGTCGTGAAAGAGCTGCACCGGAGCCGCCTAACATCCCATCATTCGCCTGATCCCACTGCAAATCACTCAGAGGATTGAATTACGAGTCTCAAGCACCGGCAATGCCGAGTTTTTCAACCCGCCGCAAGCGGACTAAACGTGCCGATCCGACGTCAGCATAACCTGCGCCATGTCGACAGCCTCGCGCAGCCTTGTGCGATCGGCCTCAGGCATGTCCGCCCGGGGGCAACGAGCCAAAACGATTTCAACACAAAAAATGCTCCGGCCGACCAACTGCGCGCATGATTGCGGATCGTCATGCCCATCGATCATGGCCCAGCGCAGTGGGCTTATCTCTTTCCTCGGCATCTCCTGTTCCGAAGGTTGGGCAAACAACCCAATCCTTCAGAACAGGAGCAATCATGCAAAACGGGGCTGTTGAAGAAGTGCTATGTATCTGATTCAATTGAGTAGTCGTTGATTCTCTGGAGCTTCCACGATGCTCGGCCGTAAGGAACGCGATCAGCTGGAACTATACATGTGCGGCTCGCTTCGGGATCTGGTCCCGGACGATCACATATTAGTCAAAGTCGATCGAGTTCTTGACCTCTCCTGGCTACACGAAGAGGTGGCTGAGCTTTATGCGGCGGGCTTCGGCCGACCCGGCATCGACCCGGAAGTAGCAGTCCGGCTGATGCTTGCAGGCTTTCTTCTCGGAATTGTCCATGACCGTCGGCTGATGCGCGAGGCTCAGGTAAACATCGCTATTCGCTGGTTTATCGGCTTCGGTCTGCACGAAGTTCTCCCGGACCATTCGTCGTTGACGCGTATCCGTCAGCGCTGGGGTGCAGAACGTTTCCGAACTATCTTTGAGCGGACGGTAAAGGTCTGCGTAGCGGCCAAAGTCGCGAAGGGTGAGGTCGTTCATGTCGACGCCTCACTCATCCGGGCCGACGTCAGCTGGGAAAGTCTTGCGGTCCGCCACATAGATGCGGTCACCGACGCCAATGAAGCCGCTGAGAGCGAACGAAAAAGCCGCAAAACAGGCAAATACAAGAAAGTCTGCGTCACCGACCCTGATGCGTCCATGGCAACCAACGGGCGTAATCGGAGACTGGAGCCGGCCAACAAGCAACATGCCGTGGTGGATGATGCTTGCGGCGTAATTTTAGATGTGGAGGTCACCACAGGCGAGATCAATGAGGGACAAGTCATACTCGGTCGTCTCGACGCGGTCGCCGCGATGACCGGCACGACAATCAAAACGGCAACGGCCGACGCCGGCTATGCGTACGCTAAGGTGTTCGCAGGTATGGAGCAACGCGCGATCGAAGCCGTTATTCCGGCAAAGGCAGAGCCAATTCGTAGCCCTGTGCCTATGCGCCGCTTTCGCTATGACGCCAAGCACGACACCCTTAAATGTCCGCGCGGCAAGATGCTGAAGGCGGGCCGTGCCGTTAAACATGGGCGCTTCTTTACATCTCGCGCGGCCGACTGTCGGCACTGCGATCTGGCGCGACTTTGCCTTTCCAATGGCCGTGTGAACAAGGCGGTAGTGCTCGGCGATGACTATCCGGCACTCCTGCGAGCTCGTCGCCGAAGAGAACGATGGTCGGACGAGGACCGAGCTTTGTACCAGCGTCACCGCTGGCGCTCTGAGGGATATCACGGCGAAGCGAAGACTTGGCACGGGCTATCGAGAGCGATCCGGCGCGGCCTCATAAATATGAAAATCCAAGCGTATCTGACGGCCGCGGCAGTCAACTTGAAACGACTGGCGAGTGCTTCTCTGTCAATTTTGCTGTTCGTGTACAGCCAAGAAGCTACCAGTTCAGCCCGACATCCCTTCAGGCAAAGGAAAGTTTTTGGAATCGGCTTGTCGGTGGCTTCCGCATAGCTCCGCCGACGATTGGTTCTTCAACAGCCCCAAAACATTCTGGTACACTTAAGGCCAGTCGGCGTGGCCGGAGGACAAACCGCTGAATGCGCATGGCGATTGGGTGCGAGAGCACTTGGCACAAAATGGCGAGTCGACGCTGGACGAGCTGTACATAGAACTCGCCGGACGCGGCGTCATCGTGCATCGCTCCAATGTCGGTCGCTTTCTCCATCGGCTCGGATTGAGCCATAAAAAAAGCTACGGGCAAGCGAGCATCGGCGCCCGGAGATCGCACGGGCACGTGAGTTGTGGATCAGGCGGCGCAGGCGCTTCTTCAACAAGGCACTGGCGCGGTTGATCTTTATCGATGAGACGTCAACCAATACGAAACTGACCAAGCGCTCGGGGTGGTCGCCGCGAGGCCGACGTTACAACAGCCACGCCCCCTTCGGCTCGTGGAAATCCCAAACCTTCATCGCCGGGCTGAGATCGCATGGGATGGTCGCGCCCTGTGTCAACGGCGGAGTAAAAACAGGCCACGGGGCGGAGCAAAAGTCGGCCACTGTGGCGCGCGCATGAGACCCCGGGAGGGCGTAGCCCGAGCGGGGGTCTCATGCGCGCGCGGCCTCTCTGGAGAGGGGTTTCAGCCAGCCTTGCGGGCGCGGCTTTGAGCGAGACGATAGCTGTCGCCGTTCATCTCGAGGATGTTGACGTGGTGGGTGATGCGATCGAGCAGCGCGCCGGTCAGGCGCGCGGATCCCAGAGTTTCCGTCCATTCGTCGAAAGGCAGATTACTGGTGATCAGGGTGGCACCCCGCTCGTAGCGTTGCGAGATCAGTTCGAACAGTAATTCCGCGCCGGTCTTTGACAGCGGCACAAAGCCCAGCTCGTCGATGATCAGGAGCTTGTAGGCTGCCGTCTGCTTCTGGAACCGAAGCAGACGCCGCTCGTCACGCGCCTCCATCATCTCGCTGACCAGGGCAGCCGCCGTGGTGAAGCCGACGGACAGACCCGTCTGGCAGGCGGCCAGACCGAGGCCGAGCGCTACATGCGTCTTACCCGTGCCGCTGGGACCGAGAGCAATGACGTTCTCGCGTCGCTCGATCCACTCGCATCGGGCCAACTCCAGCACCTGCATCTTGTTGAGCTTCGGGATAGCGGCGAAGTCGAAACTGTCGAAGTTTTTGACGACCGGGAATTTGGCCGCCTTGATCCGGCGATCGACCTTTCGACGATCGCGTTCGATCACCTCCCGCTCACCAAGTCGGAACAGATATCCGACATGATCGACGCCTTCGGTGGCGCATAGCCGGGCCAGCTTCTGGTACTCGCGCTGGAAGGTCGGCAGCTTCAGAGTCTTGAGATAATGGGCGAGAAGGATCTCAGGTACTTCGGTGCTCATGCGGCTTCTCCCGCATCAGATGACAAGAGGCGCATGCACGCCTTTGCCGACGTCTTCTCGACCGTTGCCCTCGGCAGGTAGGGATAGATCGACAGGGCCAGCCGTGGCGGCCGGCGTTCTACCCGGCACGGGATCAGATGCTTGACCGCATCGAAGCCGATTGCGCCGAGCTGGATGGACCTGTCAGGAATTCTGTGCGGTGGGCCATGATGAAAAGGAGAGAATCATCACATGGCTATCGAGAAAAAACTTCTGGACCAGCTCCTGGCTGGACGTGATCCATCCGAGGTTTTCGGCAAGGACGGTTTGCTGGACGATCTGAAGAAGGCGCTTTCAGAGCGCATCCTCAATGCGGAGCTTGACGACCATCTCGACGTCGAGCGCCTGGAGGGCGGCCCCGCCAACAGGCGCAACGGTTCCTCCAAGAAGACGGTTTTGACTGGCACATCGAAGATGACGCTGACCATCCTGCGCGATCGGGCGGGTACCTTCGACCCAAAGCTGATCGCCAGGTATCAGCGCCGGTTTCCCGATTTCGACGATAAGATCATTTCGATGTACGCCCGTGGTATGACAGTGCGCGAGATCCAGGGGCATCTTGAAGAGCTCTACGGCATCGATGTGTCGCCGGATCTGATCTCGGCGGTGACCGATACGGTTCTGGAGGCCGTCGGAGAGTGGCAAAACCGGCCGCTCTGCCTTTGCCGGAAAACCGCTTCGATCGCGCGTTGCTCCACTCCTGCGAACACCTTAGCATACGCATGGCCGGCGTCGGCCGTTGCCGTTTTGATCGTCGTGCCGGTCATCGCGGCGACCGCGTCGAGACGACTGAGTATGACTTGCCCCTCATTAATCTCGCCTGTGGTGACCTCCACATCTAAAATTACGCCGCAAGCATCATTCACCACGGCATGTTGCTTGTAGGCCGGCTCCAGGCTCCGATTACGCCCGTTGGTCGCCATGGACGCGTCAGGGTCGGTGACGCAGACTTTCTTGTATTTGCCTGTCTTGCCTGCTTTTTCGTTCCGCTCAGCGGCTTCGTTGGCGTCGGTGACCGCATCTATATGGCGGACCGCAAGACTTTCCCAACTGACGTCGGCCCAAATGAGTGGGGCGTCGACATGAACGACCTCACCCCTTGGCGATTTTGGCCGCTACGCAGAGCTTTACCGTCCGCTTTTAGGAAACGCTCTGCACCCCAGCGCTGACGGATACGGGTCAACGACGAACGGGAGAGCTTCGTGCGGACGGAAGCCGCTAAACCAGCGAATAGCGATGCTTACCTGAGCCTCGCGCATCAGCCAACGGTCATGGACAATTCCGAGAAGAAAGCCTGCAAGCATCGGCCGAACTGCTAGTTCCGGGTCGATGCCGGGTCGGCCGAAGCCCGCCGCATAAAGCTCAGCCACCTCCTCGGGTAGCCAGGAGAGGTCGAGAACTCGATCGACCTTTACCAATACGTGATCGTCAGGGACCAGATTCCGAAGCGAGCCGCACATCTACAGTTCAAGCGGATCGCGCGGCCGAGCATCGGAACGCCCTCGATCATCTGCCGCGCAAGCATGGCGACGATTGCCTGCAGGAGCTTCGATGGCTTTATGATTGCCGCGACCTCGAGGAGGCGAGGGCCGATCTCGCCGCCTGGCTTGAAAATGGTCGGTCCG
This sequence comes from Sinorhizobium meliloti, assembly GCF_035610345.1. The sequence goes on along the minus strand of NZ_CP141215.1, from coordinate 325,170 downwards.
CTATCCGCGCCTGACCTCTTGGGTCGAGGAAACTATCGAGCAAACGCTGACCTTCTTTCGTTTGCCGCGCCGGGACGGGGAAATAGCCCCCTTGCTACGGCGACAGCGCTCCTCGGATAGACCTGACCGCCGCCAGCGCTGTCCGCGTCCGCGTAGTGCTGACGAATTCCGGCCAGCTCGACAGGACAACCGCCGCGAAATCCGCCATCGGGTCGATGTAGATCAGTTGTCCGAAGACGCCGCGGGCCATATAGACGCCGCATGCGGTATCCTCGATCCAGAACTGGTTGTGATATGCACCGGCGGGTAGAACCTCTTGATAGATGCCGCCGAAGAGTGTTGGATCAGCACCGAACCGTGTTCCGGCAATCCACTCGGTCGACACGATGCGCCTGCCGTTAATCTCGCCGCCGCGAAGATGCAGCAGGGCGAAACGAGCATAGTCCCGAAGAGTCGCATTGAACCCGCCGTTACCGAGAGCATAGCCGGCAGCGTCCACGGTGAAATAGGCCTTCCTCCGCCCCCATCGGGGCGCGCGGTCCCAGTCTTGCATTGGAATGAGAGAATTGCCGGGTGCAGTCGGATCACGGAATGGCGAAATACTGGTCATGCGTGCTCTCGTTTGCGTTTGAAATGGATCAATCGTTCCGGCGGAGATAGCAGTTGCAGAAGGGGCAATCCGGCTCTCCGGTTCGAGCGTCAGGGGTGGAGGTGGCTCACGGAACGATGGAGGTTTCTTCCAGCGTCCACTGTAACGGTCGAGCTGATCGAGATCACATCGCCCGAAACGCGCATCGCCATGCTGAAGGCCGGCGAGGTCGACGTGGTGCGCGCGGTGAACCGGCGGCTTTTCCTTGGGTTCGGTTCGGTTTTGATCGGCATTGGCGCCGATCAGCTCAATCGTCTGTGTCAGCTGGACCGGTTGTTTTCCCGTCCTTCGGTTCTCGAACCATTCTCCAGTGCGTGACCCTGATGCCGTGTCTGGCTTCGGTCACAGAGTGGCGTTTCCCGGTTTCCCATTCTCCTTGAAGAGCGCAGCCCTGGCCTGCCGGGCTCGCTAGAAACACATCAGGACAACCGGGATATCGTCGTCTCCCCTTCCGTCTTGGTGCCGCGCCGCTCGTAGGCGCGCTGGTCACGCAGGATCTGGAAGGCGATCGTCAAAAGCTTGCGCGCAATCGCCACACGCGCCTTGTTGGTTCCTCTAATCTTCAAGTGCTCGTACTGGGCGCGAAGCTGAGGGTCGCTGGCGACGGCCGGTGCGACCGCCTCGACGAAGGCCCAGCGCAGCCACTTGTTGCCCTGCCGAATGATCTTGCCGTGAAAGGTTTTGCCGCTAGACGAATAGGTTGACGGCACCAGTCCGGCATAGGCGGCCTTCGGGTTGCGGAACCGGCTGATATCGTCGATCTCCGCCTCGATCAGCCGGGCGAAGAACTCGCCGATGCCGGGGGATCGTCTTCAACAGGCTGACATTGCCGTTGCCCTTGGTCATCGCCCGGATCGTTGTCTCCGCCTGCTTGATCCGCGCTGGCCGAGTTGATTGAAAGCGGCATGGCCGACGACGAGGCAGAGGCGAAGCTGTCTGACGTCGAAAAGCGGATCGACACTCTCAATGCCCGATCAGAGGCCTATAGGGCGGAGGCGTTGGAACAGGCGGGAACCTTCGTGTTCCTCGACTATTACGGTCGGCTTGCGATCGAGCGCGGCTTTGTGAAGCCGGGAGAAGGCGAGGCGGCGGGAGATGAGAACGAGGACGGCGGAGGCTTGCCGAGCGCCAGCGGCGCGGCAAAGCCCAAGGCACGGAGCACTAGCCATTCCGCCGCGCTGATCGAGGACCTGTCGGCTCACAAGACCGCTGCTTTGTGTATCGAACTGGCGAATAATCCGGACGTGGCGCTTGTTGCCGTCGTTCATGCGATGCTGCTGCTGGAGCAGCCGCAAGACATGGTGCTGATGCTTCTCGCATTAGGCGCGGCGCACTCGGTCAATGCGGTGGAGAAGAAGTTTACGGACCGCAAAGAAGGGCATTGAGCAAGCGAACCAGCTTGGCCGAGCGCTCAAAGTGCACATGCCGGATTGTTCGAGACGACCGGCGACAGCTATTTCAAGCATGTCAACCGCACGACCATTGAACTTTCGGTGGCCGAGGCGAGAGGCGGTGACGCGGAATTGTCGGTGAGCGCCGCCGCCAAGAAGTCCGAAGCCGTCACGATCGCAGATCGCCTTGTTGCCGGAAGCGGCTGGATACCGGCCCCGCATAACGCGCGCCGAGGCAGAACAGGAGCCTAAAAGCGAGAGCATCGCCGAAGACGAGCAGTTCCCCAAGCGGCTGAGTAGCATTAGTCGCGGGGCGGTGACGTTCCTCCCGCGTGATCGCCCATTCCCGCTTCGCAACCGCCGATAACCGTGGGCCAGGATCGACCTGGCCCACAATCCATGTTGAGGGGAGGCCCGCCTCCCCCTCCCCTCGTACGTGGAACGGCCCGCCTGAACCCGAACAGCGTGAACCTACGCCTGAGAACTGGGAGGCGATCACCGCTGATGTCGAGAAGCGTCGCAGAAAAGCAATTACTTGATCGACAGGCGCTTTCGCACGAGCACGGGCACCTCGCCATCGACGATATGGACTCATGCCCGAGCTGACTCGCTTCGAGCCACATCACGGCGATGCGGCGCGTCCAGTCATAACCCTGCTGGACGCGCACCCTCCCTGGCTCTACGTGGACCGCGCGACGGTATCCGTCCCACGTCACCCCGAAGCTCCGTTGCGGCCCTCTGGGCGGCTCGTCGACGAGCATTGTCACGCATTTGTTCGATGCGGCCGCCATTGATGTTGCGGCGGCCGTTCGGGCGGCTTTTTCGAGGTCGCTCTGGCCATCATTCTCAAGTCGACCGAGCAAATGCCCCTGGAAGCCGGCCATGTTCGCTCTGGCGGGGCCGCCGGTTTTGCCGAAGGCGTTCTCAATCTGGTCTATGCGTCGGAAGGCGACGTAATCGGCCGCGAGCTCTGTTCCAATCCGAAAGTGCGAAAGATCAGCTTCACCGGGTCGACCGAGGTTGGCCGGTTGCTGATGCGGCAGTGCTCGGACCAGATCAGAGCGGATCAGCTTCGCGCTCTGCGGCAACGCTCCCTTCATCGTCTTCGATGACGCGGATATCGACGCAGCCGTCGATGGCGCGATCCGCAATGCGGGCCAGACCTGCGCGTCCGCCAACGGCTGTATTGCCCTCCCCTTCCGGGGTGGGAACAAGAACTGCTCGAAATCGTACGCTGTGGCCAAACAGAGGATGCCATCGCGCTACCCGCAGGATTCTTCCGGGAAGTCGAAAAAGGTCTGAAGCACTTTGCTGTTCATCTCCCCAGAAATAAATGCCGGTGAAATCTATGGGCTCCCAACTGAGCGGCGATGCGTGCTCGAGCAATGCGGCAGGAACGTTCCTGCCAGATGAGCCGCGGAACGGCTAGCGCTGACGAGCAGATAGAGGCCGGATGCCCAGAGCGCCTGCTCGAACGCGGATTTAAAGCTGTACGACTTCGCACTACATCTTGCGCGGGAATGTGCTCTCGACTATCCATCGAGGCTCTAGAACTGCCAGCGAGGGATCATGCAGGCGCAGTTTGGCGGCAAATACCCGCACCTCTTTCGTGGGTCGAGGCTGGTCTCTCTCGCGCCGCTTTTTGACTCTCCGGCAAAATGTCCTGCGGTCCCTTCTGGGGGCGATTGGGTCGCCTTAGCAACGGTTTTGATGAGCGACGTTCCCGCGTTTGCTTTGAAGCCGGCAAAAACCGATCCTGCTCACCAATCTGACGAGAGGTGGTAGCAATGTCGCCCGATTTCGCGTCTCCTCTGCCCGGAGCGCCGGGCGAGATCAGACGGCGTGTTCACGTTAACAGCTGATGGGAAGATAAAGGCGACAATGCAAGATAGCACCTCGAAACACGTGCCGCTGTGGTCTTGGATCATTCCGCTGCTCGGTGGCGTGACTGCGGCTCTGGCACTTGCGCACGTGCTGCCTCAAGACTCTGTCCTGATACTGCTGACGTCCGCGGCCCTGCTTGCAGGTGCTGTTTTTGCGGCGGTGCATCACGCCGAAGTTCTTGCCGAGCGGGTGGGTGAGCCTTTTGGAGCGATCCTGCTCGCCATCTGCGTGACAATCATCGAAGTGGCGGTCATCGTCTCCATAATGTTATCGGGCGCAGAGGGAAATGAAGAGGTCGCGAGAGATACGGTTTTTTCGGCGGTTATGATCGTGCTTAACGGAGTCATCGGACTTTGTCTGGTGGTTGGCGGCCGCCGCCACCACGAGCAGTCGTTTCAGTTGGATGCGGCCTCGGCGGCACTGGCGGTGCTTGGCACACTCGCGACACTGTCTCTCGTGCTGCCGAATTTCGTCATCGCGGGACAGCCCCAGCAATTCGATCGAATACAGCTTGCCATCATTGGACTTGTGTCGCTGGTCCTCTACGGCGTGTTTCTATACGTGCAGACGGTCCGCCATCGCGACTATTTCATGGATCACACGGGTGCCATCGATGACGGCAAGGCGCTTCCGGCCGAGCATGAACGCCCGAAGGGCAATATGCCGGTAACTGGAGGCCTGCTCGTGCTGGCCCTCGTGGCAGTCGTCTTGTTGGCCAAGCTGCTTTCTCATCCCCTCGACAGCGCAGTCGACGCGATGGGGCTGCCACAAGCCGTGGTTGGCGTGGTCATCGCGGGTGTCGTTCTCCTGCCGGAGGGCATAGCCTCGATCAAAGCAGCATTGCTGAACCGCCTTCAAAACAGCGTAAATCTTGTTCTCGGGTCAGCCCTTGCAAGCATAGGTATGACAGTTCCGGTGGTCGCTGCGATCTCCGTCACACTTGGGCAGAACATTACGTTGGGGCTCCGCCCGGAGAACCTCGTGATGCTCGTCCTGACACTCTTTGTCAGCACGATCACCCTCGGCACCGGCAGAACCACCGTGCTCCAAGGTGCCGTTCACCTCTCGATATTTGTTGTTTTTCTCCTGCTTTCCGCCGTGCCCTAGTTCGGCGAATCGATTGTGGCCGATTGGCCCCTCGATCGTCCCGCAGCGTCGCCAACGATGGTCTGCACGGCCTGATGCTCGGTTGTTTCCATTGGTAGGTTTAGGGCCTCCCGGCCAGTCAGCAACAGGCGGAAGGCCAAATCAACCGCCTGAAGACAATCAAGCGTGCCCATGCCTTCGCCGGCGAGACGCGTGAGTGTGGCGACGTCGTCATCGGTCAGCAGCTCGGAGCCGGCCGAACGGAAGGACGGGCCGAGTTCTTCGGCGCGCCGCAGGATCGCATCCTCGCCGATTGTCACAGGACAGTTCCCTTTACCACAATGAACGTCGTTCCGATTGGCGCCTTTCTTCCTACCGCTCTTCACGCGTATGCCAAAGCCGCAGCACGTAGATCGTCGACTGCCGGATCTCATACCGTATTTCGTAATGGCCAACGAGAATTCGCCGAACCTCTCGAGGGTCGAATTCCTCCAGCCGTTCGCCGATACGTGGTTGTTCGAGCAGGCGTGCTGGAGCGCTCGTCAACGATTGCACAGTACGAGCCGCAGCTTGCCGATTTACCGATGCCAGGAAATCATAGAGGCGCCCAAGATCGGCGACTGCCTTACGCGTCCACTCAAGCTTCATCACAGCGGTAAGGATAGCGGCTTGTCACTATCAAGACTGTCAGCCCAGGCCTGGACGGCCTGGTGATCGATAACGCGGCCAGCGTCGACGTCGGCAAGCGCTTCCAGCGTCAAGCGTCGGCGCTCCTCTTCCTGATCGACCCAGGCGGTCAGCGCCTGCTTGACGATCCACCCACGCGAGCGCTCAAGGGGCGCGGCGATCTGATCGACTTTCTCGGCGAGCGGCAGTGGCACGTGCGCGGTCAGCACCTCTTCATCCGGCAGCTTCGTACAGACAATGGTGCTGACTGTTATCGCCACCGGTTGGACCGAATGTGTGCCGGTGCGGACGCGAGAAAGCGTCCTTGTGATCGCTGCCATTAAATGTGCCAGGTCGCTGTTTCCCTTTCCGCTGCTGGGCGTTGACTTCGACAATGACAGTGCCTTCATGAATGAACTCGTGGTCTCTTGGTGCCGAAGTCAAGGGTTGGAAGTGACCCGTTACCGCAACTATCGGAAGAATGATCAGGCATGGGTCGAGCAGAAGAACGGCGCCATCGTTCGACGGCTGGTCGGCTATGGCAGGTTCGTGGGTGCCGAAGCCACGGCAGCACTTGTTCGCCTCTATGACTCGGTGCGGCTGCACGTCAATCTCTTCCAGCCTTCATTCAAGTTGCGAGAGAAGACCCGCATCGGCGCCCGTGTGATCAAGCGCTATCACCCGCCAGTGCCGCCGATCGAACGCGTATTGGCCCATCTCGAGGTGGCCGAAATCGACAAGGAGCGGCTGCGCGTGATGTTAGCAACGGCGGACCCGGTAATGCTCTTCACTGCCATCCGTGCGGCGCAGGAGGATTTGGGCAGACGTGTCGATCGGCGCGGAGCGCAAGTAAAGTAACGCCTGAGGAACCTGTCGTCATCGACCTGCAGCGCTTCACCGCTAATCTGAAGACGGCTTGGAAAGCTGGCGAGGTGCGACCTACGCATAAAAAACCATATCGGCGGACCAAACCCTATCCGAAGAGGCCGACCATGCTTGGGCCGTATGAAGCTCAGATTCGGTCATGGCTGGAAGCTGAGCCGACACTCTCGGCAGCCGTCGTGCTGCAGCGGCTGATGAACGTCGATCAGACACGCTTCACGAACAAAAGCCTGCGGACGGTGCAGATGGCAGTGAAAGCCTGGCGTCAGGCGTCGGCCCTTGAGAACCTCAATGGCGACTGAATGACGCCGGTTCTTCCACCCGCCAAATCGTTCGGTAACATACTTCGGTGAGGCAATAGGGCCTCCTGGATTAGGATTTCGCCTTACCTGCAGCCGTTGAGCGCGAAGCCTGCGACGGACGGCCCCAAACCTCGCGTATGATGTCCATTACCTCCGCGTTGGTAGAATTCAGCGATTCCATCGCTTGCTCGTATGCCGATCGGCCCACCGCTCCCGCTGACAGCTCATACAATGATCGTTTTCTGCGACGCGCTTCCTGTATCGCGTCCGATATCCAGACGGTCGCAGTCAAGAGATCATCCCCCAGTGAGTCCCGCAGTAGGGCGACAGTCTCCTGCTGTGAGACGTCGCGCGGGTCGTGCCGTGTCACCAAAAACTTGATAAAATCGTAACTTACAGGCGTTCCAGTTTTTTCTCTCGAGGCGACGAGATTCGAGAAAATGTTGAGGAACCTGCCCGTTGACGCAATATCAGGCAATTGAGGGCGGACCGTCACTAGCACGCCGGTCGCTGCTTCAATCGCAGTTAAGTTCAAGTCGCTATATTTAGGTGCACAGTGGATAACGACGACGTCGTAATTCCCATCGACTTCCTTGATCGCAGACACCATTCTGCCCCTAACATCTGAGCCCTTCAACGTCTCGCTATGCCGATTATATTCATATTCGAAAAGGTTGAGCTCATGAGAGCCCGGCACGAGATCAAGACCATCAAAATGGGTCGATCGGATTACGGAGCGTATACTAGTCCGACAGTCATCATCGCGAATTACGGCATACATGCTCGCATTGCGGCCGAGACCGAGGGCATTCGAGGAGTAACCGAACATCTCCGACAACCAACTCTCCGGATCGAGATCTATAGCGAGAATGCGGAATCCTTGAAGTGCAAGGCCCTGAGCCAGATACAACGCTGTAGGGGTTCTTCCGCGGCCCGAGGCCACTGAGATGATCTGTAGTTTCTCACCCTCGCGCCTCCGCGGGCAAAACTTTAAAGCCTCTTTCGGACGGGCCGAAGCGAGGTAAGCACGAAGTTCGTTGATCTGTCGAAGCGTATAGGAGCGTCGCCCTGCGGTCCCGAGCTCCGGTGTTGGCCCCAGACCATCGATTGACAACTGGCGCAGAGAACTGCCCGACACATCGAGGATCTCGGCGACCTCACCCAACGAGAAAGAGCGCAAGGTCATGTGGTGTGGATGATTGAAAGGTGTGCCGCGCGCAAGCACACGATGCAAAAGCTCGTTGCCATAACGCCTAATGCGCTCTGACGTTGTCTCTTTTCCACACGACGGGCTAATGGGTTGTGGCATAACGTTCGCGAAGGCTATTCTCATGCATGCCAGTTTATCCCTTCCCGATCTTCTTGCACGATTGTCAACCGCTATTTGTACCGGATAACGCCATAAGCTATTCAGATTGCGACATGCGAGTGTTTCCCGCGCTCGATCTTCTCTCTAGGACTGATTTGCGCATGTACATGAACCCGGTTCCCCGCTGCGTCCGGGGAACCTTTCGGCTGGTAGGAGTGAGTAGCGAGCGTTGACATCTAGCGGGGTTCGGCCCGCAGCTTGTCACGCGCCGAGTAGACAGATTTTTCGCGAGCTCTCACACCACCGCAGCATGCCAAGGGCGGAAAGCAGAAGCTCGGCGCAACGTCCCGCATGGGCGAACGAACCTTGAGCCACTGTTGATCCTCGACGCGAGCGGCCGTGCGTTGGGAAAAGCATAAAAGCTCGACGGTGGACCCATGGCTTGCGCGAACCGCAAACCGCCGATGCTGGTGATCGGCGGACCGGCCAACAAGATGGCTTGCATCGTCCGGCGGAACGTATTGTAAGTCAGCAAGAGGCGCCGGCCGCAACAGCGGCAGATGTGAGCCAGAGCCACATCGCGGTGGAACCGCCGGGTCAGCTCTCAACCGCAAACGACGACAATGTGCCTAACCAGCTCTCTTTCATATTCCCGGCACGATCATTGCCCTGCAGCACAAGATCGGGAACAGTGTTGATTATCGCACTGAATTGCCGATCAACATTTGCGATCGCCCCATTCTTGTCTCGCTTATCAAGAAGCTCCAGAAGCTCGCTCATATCATCTCTGATACATGAGAGGCGCCCCGGCCGTTGCACGTCCAACCAACGAACGTATCTCGTCCGAATGTTGGACTCACGCACGTAGTATAGCATTCTTTCGTTGTTCAAAGCCTCTGTAATCTGTTTGTAAAATACCTCGAGGAACTCCCTGGCCAATTCATAGTCGTTCCATCTGGGAGTCGTTTGAAGAATCGGCAACCGCCTATGAAGCTCATCTAGCTTTCCTCTGATGGCCTCCTGGAGGATTGTCCTGGTAACACCAAATTCATCTGAGAGTCGCTTTGGATCCAGCTTCCTAGTGTAGTAGCCACTTCCGGGGAATCGCGCGATGTACTCTTCGATTTCGAGTTGAATCAATGCATCTCGCACCGGGGTAGCGCTCATATTTAGGACCGTGCTGATTGCAGTAGCATCGAGTCGCGTACCAGGGGGCGCATGACAATTGACGACAATATTCTTTAATGCCTTATAGGCTTTATCGCCCAAGGAACTGCCCCATCCTAGTTTAGCTTCGTGGTGACTATACATACATTCTCCTCGGATACTGGTTTTTGCTGTTCAAATAAGCGCGGGTTGGCGCGTAATTTCTCCTCTACCGCGTACCGCGGAATACATGCTCGCATTGTAGAGGGGAGTGACACCCGCGACTTCCGACAATGAGCCGTTTGGCTCTTTGCTGCGATACGGAGGGACACGACAGATTGTTGGTAATGAAGCATCATGACGGATTTTTCCCTATATTGTGAAATAAACCATCATGTTTTAGACTCACTCTTCGTGCTGGTCAACCCAAACATGGGGCGTTGTCGGAGCAACGTCTCGTCAGCCTCATCGACGGTCTTGTGTTTATTTCCGTCTTAGTCCGGGACGGAGTAGCTTTTCGTCGGCGATCGAGCGCGGCCTTGTGAAGGCTCGGCTACGCACGAACGGTTGGAGCCGTCGATGAAGGACGCCGAAAGCTGCAAGGGGCTTTCCGCCTTGAACGATCTCGCGGACAACCATGGCCATCACCTGCCGGGAAACCCTGCCGATCTGTTCGATTGGCTTTTGGAGCAGGCCGCAAGACATGTGCTGATGCTTCTCGCATTCGGTGCGGCGCACTCGGTCAATGCGGTGAAGAAGAAGTTTACTCACCGGTAGAAGGGCATCGAGCAGGCGAACCATCTTGGCCAAGCACTCGAAGTGAACATGCCAGATTGGTTCGAGACGACCGGCGACAGCTATTTCAAGCACGTCAACCGCACGGCCATTGAACTTGCAGTGGCGGAGGCGAGAGGCAGCGAAGCGGAATGGTCGGTTAGAGCCGCCGCCAAGAAGTTGAAGCCGTCGCGATCGCAGATCGCCTTGTTGCCGGAACCGGCTGGATACCGGCCCCGGCGTGAATAGCCCCCCGCCGAGCCGGAGCTCGAAGCATCGCCGAAGACGAGCAGTTCCCCTAAGCGGCTGAGGAAAATCAGTCGCGGGCCGGGCACGTTCCTTCCGCGTGATCGACCCGTCCGGCTTCACAACCGCCGATGACCTGGCCCACGGTCATGTTGAGGGGAGGCCCGCTTCCCCCTCCCCTCATATGTGGAACCGCCCGCTTGGCAAGGGGCTCTCATGCGCAAAGAGGGGGACGCCGGGATGTCGCTCCTTCAATTCATCAATAGAAGTGCACCTTGCCACCTCCCGGCAGCACCGCGGGTCACGGCGGTACGCATCCGAGGATGGCCGCCTTGCTGAGAAGTGAGGCGAACTGGATGTTCTGTCTATATGGACGTCAATATGGACAGTGTGAGAAACGTGGATTTAACGATAGAGAAGCGGCCCCAAGTCAGCCGTATGGAGATTGTCGATAGCGGGCGGCGGCGTCGTTTTCAGCAACGAGGCCAAACTTGCGATCGTGGCGGAGAGTTATTCCGCCCCGCGTCTGGTCACGTCAATAGCACGACGCCATGGGATCACACGCTTTCACTTGAACGATTTGGCGTAAAGCCGCACGTGAGGGACGGCTCGGCAAGGGCGGGGAGTGAAGGGTTTATTCCTGCACTGTTGGTCCCGGAGCCAACCATTCCGGTTGTTGCGCCAACCAATTCTTCGACGGCACAAAGTGGGCTTATGGAGGTTGTCAGCGCCAATGGTCGCCGTGTGATCGTGGGACGCGATGTCGACGTTGAGGCGCTGCTTCGGATCCTGCGCGGACTGGAGGCGCTGCGGTGAATCCGTTTCCGATGGGAACAGGGGTCAAGGTCTGGCTTTCGACGCTGTGGCTTTCCCTCCTTGGCGCTTCGGGTGCAGGAGGTTCTGAAGCATGGTCCGTTGATATGTGTCGGATGAGATTATGTGGCCGCGTCGCTCGCAGTGCTGCGTTTCCCGGCCGGGTGCCTGCTTGGGTGCCACATAATTGTTCCGTCTCAGATGGCCTCAGCAATCGCAGCAGGGTATCCTTCGGCTGGAGCCGAGCCGGCTGGCTGCCGGCAACGCCCGCCTTGTCCAAGCCGCGCCGCGTCATCTCGACCTCGGCTGCCGCGTAGCGATGCGTCGTGTCCACCTGCGCGTGGCCGAGCCAGGCCTGGTTGGTCAGCAGGTCCACACCGGATTGCAGAAGTGTCGTGGCCAGCGTGTGTCGCAGGACATGCGGCGAAACGGACTTGGACGCCAATTCCGGCCTGATGCGGGTAGCCGCGGCAACCACCCGCCGCACGATATGCGTCGCGCCCAAGCGCGTCAGGCGCTCGCAATGTGTGCCAACAAAGAGCGGCTGTTCCTCGTGTGACTTGCGGCCCCGCTCGTGCATAAACGCCCTCAGCGGCCTGACCAGATCATTGGCAATCGACACAATGCGTTCTTTGCGTCCTTTGCCGCGCAAGAGCACCTGGGTCGTGCCCGATCGAGATCAAGGTCACAGACATTGATGCCGAGTGCTTCGGAAACACGCTCGCCGGTGCGCCCGAGGAAAAGCAGCAGCGTCCGATCGCGACGACCGCGCGGTTCGCTGATCTGGCGCTGCGACAAGAGCGTCAAACTCTTGCGGGGTGAGATGGGGCGTCACCTCCTGTCCGCCCGCTTGACCGGAATGGCAAGAACGCGCTGGGCAATGGCGAGTGCTGCCGGGTCGTCCGTAGCGACATGGTGAAAAAACGACCGGATCGCCGCCAAGCGGGCATTGCCGGCAGCCAGCCGGCTCGGTTTCAGCCGAAGGATGCCCTGCTGCGATTTCTGGAGGCCATCTGAGACGGAAGTATTATGTGGCGACCAAGCAGGCACCGGCCGGGAAACGCAGCACTGCGAGCGACGCCGCCACATAATATCATCCGCCACATATCCGATGTCAGGGCACCTCTTCGTCTTCAGGGGCCGCAGATCGGATATTTTGAAGATCATCTGGGATGATGGTCTGGGCGCCTGCCTTTTTACCCGGCTGGAATATTGGGTGAATCTGATGGAATGGCTTCACGACTTCGAAGCCTGTGGATCTTCCTGCGGACCTTGCGAGCGCCTATATGGCGCTGCTTTCCGAGCGTGAGATATTACAGGCTGAACGTGATGTCGTTGTTGCCGAGCGCGATACCGTCGTCGCCGAGCGGGACATTGCGGTGGTGCAAGCCGCCAATGCGCAGGCCATGCTGTCGGACAGTGAGGCCTTAATTGCCAGTCTGGAGCTGGCGATCGAAAAGCTGAAGCGCGAGCTGCGCGGCCGGCGATTCGGGCGCACGGCGCTCCTGATCGACCAGATGGAATTGCAGCTCGAAGAACCGGTGATGGCGGCGACGGAGGATGACGTCGCAGCGCAAGCGGCCGCCAAGACCTCGAGCGTACGTTCGTTCACGCGCAAACGGCCGGTCCGAAAGCCGTCGCCGGAGGATATCGAGCGCGAGCGCGTGGTGATCGATCCCCCAGTCGCCTGTGCATGCTGCGGCGGATCGCGGCTTTCCAAGCTGGGCGAAGACGTCACCGAGACGCTGGAAGAGATTCCGCGTCGGTTCAAAGTGGTCGAGACGGTGCGGGAGAAATTTACCTGCCGAGACTGCGAGAGACGTCAAAGCTATCGGGAATACAGTAGAAATTACGCATTCCCTCAACAGAGGTGACCGTTATTAAGGAAAATAATCCCATATTACGCGCTATATACTTGCACCGGCTCATCTTTTGCTCAAAACCATCCAGGGCACGCGATTTTAGCCACCAATGAGGCACCAGGACGGACTGCGGCTGGCGCTGCCGTTCCCCCAACCCGAGTGTCTCGTCCTAGCAGGAGAGCAAGCTATGTCACACAAATTACCTTCAACGAGTGCTCCGGTCCTGCAAATGGACTCTCTGGCGCCTGAACTCAAAGTCCGGGACTGGATACGTGGTGAGCCCCTTGCGAGCTTCCAGCCAGGTAAATTGTACATCCTCGAATTTTGTGGAACCTGGTGTGAAGCTTGTGAGGGGGCGATGCTCAATCTGATAGAGCTGCAGGAAACTTACAAGGACAGTGGAGTTGAGGTCGTCACCGTCGCAGCACACGAAAGCGCTGCGTCCGCCGGGGAGGCTCAGGCCCATTTGGACGCGTGGTTGGCCCAGTTCAAGAAGTTGAACTTTCGGGTCGGGCTCGACGACACAGGCACAATGGACACGCTTTGGATGCAGCCGAGTTTTTCCGTCGAGATTCCGCAGGCGTTTGTGATCGACCGAGACGGCTACATCGCCTTTATCGGCCATCCGGACGACCTGCCTGACGTTCTGCCGCAAGTGCTTGGCGGCACCTGGCGCACCAGCGCTCAAGCGAATGCCGCCGAAAGGGAGCGGATCGCCGAAAATGAACCAAAAGCGGCAAAGGAAGCATTGAAGAAGCAGATCAAAGACAAAATCGCGGCAGCGGAGGAGATAGAGGATTGGAAGACGGCGCGTGCGGCCATCGAAGAGGGCGTCGCCCTTGATCCAACTAGCCTTTTCTTCCGCCACGCGCATGTCCATCTGCTGCTTCATAATATGCACGACATCCAGACCGGGCTGCCCATGCTATGCAAATTCGTTCGCGACGCAATCAACACAAATTACGAATACATGCTGCAGCTGGCTTTTGGCCTACTGTTCGACCCGGCGTATGACTACTCGAAATTTCCGTCTGTCGAGCGCTTTGCCATGGGCAAGGAGCTCTCCGAACACATTCTGGCACAGTCTCGGCTGAATGATGACTACGACAAGGTGTGTTCTTATGAGATGGTCGCTGCGTACTATAATGCGAGCGGCAACAAGGACCGCGCAATCGAGTTGCTCGAGGTAGCGCTGAAGTTGCTGGACGGGCCAGATCCTGACATGGACGGACTGAAAGAGGGCTTTCTACCACATCTGCTGCAGACCCTGGCCAACTACAAGGGCGAGACGGTTTGTTCCGGCGATGTTTGCGTGGCTCCGGAGGAGATAGCTCCGGACGGTGTCACGCCGATGGCGGAGCAGGAGAACCCGGCTGACAGAGGAGCTCTTGAATGACCTCTATTCCATTTTGCATCGCGGAAGCGTTCTTCATCTGGAGCTCGCGAGTAGCGCCCCTCGCAACGAGAAAACGCCGACCTTGATGCAATGCCCAAACCGGACATAAGAGGATCGTAATCGGCTATCCCATGCATGCGATCGGCCTTGTCCCGTCGGGAATTTGCCCTGACGGGCACGAGAGCCGGGGCGCATCTGCGCCACGGAGCTAGCACTCTTGTGTAAAGAGTGCTAGCAACCACCACCGGGTCGTTCAAATATCCGTACTGTCAATGATCGAGGGATTAGACAATGGCAAGCACCAATTTCCGTCCGCTGCACGACCGCGTCGTCGTTCGCCGCGTCGAATCTGAAGAAAAGACCAAGGGCGGCATCATCATCCCGGACACCGCGAAGGAAAAGCCTCAGGAAGGCGAAATCGTCGCTGTCGGTTCGGGTGCCCGTGACGAAAGCGGCAAGGTTGTTCCGCTCGACGTGAAGGCTGGCGACCGCATCCTGTTCGGCAAGTGGTCCGGCACCGAAGTCAAGATCAACGGCGAAGACCTTCTGATCATGAAGGAAGCCGACATCATGGGTGTCATCGGCTGATCGCCGGCAACCCTTCAAACTTCCGCAATTTGAAACCGGATCCGTTCCGGAATTTCGAAACCAGGAGCTTTCAAAATGGCAGCTAAAGAAGTCAAGTTCGGCCGCAGCGCGCGCGAAAAGATGCTGCGCGGCGTCGACATCCTCGCCGACGCAGTCAAGGTGACGCTCGGCCCGAAGGGCCGCAACGTCGTTATCGACAAGTCGTTCGGCGCGCCGCGCATCACCAAGGACGGCGTTACCGTCGCCAAGGAGATCGAACTCGAAGACAAGTTCGAGAACATGGGCGCCCAGATGGTCCGCGAAGTCGCTTCGAAGACCAACGACATTGCCGGTGACGGCACGACGACTGCAACCGTTCTCGCCCAGGCGATCGTTCGCGAAGGCGCGAAGGCCGTTGCCGCCGGCATGAACCCGATGGACCTGAAGCGCGGTATCGACCTGGCTGTCGCCGAAGTGGTCAAGGACCTGCTCGCCAAGGCCAAGAAGATCAACACCTCGGACGAAGTCGCCCAGGTCGGCACGATCTCGGCAAACGGCGAAAAGCAGATCGGTCTCGACATTGCGGAAGCGATGCAGAAGGTCGGCAACGAAGGCGTCATCACGGTTGAAGAAGCCAAGACCGCCGAGACCGAGCTCGAAGTCGTCGAAGGCATGCAGTTCGACCGCGGTTATCTGTCGCCCTACTTCGTCACCAACCCGGAAAAGATGGTCGCCGACCTCGAAGACGCTTACATTCTCCTGCACGAGAAGAAGCTCTCCAACCTTCAGGCGATGCTCCCGGTTCTCGAAGCCGTCGTCCAGACCGGCAAGCCGCTCCTCATCATTGCTGAAGACGTCGAAGGCGAAGCTCTTGCAACGCTCGTCGTCAACAAGCTGCGTGGCGGCCTGAAGATTGCTGCCGTCAAGGCTCCGGGCTTCGGCGACCGTCGCAAGGCCATGCTCGAAGACATCGCCATCCTGACGGGCGGCACCGTGATCTCGGAAGACCTCGGCATCAAGCTCGAAAGCGTCACGCTCGACATGCTCGGCCGTGCGAAGAAGGTTTCGATCACCAAGGAAAATACGACGATCGTCGACGGTGCCGGCCAGAAGTCCGACATCGAAGGCCGCGTCGCCCAGATCAAGGCCCAGATCGAAGAAACCACTTCCGACTACGACCGTGAGAAGCTGCAGGAGCGCCTTGCCAAGCTCGCTGGCGGCGTTGCCGTCATCCGCGTCGGCGGTGCGACGGAAGTCGAAGTGAAGGAAAAGAAGGACCGCATCGACGACGCTCTCAACGCGACGCGCGCTGCAGTTCAGGAAGGCATCGTACCGGGCGGCGGCGTTGCTCTGCTGCGTTCCTCCGTCAAGATCACCGTCAAGGGTGAAAACGACGACCAGGATGCCGGCGTCAACATCGTTCGCCGCGCTCTGCAGTCTCCGGCCCGCCAGATCGTCGAAAACGCTGGCGACGAAGCATCCATCGTTGTCGGCAAGATCCTCGAGAAGGACACCGACGACTTCGGTTACAACGCACAGACCGGCGAATATGGCGACATGATCGCCATGGGCATCATCGACCCGGTCAAGGTCGTTCGCACCGCGCTTCAGGACGCAGCCTCGGTTGCTTCGCTGCTCATCACCACCGAAGCCATGATCGCCGAGCTGCCGAAGAAGGACGCTCCGGCAATGCCTGGCGGCATGGGCGGCATGGGCGGCATGGACATGATGTGATAAGGCGACAGCCTTAGCAGGATCCATTCGGATCTGAAGGGCGGCTCTCGAGCCGCCCTTTTTTGCTACGCAACGAAGAGACGCGAGCGATCTCGTTGAGACAGGTCGATCCGACGCTGATCATCCGGTCTGCTGGCCACCTTCGGAACGGGCCGATTGCTACCGCTGGAGACGCCTTGACGCGAGCAATGAGTTCATAACGGAAGGCGTTCGCCAGATCGCCCTTGCCCGTATACGTTCAGTTGCGCTTCAGCCCAGACGCGGAATGCTTCGACCATTGCTTTGCTGTGCTTCTGACGAGCAGCAAGGCGGATATCGGCAGGTTGGCCTGCAATGTCGCGCTTGATGTCGTAAAGCGCACCGATACGATCAAGAGCCTCTCGCGCGAAGGAACATTGCGATCACAGCAATCATCTCGCTCGGCTCAGGTCGCTATCGGGAGGAAATCTCGTCGACGAGTTCGAAACGACGGCTTTTGACAAGGCTTGAACACTCTGAAGACTGTCGGCAGGTCCTGAGCAAAGGCCGTTCACGAGCTCAGCCATGAGGTCGAGGATGTCCCGCGCCAGCATGGTCTTCCGCCGTTCGTGTGCCATCCCTTCTTGTTAATCAAACGCCCCGTTCCCGGCATGTATCACGTCAAATCCATCACCCGGGGGACAACTAGAATATATTTGCAAATATAGTGAGAGTGCGGGTGTTGATAAAGTATGACTATTGTATATGGAAGAATATAATCGGAAATATCTACAGCTGCGCTTGTCTAAAGAACGAGCTAATACTAGAGTTTGTCTTACGCCATTCGCTGCCCACAGCGGGTGCCGGTCTTCCGCCCTTGCATCGTTTAGAGAATGAGCTTGCCATGTCCGGACAACCCTTACCGATGCTGCCGATGTGGCGCGTCGATCACATCGAGCCCTCGCCCGAGATGTTGGCGCTACGCGCCAAAGGTCCGATCCACCGCGTGCGCTTCCCGTCCGGGGACGAAGGCTGGTGGGTGACAGGCTACGACGAGGCCAAGGCGGTACTGTCCGACGCGGCGTTCCGGCCCTCGGGAATGCCGCCAGCGGCAGTCACCTCGGCTACGGTGATTCTCGGTTCGCCGGGGTGGCTGGGCTCGCACGAGGGGAGCGAGCATGCCAGGCTACGCACGATCGTGGCGCCGGCCTTCAGCAGCGGCAGGGTGAAGCTGCTCGCGCAGCAGGTCGAGGCGATCGCAGCGCAGTTGTTCGAGACGCTGGCGGCCCAGCCGCAGCCCGCCGACCTGCGCCGCCACCTCTCCTTTCCGCTTCCGGCCATGGTCATCAGCGCGCTGATGGGCGTGCTCTATGAGGATCACGCCTTTTTCGCCGGGCTGTCCGACAAGGTGATGACGCACCAGTATGAAAGCGGCCCGCGCAGCGCGGCGCGCCTGGCCTGGGAAGAATTGCGCGCCTACATTCGCGGCAAGATGCGAGACAAGCGCCAGGATCCGGGCGACAACCTGCTGACGGATCTACTCGCGGCGGTCGACCAGGGCAAGGCGACCGAGGAAGAGGCGATCGGCCTGGCGGCTGGCATGCTGGTGGCCGGCCACGAGACCACTGTCGCGCAGATCGAATTCGGCCTTTTGGCCATGTTTCGCCATCCGCAACAACGCGAACGCCTGGTCGGCGATCCATCTCTGGTGGACAAGGCGGTGGAGGAAATCCTGCGCATGTACCCGCCGGGCGCGGGCTGGGACGGCATCATGCGCTATCCGAGGACCGACGTGACCATCGCGGGCGTACATATTCCCGCAGAGAGCAAGGTGCTTGTCGGTCTGCCGGCGACATCGTTCGATCCGCGCCATTTTGACGACCCGGAAATCTTTGACGTCGGACGCGAGGAAAAGCCGCATCTGGCGTTCTCCTACGGCCCGCACTACTGCATCGGCGTGGAGCTGGCCAGGCTGGAACTCAGGGTGGTGTTCGGTTCTATCTTCCAGCGATTTCCCGCGCTGCGCCTGGCCGTGGCACCCGAAGAACTGAAGCTGCGCAAGGCGATCATCACTGGCGGGTTCGAGGCGTTCCCGGTGCTCTGGTGATGCGCAGACGCCGCCGGAAATCCCGTTCCTACCTGCACGCTTACACCGCATGCGTCGATCATCCGACCGGAGTAAAAGAGATGACGCTGACTGAAGCTCCGAGGCGGCGACGTCGTCTGCCCGCCACGCTACGTCCGGGCTTCAACTTCTTTGTCTTCGCCTTTCGGCAAGCGCCTATCAAGCGGCAGGTTCGTTGGGTATTCGAGCATTTACGTCGGGACTTGCTCGTGTGGTCTATGACGAGTCTCGCACTCACGATCTGCGCGACACCTTCATCAGCCGGTGAGTGCCGCCTGCCGAAAGTAGGTGCGGGTATCGGTCATACGCGGCCACCTATGTCTGCCATTCCAGGTCTCCGGTACCTATTGGTACCTCACCGGTATTGCCGACCTGATGGCCCCTCCTGCTCATTTAGGACAGTCACGATCGCGATGTCTGTAGCCAAGCGACAGGCGGAACCTCGCGATCGGTTTGTTTGCTCGATGTACAAGGGTTTGCTAGATGACGACGCAAACTGAGGTTGAACACGCGTTTGGCATGTTTCTGGACCAGATTCGCGGAGGAACAGGCGTGGAAAAGATGTTCGAGCAGATCTCCGTTTTTGCGCAAATTTTCGACTGCGACTCGATTGCCTATGGTGCTCGAACGCACGTTCAGAATGTGCAAGGAAAGAGCGCAAGTATGCTGCCAAAAATCTCAACTTATCCTGAGGAGTGGCAGGAGCATTGTTTGCAAAACGGCTATGACATACTCGATCCGAGCGCAAAGCCGGGCGTTCTGCAGTGGTCACCTTTAACATGGGATGACGCGTACAAAGACCCAAATACCGCCGACCGAGAACGACGTATCTTCGACGAGGCTAAAGAATTTGGTCTGGACACCGGTGTTACCATTCCACTGCCGTGGCCGCGGAAAATTTCCCCAACCATGAGCTTTGTGCGGACGGGAACGAGGGGCCTAAGCGACTTCGCGATTACCTACCTGCACGCTGCTACGCTCCTTTTTCACATTAAGGTCGTGGAGTGTTTAGATTTGAGCGCCGACGTTCCCCGCCTTACGGCTAGACAAAAGGAGTGTCTCTCATGGGTACTGAAAGGAAAATCATCCTGGGACATTGGCATTATACTTGGAATTACGTCGAACACGGTCGATTTTCATATTAAAGGTGCGATGAAAAGATTGGGGGCTCCGAACAGAATGGTTGCCGCAAAGGAAGCAGAACAGTTAGGACTGGTCGAGCCGCATTGGTTATTATGAACGTTCCGTCAGTCTTCGCGGATCAACGTCCACAAACTGGTGTCCACCTCTTCGGGACGCTGAACTGCCCCCGTTCCGCCCTGAAGATGGCTTCCCCTCGGCAGTTCATCAGGGCTATCTCAACCTAAGCCAACGTCCCGTCAGACGGGAGTCTAACGTTTGATGCCATGGATTGGGACGTAGTAGGCGGGTTCACCCCCAGAGCCTTGCCAACTACAACGGCGTATTCGCGTGCGGTAACGAAGTTCTCGCGCTATTTCGGGCGGTCGCCAGACCGTCTTGGACTCGAAAATGTGCGCGCGTTTCAGGTGCATCTGGTATCATCGGCCTATCGTGGCCGGCCTTAAAACAGGCAGTTTGTGCCCTGCGGTTCTTCTTTGGCGTCACGCTTGGTCGTGTCGAGATACCGGAGCGCATAGCCTATGCCCGCACACCGCCAAGCTGCCGACGGTTCTCAGCGGCGACGAGATCGTGCGGTTTCTGGAAGTGGTTGCGAGCCTGAGGACCCGCACCGCACTGACGACAACTTATTCGGGGGGACTTCGCACCGCGGAAGCTGTCCATCTCAAGGTCCGCGACATTGATGGGGAACGCCGCATCATCCGCTTCGAGCATGGCAAGGGTGGCAAGGACCGCAACGATAGTAAGCGTGGCGTGATGACCGCCTACCGGCGCTGCCGTGGAGTGGGATAGTGTCCACCAAGTGCTAAGTGGACACTATGGCGGTATTTGATGTCGGGAATGAGCGAAGCGGCGAAGCGCGGTCGACGAAACTGGTCGCTGGAACACAAATGGCGAATTGTTGAAGAAGCTTAGCTTCCCGGCAACTCTGTAGCAGGGCTGGCGCGCCGGCGCGGGCTCAACAGCAACTTGCTTTTCCGCTGGATACGGGCAGCCGAGGCCGGACAGCTCGGTCATAGGCCGGATGCCTTGTGCTTCTGCCGCAATCCGCCTTGAACCTCATTCCGATCGGTGTGTTTGGACGAGGCGATGACGGAGGGCCTGCGATGACGATACCGGTCGCCCCTCTGCGGCGGCTCCCCCGGTGCTGCCGCCTGGCGCTCTCGACGTTCTCAACGACTTGCCGCATGGAAGAGTGGCGGATGTACAGATAGGCGCCGCGTTCGAGGTGATGAGGCTGGACTTTGAGATGTACATTCATCGTGATCTCCGATCGTTGATGCTCATGGCGATTGTCGCAAGGACGTGAACGACGGCGCTGTGTCCGCGGTGAAGCGGTCAAGCAATTGACGATGGGTAATTCTGCTCTCGCGGGGTGATTGCTGTTGTGGCTAGCGCCTGAGCCCATCCCCACATGCCCCGGCGCAAAAAGAGCAGCAGGCCGCTACGGGCCATAAGCGGCAACGCTGCGCCGAGAGCAGCCTTGCGCAATACCTCGTACTGGGCCGCGATGGTTGACGGTTGGATCGGGCATGCTGCCGTCGCGGCAATGTCTACCTGCCGCTTTTTTTAGAACCCGCTCGATCGATCTGGGATGAAGCTCGATATCGAGTTCTTGGCGCAGCAGCTTGGCAAGTTCCCGGGCGCGGACGGGTTCTCCTGGGGCGAGATGCGCCTGCAGATATGCCACGACCTTGTCGTCGATCTTGTGGGAACCGCGGGGCCCTGGCTTCGTCGGCACCAGTCCGGCAATGCCGGCCATATCGAAGTTCACCTTGGCCTGGTAGTAGGTCGGCCTGGAAACACCATACTCGTCGGAGGCCTCCGTCACCGGCACCTTGTCGATGGAGACGCGACGCAGCATCTCGTATTTGACCTGCACGGCGTCGTGCGGATCGAAGAACTCGCTGCCCCGAAACTTTGGATCGCGCACCTTCTCGGGGGTGGGATTGAACGTGCCCTCTTCGATGAGGACATCCGTCTTTGTGCGCTTGCTGTCGTACTTCGCAGACATCGATGGCTCCGAGGACATGAACAAGATGGCGCGGATCGTCTGGGCGTTGATGACAACAGGCAAGCGATTTGAGGCGGCCGCCGTCCTTTGAAAAGTCAGGAGGCTGCAGGAACTGGTGAGGTGCAAATGGTGTGATGGCGAACGGTCGAGCCGGGATCGACGAACCCGATCAGTGGGTGCCGCTTCAAAGCGCGTTGACCTGTCTGGGATCCGATCAGCGGACTACATCAGGGCCAGCGGCATGAACAAGCCGCAATCCGAGGCCGAATACATGCCTGCACCCGACCAACTTGCCGGGAACACTAAACTGCCCCTTGCCACGCGGAGGCCGTCCATACATGTGGAGTTGCCCCCAAAAGACCGGACATGCTCAGGTTTGAGATTGCGAGCTGATGAACTCGCGCGGCGATTGATATCCTAAAGCACTGTGCGGGTGAAGATTGTTGTAATGCTCGAACCAGAACGGCAGTTGCGCCATGACGGTTTCAGCGTCGGGGGTTGGGTTCACCGAGACGTAATCGCGCTTGAATGTTTTGACGAACGCCTCGGCCATGCGTTCGGGGGCTAATTCAACATGCGACTGAGTGGATTGCCGCACATAAACGATTGCCTTGCGCGCGAGTAGCGCTGCCGGAATTAAGTCAGTGCTGGTCATCGTTGAGCTCCTCGACGACGAGGCCTGCGGCCTGCATCAGCAGGCAAGCCAGCGTTGAAATCGCCTTCTTGCGATCCTTGTCGCTCAGTCCGTCGAGCATCCGGGTTTTGAATATCAGGTCGAGCTGCCGGCCCGACGCCGGCACCAGCGTATTGCGGGATCTCATCCTGGTCCTCCTGAGTGATTCTACGTCCACTTCGGAAGGGTGCCGCTTTGCTGCCGCCAGAGACCAGCCTGTTCAATTCGATTAGCGTCGCAAGATCGACGCGTGGCGTTCCCATGGTCATGCCGCGGCAGACCAAGGGATCGATCATCCACCCTGCGATCGCGATGACGACACCCGTCGGCCCCAGAACCTTCAAAAACCGGCCTGTCGCTCGTTCTTCAACACGGCGAATGGAAACCCTCTGGCCAAAATAAGGATGCCAGCGATAAAGCACCTCAACTTCATCGCCGACATGGGCAGAATGAACGGGGCATTGGAATTGGAGAAAGAACTATCTCTTCAGCGGCTCAGACGCCGGCGGTGAGCGCGCCGCTGTCATCTACACGATCCTCGGAGACCTGCAAAATGGGGCGGCATCAACCCGCACGCGTACCTCGCCGACATCATCAATCGCATCGCCGATCATCCCGCAAATAGGATCGACGAACTCCTTCCTTGGAACTGGACTACCCAATCATAGTGTCCACTTAAATCCACAGTGGACACTATCCGGCTCCAGACCGAATGCTTCCGCGCGGTCATTACGCCACGCTTACCAACGATATGCTGTCGGCGCAGTTGCTCGCGATCCTGCGGGTCTATTGGCGGTTGGCGAGGCCCGAGGTCTGGCTGTTTCAGGGCCGAGACGAGACGAAGCGCATCGAGGTCCGGGTTCTGTAATCTGCCTCCGGTTCGGCGTGCCGCGGCCGGCATCGACAAAAGGGTGACGGTGTTTACGCTGCGCCACAGCTTTGCAACCCATCTTCTGGAGAGCGGAACCGACATCCGTATTATCCACCTTCTGCTCGGCCACAACAACCTATCCACCACGACGCGCTACATAGAGACCCGCACGGGCATGAAGAAGCTTGCCCGGCAAGCAACCCACCGAGACTGTTCGAATGACAGAGTGCCGCCCGGCACGTGCCGCCCGGCACGATGCAGTGGATATGTGGATGATAGTGGAGGTTCTGCCCCAGGAATGCAGCACCGCAATAAAGTCGATCTCGGCACCCAGATGTCTGGGATCGCAAGCAAGCCTGCGAAGCGTCTCGGCGACGGCGCGAAACAGGATCGCCTGTTCCGGCGGCTGGTTCTTGAAGAGCTCAAACGGACTTACGACAGATGGCCCGCGCGAGCTCCCAGGACGGGAAGGTGTTGGTCGAGAAGCGCTGGTGTACGAGCGCAACCGCCGACTGGAAGCGTTCGTCGGCGAGGTCCTTGTAATAGGGTCCGACATGATAGGCGAGGAACATTCCCTTGCAGACGATGGTCGTCGTCGACAGTGACACGATATAGAAACCGAGATAGCCCCCCGTCCGCCTCCGCATAGATGCGGTTGGAGATCACCTTGCGGAGCGTGCCGCCGTCTCGAATCGTCTTCGTGGCTGCCTCTCGGCCGGCACCGATGAACACCTGGACATGATGCGGTTCGGTCGCGGCGATGTCCGGCGCCTTGGAGAGCGACGAATTGTCGACAGGCACGGTCCCGGTAACGGAGCGCCACGACTTCGCTGATCACATCTTTGAAATGGGCGACAAGCTTCTCGTCGCGCGGCATGAAGAGATAGCCGACAGCATATTCGCCTGCCTTCGACAAGGTAACGCCCTCCTGCGCCATCTCCTCGTGGAAAAAGCGGTCCGGGATCTGGACGAGAATGCCGGCGCCGTCGCCCATCAGCGGATCGGCACCGACCGCGCCGCGGTGGGTCAGGTTTTCGAGCATGAAGAGGCCGTCGCACGGTCTGATGCGACTTCTCACCCTTGAGATGCGCGACGAAGCTGACCCCGCAGGCATCGTGCTGGTTTCGCGGATCGTAGAGCCCCGCGCCGACCTGACTCCCACCGCGTACCTCTGTGGCCATGATCGTGTTGGCGTTCACGGCGATTGGTGTTGTCATCGACCTGAGCCCTCTTCTGCTTTCGATTCGCATCGACATCGATGGTATCACCTCTTCCCCCACCAGCGGCGCTGGTGCGGGAGCAGCCGCAATTGCTCCTAATCCTTAGGTTCGAAATGGTGTTATCGTCCAACTCACAAGGTCGACGGCTTGCTGAAGTAGCGCTGCCGTCTGATCACGGCTGGGCGAAGCGGCGATGACATGTCCGATCAAGTCTCGGTAATCGCCTTTTCTGACAATCGGCGTGTTGGGATGAACATACATCTTGACCTCGGCGACACCAGGCATAGCGGCTGCGTGATCGGCGCCCTCGATTCCCTCGAGCATGCCGTCGCGATCAGCCGCCAGGAACCGCGCGGATGCCGTGCGCGAATGCCGTGCGCGCACATCGCATTCTTCGCCGATGACAAGCTTGATGTGCTCGTCGACCAGATTGACGCCATACGCCAGCTGGATCAACTCAGGATCGGGCGTTCCAGGTAGACGCGGATTGACTTCAATGACGACCGGACCACGCTCGGTCCACCGGAGTTCAACGTTCGTTGGCCCCCAGCCAAGGCCGAGGGCGCGCAAGCAGCTCAACGAAGCATCTGCGATTCTTGCATTCTCGTCATCACTAAGCGGGGCCGGATAGCTGTACTCACGATAGACGAAATGCGGTGGGGGACCGAAGTCGCCGGTGCCTATCCCTATGACACGACCTCCCATCATATCAGCAGTATAGTATTGGCCTTGTGCAAATTCTTCCACCAGTATCCGCGGCGAAGCCTGCCAGATGTGCCCCCCCCCCAACAGATGCCTTGTATGTTCCGCTACTTCGTCGACAGTGCGGCACATTTGTACACCGCTGCTGCCGCTGCCGACGACAGGCTTTATCACCACCGGCAGGCCGATTTCTGCGACAGCGCTTTCTACCTCCGTCGCATTTGCTGCCACGCGATAGTCAGGTATGAGAACGCCGGCCTGTGCAAGAAGTTGACGCTGAAGGAACTTATCATGGCATTGTCGAATGGACACGGGGTCCGGCCCCGGTAGTTCAAAATGGCGGCAGACATTGCCAACTGTCACATAGACCGACTCATCAAGACCCGAAAAGCCAGTGAGGCCAGCAATGTCATGGGTCAGTTTAAGGCGTGAATAGAGGCTCTTCACCGCATCAAGGTCATTAGTATTGACCTGCACGGCTTCAATGCCTTCAGCCGCTAGATAGCCGTACTGAGTGGGATCAGTAGCCATCGTGATTGGATAGAGCCCCCGTCGCTGAGCTGCTCTCAGGTATAGCGGACCGATGCTCCTATGGCCTTCAATCAGGATAAGCGCTTTTGATGCCATTGGCTTTGACCTTTTCCTCTGTCCAATGCTGTAGTCTGAGCGTATCTAGCATCGGCAGCGCCGGTATGGATACCTACGGAACGGGGTAGTTTGACGTATCAGCTTGCGGCCCAGCACACCAAGGCTCGCCGCTAAAGCGAAGCGGGTGTGAAAATCGTTGAACTCACATGCTGCCGTTTCGCTCGCGGCCTGGAAGAGCGTGGTCTGCATCGACCGGTTCGAGAACGGTTTTTTCATGAGCATGTGCCACGTCTGGCTTCAGGCGGCTCAACAAGCCTGCGGCGTGGATCTGACGAGCGATCGAGAGCGCTATGATCCCTTTTGATAGTCGGGTTAAGGTGTGGCTTGCGACAGGCCATACGGATATGCGGCGCGGCTTCCCTGCCTTGCACTGCAGGTCCAGGAGATTTTGAAGCAAGATCCATTCATATGTGGACGCCCCTATGGCAAGGGCCTTTTGTCGGGGATGGTTTGATCGGTTGCTTTCATATGTCCGGCCTGTTTGTGCGGCGTAGAGTTTGACCGCTGGCCCTGATGGAAATCCGCCGGTGAGGTCCCTGATCAAGCTGGCGCGCTTTTGAAGCGCATTGAATCAGACGGGTTGGCCTCACCATTGGCTCGATCGTTACACATCATCGACTGCCGTTACCAATTCGGGTTGTCTGGGATCGAACTCAGGCCGTCAGCTCATGAGCCCTATAAGCTTCCTTTCGGGTCAGTACGACCCATGCGATCCGCGCGAGCTTGTTGGCGAGCGCGACGGAGACGAGCCTGAACGGCTTTTTCTCCAAGAGCTTTCTGATCCAATTCGCCATGGGTGTTGCCTTGTCCTTCGTGTGACGGATGACGGCGGTAGCACCGACAACCAGCAATCGGCGCAAATATCGGTCTCCTTGCTTGGAGATGCCACCGAGCTGGGTTTTGCCCCCTGTCGAATGCTGTTGCGGCGTCAGGCCGAGCCAAGCGGCAAATTGCCGACCTGAACGGAATTGATCGGGATCGGTGACGGTGGCAGCAACAGCCGTGGCCGTGACTACGCCGAGGCCGGGGATCGCTGCGAGCCTACGACTGGCTTCGCTGTCGACATGCCAAGCGTGAAGTTGCTGATCCAGCACCGCAATCTCATCGGTAAACACCATGATCTGCCGGATCAGAATATCCAGCGAAGTGCGTGCATAAGAAGGTAGGCCGTCCTCATCGGACAGCGCTTGCTGCGCCAGCTTGGCCAGATTGGCAATGCCGGGATTGGCGACAAGGCCGAATTCTGCCAAATGCGCCCGCAGCGCATTTGGGACCATGGTGCGCTGGCGAACGAGCAGCGCTCGCGCGCGGTGGGTCATGAGAATGCCCTGCTGCTCCACCGTCTTCACAGGTACGAACCGCATCGTCGGGCGCTGCACGGCTTCGCAGATTGCTTCGGCATCCAGCGCGTCGCTCTTGCCACGCTTGACATAGGCCTTCACATAGGACGGCGGGATGAGCCGGACCTCGTGCCCCATCGCCGCGAGCGTGCGAGCCCAATGATGCGCTGTTCCGCACGCCTCCATCCCGATCAGGCATGATGGTAGCTTTGAGAAGAAGGGCAGCATCTGCTTCCGATGCAACCGCTTCACGAGCACGGTGTTGCCTGTCTCGTCGATGCCATGCGCCTGAAACACGTTCTTGGCCAGGTCAAATCCCATGATAGTGATCTTCATCGTGAATGCTCCTCTTGCTGCTTCGGATGACAGGCCGGCATCATAGCCGCAGCCGGTGCGGGGGCGTCCACATCATCATATGTGGAACGGCCCGGTTAGCAAGGCATCTATTGCGCAAATCCCCGTCGGACGGTGCAGTCATATGTCCGGCCTATCTAACGCGGCCTATGACCGCTGGCCACGATGAGATCCGTGATGCCGATCGCCTTATCACTTTGCCGCGCTCGATGGCGCATTGAGGAAGACGGTCTGATCGGTATCGAGATTTTCGCCCATTGGGTTCATCACGCATTTGGCACCTTGCCGCTTGATCCGGCGACAGAGCGCCGGAACCTCTCCGGTTTCTATGCTTTCATCATAATCGCCGGCATCTGGTAGACGCCGCCCTTGACGAGAAGTGCCCATATTGTTCGGGCGATTTTGTTTGCTAAAGCAACGGCGGCGACCTTGAACGGTCTTCGTGCCATCAAGGAGACCACCCAAGCCGGCAGCTTTGCCCCACGGCGTGCCAGCTTCAGGATTGATGTCGCGCCGACGATGAGCAAGGTGCGCAACTGCTTGCTGCCCTGCTTCGATATCTTGCCAACGCGCTCCTTGCCGCCGCTGGAATGTGCCCGCGGCGTTATGCCGATCCAGGCGGAAAAGTCTCGCCCCGTTTTGAAACTGCTAGGATCCTGCACCGAAGCCCTAACGGTCGCAGCAATCAGGGGACCGACCCCCGGAATGCTGGTCAACCTCCGGGCAGCAGCATCAGCCTTCACTGTTGCCCCGATTGTCGCATCGAGTTTCTCAATGCGTGCGGTTAACATCTCAATCTGATCAGCCATCTCAAGTAATGCCGCCCGAGCCGCGTTTGGGAGCCGAGAATCCTCATTGTCGCGAAGGACGAGGATCAGCTTGGCGATGCTGGTCATCCCCGCTGCTGCGATGATGCCCATCTCTGCCATATGTGCACGTAGGGCGTTCGCAGTCTGGCTGCGCTGCCGTACGAATAGCTCGCGCGTCTTCAGAACGATGCAGGCAGCCTGCTCGTCACGCGTCTTGATCGGGACAAAACGCATCGTCGGCCGCGTCACCGCCTCACAGATTGCTTCGGCATCCGCCGCGTCTGTCTTGTTACGCTTGACGTAGGCCTTCACATAGGCAGCCGGCATCATTCTCACGGTATGTCCAAACTGGATGATCGAGTTCGCCCAATAGTGCGCGCTGGCACAGGCCTCCAGACCGACAAGGCAAGGCTCCAGCTTCCGGAAGAATTCCAGCACCTGCGATCGCCGTAAAGCGCGGCGCGTTACAACACTTCCGTCCTCGGCAATGGCATGCACTTGAAAGACCGACTTAGCCAGGTCGAGGCCGATTGTGGTAATCTTCTCCATGGAACGGTTCCTTCTGTTTCGTGGCGAGTGGTATCACCACAATAGGCACCATTGATGCCGTTTCGGAGGGCCGTTCCACACCATCATATGTGACGGATGAGATTATGTGGCAGGGTCGCTCGCAGTTCTGCGTTTCCCGGCCGGGTGCCCGCTCGGCCATCACATAATAGTTCCCTAGATGGCCTCCAGCGGCGAAACGCTGCAGCAGGCGGATATGAGCGCTCCCAGTTCGGCATCGCTCAGGATCCGGGGCGGCGGAACTGCGCGGAACCGGGGAAACGCCTTGGCATCGAATACCTCCGTCAACGGATCGTAGATGGAGATATACGCCGCAAAGCGACGAACAACGCCGTAGCGAATGGCACGGCCATTGGCCGACCCATCCCACGAAACGACGAAGTCGAGCGACATGGCCTGCGTCTAGGGCCCGTCAAGCCGTTTGGCCTCGACGAACCGGGCCAAGGCGCGCAAGGTCGCAGCCTGTTTGCGAAATGAATAGCCGAGTGAGCGGTGAAGCGTGACATAGCCGTCGACTCGGTCGGCGAGCTGCCGCACTGCCACCTTCACATAGATGGCGGTCGTGTCGATGCTACGATGGCCCAGAAGGTCCGCGATCTCGTTGATCGGGCGCCGTTGAGCGACAAGCTGCGTGGCCAGGCTATGCCGCACCAGATGCGCGCCGGCGGCGCACGGACGTGCGATGCCGCTCTTTCTATCGTTCCTCAAAGGTGGTGCGCACACGGCGAGGCATGACCAACAGCAGGCTTATCCCGCGTAAGAGCAGAAATACGTGCAGCGCGGACCAGAGCCCGTGGTTACCAAACATCTGCCCGAACGAGAATAGAGCAGCGACAAAGGCGGCGAAGGACATGAGCATCGTATTGCGCATGTCCCGTGACCAGGCGGCGCCAATGAAGACGCCGTTCATCTGAGAGGCCAGCACGCCGCTCATTGTGGCGAACGCCGCCCAGGGAAGATACAGGACAGCTTCCGCACGCACGTCGGCTGCCTTTGTCATAGCTTCGATAAGCTGTTCTCCGAATAAGAAGACCACGATGCTGGTGAAGCCCGAGAGCGCAAGTGCCCAAGCCGCTGTTAGCTTGACGGCTCCCGAGAAAGCTGGCCGATTAAGGGCGCCAACGGCACGGCCAGCTAGCTGCTCTGCGGCTGCCGCAAACCCGTCGAGGAAATAGGCTCCGGCGAAGAAGACATGCATCAGCACCGCATTAGCCGCGAGTGTCAACGCACCGAGCTGGGCGCCCTGTCGGGTGAACAGAATGTAGGCTCCCGTGAGCGCGAGGGAGCGGATCATGATATCACCGTTGAGTTGGAGCATTCGCCTCATCGCTGTCATATTGAATGTATGCTGGAGCGACAGTTTAGGTACATTGCGGAAGCGTCCGACGAGAACCGCCATGCCTGCGACCATGGCGATGACCTCGCTGCACACTGTACCCCAGGCCACGCCTGCAATACCCCAACCGAGATAAATACCTAGAACGATCGAGAAAGCGATGTTTGTCCCATTCACGAGAAGTTGCAGGAGAAGTCCGAGTACTGCCTTGCCGCGACCTAGGAAGTAGCCAAGAATCGCATAGTTGATGAGGGTCGCGGGCGTCGAGATCAGGCGGATACGGATGTAAATATCCATCGCGGCAGCCACGGGCTGGTCCGCATGCATGAACCATCGGCCGATCACGGCAATCAGCGGCGAAAGCAAAACGATCACCATGCCGGAAATCGCGGCCATAGAAAATGCACGCCAGAAGGCGGCCTTCTCTTCTAGGATATCGCCCCTTCCGAAAGCCTGCGCTACCAACCCGGTCGTTCCGGAGCGCAAGAAATTGAACGGCGTGAAAACCACATCGAAGACCACCGCTCCGGTCGCAAGACCTCCCAGCAGCGCAACATCGCCGAATCGGCCGACAACGGCCGTATCGACGAGCCCAAGCAGCGGCGTAGTAAGATATGCGAGCGCCATCGGAATGGCGATAGCCAGGACCTGGCGATTGGTGACCCGGAATGGTCTAGAGTCGAAAAGCTGCGTTTTCTGTTCCACGTTCGGCTCCTTGTGAATCTGCTACGACGTGATTCGGCTGTACCACCACCCCTTGCCAACCAAGGCGTTGCGTGCGATGCGCGCTTCGGAACTCACCGTGAGAGTTTCCTCACGACAACCCAGAAATGTTCATCAAAAAGTGTGAGCAGGCGCTTCGTGCCGGGCCAAGCTTATCCAGCCTGTACATCTTCATACAGTCTCCGGCTGGTAAATGGAGAACGCTCTCCTCCGTAGGAGCCGAAGGGATTGGTGCGCTGCACACATACCCCACCGAACTGCACAGCAGGGAACAGATCGAGCATATCGCCCCCAAGCGAAATGAAGATAGTCATGCGGTGTCACGGAATGAATTGACACTATGTCAGCGAACCAGCGGGCAGTGCGTGAGCCCACTTCGAAATCATGAAGAACAAGGATGCAACCGGGCGGGAGAATCCGGCCGTCCGCGCGGACAGCGGTGCTAGCGCAGGGGGCGTGGTGCGTGCCGTAAGCCATCAGCACACCATCCACTGATCCATCTCTAATCCAGAACGAATTCGTCGCATTTTGCCATATCGCAACCAGGCCGTCGCGGATGCAACGGCCCGCCACGAACTGAGAAATGTCGGAGTTGATGAACTTCTCGCGGCGCACCGTACCCAAGAGACGGCGAGCTACCTTGTTCACGTATACGTCCGTGGCCAGAAGTTCGCCGATGATCAGTACTGAACTAGGACCGTCGCGACCATCGGGGTGCATCTTGCTCGCAAGATCAATGACATCCTCTGATCGTGGTACCATCGACAGGCGTATGCAATCGAGGTAATCCGACACGCACCATTCCGAGGTGAACTCATTGCGCGAGAGATTGGCCAGATGAGGAAAGCGGGCGGATGGTTCTCTAACTATGCCGGGCTCAATGGCCTCAACGGCCACCCGGATTAACGTTTTAAACTGGGCGAGGTGACAAACTAAACCATTTTGAGTCAATGCGTAGTTCACCACGGCGGTCAAACGATCGGAAATGGTTTGATCGACCAGTCGATCAAGTCGACGGCGCGCTGAAGTATCGCCTCGGCGCGAACACGACTGGGTGAAGCGGCGATGACATAACCGATCCTGTCTTCCGAATCGCCTTTCCTCACGATCGGGGTCTTGGTTTCAACATACAATTTGACCTCGGCGACTCCTGGCAAAGCGGCAGCCCGACTCTCGCCCTTGATCCAATCTAGAGTGCCATCGCGGTCAGGAACTAGGATCCGCGCTGCCGCAGTATGCGAACGCCTCGTCGTCAAATCCGATTGATGGCCGGTGACGAGCCTTATGTGCTCGGTAACCAGATCGACACCGTAGGCCAACTTGACCATTTGAGGAGCGGGGGTGCCAGCAAGACGTGGGTTGACTTCAATGACGACTGGCCCGCGCTTTGTCCACCGGAGATCGATGTTCTTTGGTCCCCAGCCAAGGCCGAGGGCTTGCAAGCAACTCAGCGAAATCTCGGCGATCCGCTTATGTTCGTTATCAGTCAGCAGGGCCGGATAGATGTACTCACGGCAGACGAAATGTGGAGGGTGGCCGAAATCAGCGGCGGCAATCCCAATGACCTCATTTCCCATCATTTCAATGCTATAATGCGGACCTTGTGCGAATTCTTCGACCAATATCCGTGGCGAAGACTGCCATATGTACTTCCCACCAAACAAATAGTGAGTGTGGTCGGCTACCTCGTCCATGTCGCAGCATAATCTGACGCCGTCGCTGCCGATGCCTACGGCTGGCTTGACAATCACCGGCAGGCCGATCCGCGCGACGGATCTTTTTACGTCCGTCGCGTTCACTGCCAAGTGATAAGCAGGCATTGGAACGCCGGCCTCCGCGAGGATCTGACGCTGGGTAAATTTGTCGCAGCATCGTTCAACGGATGTAGGGTTTGGCCCAGGCAGACCGAAATGCTGGCAGAGCTTGCCAGCTGCTGCATAGAACGACTCCCGGGAGGACGTAATGCCAGCAATATCGTAGATCGCACTTAGCTGGTTACATTCGTGAATCAGCGCCCCGAGGTTGTCTGTATTGACATTGATTGCCTCAATCCGTTCCGCTGCAAGGTAGTCGTACTGAGCTGGATCAACCGACAGAATAATTGGATGAAGGCCAAGACGCTTAGCTGCCTGCGCGAACAGCAAGCCGTTACTTGCGCCTTCAATCATTACGAGAACTTTGGTTGTCATGACTGTTACCTCGTGTAGTGCGATGGCTTACGAACTTATGACAGAGATCAGGAAGCTACTGCATAGGTGTGCAAGTCGTCTCAGGCAGAATTACTTCGTTCAGGCAGTCTCTTTCTGCGGAACTCGACTACGTATAGTGTCCATTCCGGGGGGCACGTCTTGCACTCAGGAGGACGTGCAGGGGCAGAATGGCTGCAACGCTTCATGCAGCTGCCGAGTCGACATCCGGGCCACTTCCACTTCGCAGCATATGTTTAGATCCTTGCGTCGAGGATCATTCAAAAAGCACATCGGCTCCTGCGATGAATTCAGAGCAAATTCTGTGGCTTTCGATTTCACGTTCTAACTCCAATAAGGTTGCCCTGACTGACAGCTTGCTAGCGCCTATATCCACCGGATGGATCCAGGTTCGTGGAGACCATCGCCACCGGCAAGATCCGTACGTCCGGCACTCCGCATACGGCGCCCATCAGATGAGCCGAACGTTTGGATGCGGATGCGCCTGCCGGCATGGTTTCCGAAGCAGACACGGTGTGAGCGTCAGGTGAGCTGACTTTGTTAAGGCGCTTATGTCGTGCAAGTTACGTCACAGATGAATCATCCATGACGTAACTTGCACTGTCTGGGCCGGTCGGCAAAAGCTGCTCACCGGACGCTCACACCGTATCGGAGGCTTGACCTTTTACAATACCGGTGCACACGTTCATCTTGACCGGCAGACGCCGGAAGCTTACTGCAATGCGCTGCCACCAGTGATGGTGGCAGCGTAATCGAGGCAAGGTCGCAATCTTCGACGTGATACTTGTAATCCAGGTAAGCAGACTGCGACATCCAAACTCAGGTCCACCATAGAACCAGATCTGGTCGCGCAAAGCCGAAAAAGCTGTTCAGGACCAGGCGAGGTTTTTCACCGCCTGATTTACTGGTGACGCCGTGAATGAAGCCGCCGTCGATCAGCGCGATGTCCCCAGCCTTCAGCTGGAGGTCCCGGTAGGGAACGGCTTCGAGATAGGTTGGCGAATAGGGATATCCAGTGGTCTCCACATCTTGTGCCTTTCGATCGGCGGCTGTCGGTTTGTGGCTCCAAAGACGCAAAGCGCCACCTTCGTTGGCCATGCTCGGATAAAAATTGAGCGCCGCAACTGTGTTCTCTGCTACGGTGGAAAACTCGAAATCGCTCCCAGCAGACGAAACTTGAGCGACATCATCGTGAGGCGCCAGAGCATACGGACCGCTACCACCCCAGCTGATAGCGCGGCAAATGTTAGCCTGACCATGCTCCGAACGGGCCAGCCGAAGCTCAATGCCTTGATGCTGAAGATCGCGCTTTAGCGCGTCGAATATTCCCCGAACTGGATCAACGAGATCGGCAAAAAGCATGTCAATGAATGGTTGCGCATCTTCCGAGTCCGCGAAATATTTGACCGCATCCTTTCTGTAATGAGATGCACCGACATACTGTCCGGGAACTCCATCTCTGCGGTCCTTGAGACCGAGACTGTGACTAAAGTTCTTGGTGATTTCCTCGGCTACTTCGTTACTGAACGCGTTCTTGACATGCAGACCGGTGATTTCGCCTTTCAGGACTGAGATGATCTCCGTAGTGCTGATCGATCCCACTCGTTCTCTGAGCGAAAGGGGGGAAATGGCCGGCGTGTGAGAGACTTGGCTATTCGTCATTGGTTTGCTCCTGTAGTGCCTGATCGAGGATCTCGATGCCATGGTCAAGTTCGTCATCGGTGATCGTTATAGGTGGAAGGACTTTGATGACGTCGCGATTCGGGCCTGAAGCTTCGATCAGCAAGCCATTTTCGAAAGCGAGGTCATGCACACGAGCGACGATGGCTGACGAATGGCACTTAAGACCTGCCATCAGACCACGACCGCGTTTTTGTTCGATGCACTTGGGGAATTTTTCAACGAGCCGATCAAGTTGTCTTTGCAGCTTAACGGCTGTCCGCTCGAGGCCTGCGGTAAACTGCCCGTCGGACCACATTTTGCACATGGCACCTGCAGTCACGAACGCGAGATTGTTGCCTCTGAAAGTCCCGCTATGTTCACCGGGTTTCCATACGTCTATCTCGGGGCGAATCAGCACAATTGAGAACGGGGTTCCTGAACCACTTAGGGATTTGGATAAGCACACGATGTCGGGTTCAATTTTCGCGAACTCAAATGAAAAGAAATCGCCGGTTCGTCCAGCGCCTGCCTGAATGTCGTCAACAATCAATACAATGCCGTGCTTACGGCAAATGCGCTGAATTTCCGACAGCCAAGCAGCGGATGCGGTGTTCATGCCCCCTTCTGCCTGAATGGTCTCCAGAATTATTGCGGCGGGCTTTTCTACACCGCTGCCTGGATCACCCAACACGGCGTCGATGTAAGCCGCGGAATCGAAACTTTGGTTCGGATAGCTGTCGTAAGGCACCCGGATTACATCGTGGCGAGCTACACCGCCAAGTTCCCTGGTTGATGCCGACCCCGAAACGGCCAAGGAGCCGAGCGACATGCCATGGAACGCATTCGTGAAGGCCATGACGCTCGAACGGCCGGTGTATTTGCGCGCCAGCGCCAGCGCAGCTTCGTTGGCATTGGTACCCGTCGGACCTGGAAATTGTATCTTGTACGACAAACCCCGAGGCTTCAGGATCGTATCGACAAACACTTCAATGAAGTCTCGCTTTGCCGCCGTATACATATCAAGCGACAGAAGAATATTCTTGCCAGCAAGATATTCAACAGCTGGGTCAAGGATTACCGGGTTGTTGTGTCCGTAGTTGAGTGCGCCGGACCCGACAAGAAAGTCGAGATAAGACCGTCCGGTCTCATCCCAGATTGTCGCCCCAAGAGCTTTCGTGAAGACTGCGGGAAACGACCGCCCATAGCGCTGAACGTTAGACTCGTGAATCGAGAAAGCATCGGTGTTCATTTCAGGGCTCCCTCTGAGGTTAGGCATCGCATTAACGCGATTGGTTGTGGGTGGAAGCTCTCTCTTTCCAGACTTGCAATCGGTGGAATCGGACTTGGCGGTCCAAGCCCTCCCCGTTGAACAAGCTGAGGCCATCTCTGAGCCATTTACTTCCCTTTCATTTCTGTTCCGTATCTACTTGTTTCAATTCGGCTCGAGACTGTCCGAATGCGGGTAAGTGGGAGATCAAGTTCGAACTCTGTTGGGGCAAACGGCCGCCCAGTAAGCGGCCCGCTGAACAACTTCATTGAGGTGTACGGGACGAACGTTCCCGTCGAACAATAACCTGCTGGCAGCGCCGGCATCCTCGCGTATAGACGCTTCAGCAGGCCCGAATTTGCGAAGCCAGAGTCCGCTGGTGGTCGGCAGATGGGTACGCATAGCCGAGGACATCGCCCGTCCACGAACCCATGTGTGCGCGCACGCTCTCGTATTCAATTGCCCTGCTCTATCCATGGCCGTCTCCTTCGCGAGTAAGGTTCATAGCTCCTTGTAGTCGCTCTCTAATGCGCACAGCTACCTACTAAGGATGGTAGCCTCTGAAGACGTAGGTCTGCATGCTACCAACGAAATCCCCGATGGAGACTTGCCGCAAAAGCAAATGAAGCCGTTGGAACCAACTCCAGGATCGGACTGCTGCGCGCCGCATCGCGTTGTTGATCGTATGAGCGAACTCCGCAGGTGTCAGCCAGCCGAGGCCAGCGTACGGGCGGTGATCGTTGTAGTCACGGCGCCACTTGAAAGCGCTGATCGAGCATGGTTCAGAGACGAGAAGAGGGTTTCCTTCAAGAACTCGTCTACAAGCCGACCATTGAAGCTATCGAGGGAGGTGTTCGGATCGGCTTGCCAGGGGCGATGTAGTGCCCGTCCACCTTGGCCCTGCCGTCCATTGCAGGATCGCGTTGCTGGTGAACTCGCTTCTGTTGTCGCTGACGATCATCTTGCCTTGCCACGCCTCGATGATCCGGTGCCAGCA
The DNA here is from genome assembly GCF_035610345.1 of Sinorhizobium meliloti. Next base: position 287,850 of record NZ_CP141215.1, on the reverse strand, counting down.
GCGACGCGCTCTCCTCACAGCGCGCACGACGGTAGCGGCTCGACGACCTCTACTGGAATGAGTTGCGGGACGGACGGCGCGGATATCTGGCAGAGTTCCTTGCGCCAGCGAAACCCGCTTCATCGACGATGCACAATGAAGTCTCTTTCACAGAGACGTCCATTCCGACATAATGCTTCATGCTGCGCTTCCTTTCAGATGCTTGCGGCTGTTGCGATACAGACCACGTTTTATCACCCCTCGAAGCGCAGCACCCCGACTACAATCCCAAATCACCCTGAAGATGAGGCGCCAAGCCGAATACCCCATCTAGAACCTATGATCGAAGCGGTCGTCGAGCGACTTGAGGGTGCTCCAGGGCAATTGCGCCGGCGCTGGTCGGATGAGCTCAAGGCGCAGGCGGTGGCAGAGGCACTGGAGCCCGGCGCAAGCGTCTCGGCGATCGCCCATCGGATCGGCTTCATCCCTCTCAGCTCTTCGCCTGGCGTCGTAACGCTCGGACCGATGCCTCCCCGCAGCGTTCGGCTGGCGCAGGGGGCTCGGTGCGCGCGGCTGCCGCGGTGGTCGAGATTTTCATTGGTGACATTGTCGTGCGCGCCGGCGCAGACGTCGACGAGGTGCACTTGCAGCGGGTGATCCGGGCGGTGCGGTCGGCATGATCCCCTCCGGCGTGAAGGTGTTCCTCGCCAGTCATCCTGTTGACTTCCGCAATTATGTGAAGCGTGCAGTTATGTGGAGTCCGCCGCGGCTCGAGCTGCTTCCTCGTTTTTGTCCAATAGCTTAGATCGGTCATGAGCCTTCCCCACTCGGCATAATTGTTGTCGTCTCGAGACGTTCTTTTGTCATCGAGAGGAGACCACCCGTGCCAAAATCGACGGAAGTTCTACCGGAATGCACGCAACTGATGGACCCAGGCAAATTGCGTCCGTTCCTGGAGGCGTTCACGAGCCGATTGTTGAACTTGGGACATACCCGCCTAACGGTGTCAGGCTACGAAGCGTCGGCCCGTCATTTCGGACAGTGGCTACAGAGCACGAAGTTTGCCATCACGGAGATTGACGGCGATGTCGTCCGCCGCTTTGCGCAGCACCGATACCGTTGCCCTGGCAGCCGGCAAGCCGATCGTCTGTCGGCAAATATGTCAATCGCGCACGCTGGTTCATTGGTTTCCTGGTGGAATACGGGGCGGTGACGCCGTCGACAGATGAGCTGCCAGGTGTGGACCTTCACGAGGTCCAAATTGTTGCTTTCCAGACTTGGCTGAGACGGCATCGGGGGATATCCGAGCGCACCGTCCGTCGCCACGGTCGTATGGTCATGCGGCTGCTTGCCGGCCTCGGTCCTGATCCAAAACTGTACGATGCCCGTCTTGTTCGGCAGGTGATTCTTGACGAGGCCCAGCGAAGTTCGCGCGCCAACCTCAAGACGATGACGATGGCGTTGCGAGGCTACCTCAAGTATCTGGCTACCCAGGGCTTGTGCCAACGGCTTGATCAGGCCATACCGACGGTCCCGCAATGGCGGTTATCGGCCTTGCCGCTCTACATCTCCACCGCCGACGTTGATCGGGTGGTTGCGTCGTGCGACGTCACGACACCGATCGGCATCCGCGATCACGCGGTTCTGCTGCTGCTCGCACGTCTCGGCCTGCGCGCCGGCGACGTTTCGAGCATGTGCCTTGAAGACATCGATTGGCGAGAGGGCACTTTATGTGTGCGCGGCAAGGGCCGCCGCGAGATCCGGCTTCCGCTGCCCCAAAACGTCGGTGAAGCGATTATCGACTATCTACGCGAGGCCCGTCCGCCCGCCGCCTGCGAGCAGATCTTCCTGCGGGCTGTCGCGCCGCATCTGCCGTTAGCGAGCGCGACTGTCTCTAGCATCGTCAAGCTTGCGCTTGTAAGGGCGGGTATCGACAACGCTCCCTCCCGAGGCGCCAATCTCCTGCGGCGCTCCGCGGCGACCAGCATGCTTCGGGCCGGCGCCACGCTGGATATGATCGGGGCCGTGCTTCGCCATCGATCGGTCGACACGACTGCCCACTATGCGAAGGTGGACATCGACATGCTGCTCCAGGTCGCCCAGCCTTGGCCGGGGAGTGCGTCATGCTGAGCCAGGATCTCTCGCGATATGTGGAACTCCAGCGCACGGTGGGCTTCAAGTTCCGCGTCCAGCACACGCTTTTGAGGAGCTTCGTCACCTTCGCCGAGAGGCATGGCGATCGGCACATTGAAGTCACTCGTGTACTTGAATGGGCGACGCTTGCGCCATCCCCACAGCAGCGCCGCAACCGGCTGGTGACGGTCCGCCGCTTTGCGTTGGTGCTAGCAGCCGAGGACCTGCGCCATCAGATTCCTTCCGCCGAAGCCCTGGGGCGCAACCTGCTCAAGCGGCGGATCCCGCACATCTATACCCGAAATGAGATCACCGCGTTGTTGCAGGCGGCCGCACAATTGAAGCCGTCAGCCACGATCCGGCCGCTGATGTACGAGACCCTGTTCGGATTGCCGGCCGCCACCGGAATGCGCATTTCCGAAGCCCTCGCGCTTCGATTTGAGGACGTGACCGCCGATGGGTTGGTTATCCGACAAACCAAGTTCCAGAAGAGCCGCTTGCTGCCGCTCCACGACACGACGCGGGACGCCCTGGACAAGTATTTGTTGGCGCGTCGTCGGCTCGGAACCTTGAACAGCATGCTGTTCGTTTCCGCTCCGGGCGCGCCGCCGGCCTACAGTACCGTGATTGCTGTCTTCCTCCGCCTCGCACGATCGCTCGGTGTGCGGGGAGAGCCCGGGCAAACGGGCCCCCGCATTCACGATCTGCGGCACACATTCGCCGTGCGCTCCCTCGAGCAATGCCAGCACGATCACCATGCCGTCGGCCGCCATATCGTCGCCCTCAGCACCTACCTCGGCCATGCCCACGTCACTGACACCTACTGGTATCTGCAGGCAACGCCGATACTGTTGAGGCAGATCGCAGCGGCTGGCGAGGCCTTGCATCAAGGAGCCGTCACATGACCGCGCTGGCTCCGCATCTCACCACCTTTCTACGAGAACACCTGCCGCGAGAGCGGCGGGCAAGCCCACACACCTGCGAGGCTTACGCCTACAGCTTCCAACTGCTGCTGTGCTTCGCCGCTAGCCGGTTGAGGACCACCCCGTCCCGCATCGAGATCGAGCAACTCGATCCGCCGCTGCTCCTTGCGTTTTTGGAGCACATTGAGAGGGAGCGCGGCAACTCGGCGCGCACCCGCAACGCCCGTCTTGCTGCCATCAAAGCCTTCTTCCGCTTCCTCGAGTACCGGCTCCCTTCCTGTCTGGATCACGCGCGCCGGGTTCGGGCGATTCCGATGATGAAGGTCGACGAGGCGCTCGTCAGCCATCTCAGCCGCGATGAGATGCAGGCTTTGCTTGATGCACCTAACCCGCGTCAGGTATCCGGCATTCGCGATCGAGCGATGCTGCATCTGGCCTTCGCTGCAGGGCTGCGCGTCTCCGAGCTCGTCAGCATCCGCCTCGACCAGATTGACCGCCAGACGGTCACCAGCATCCACGTCATGGGTAAGGGACGCCGCGAACGCGTGTTGCCCTTGTGGAAAGAGACCACGGCGGCGTTGAAGGCCTGGCTGGCAGTCCGTCCGGCGAGTGGCGACGCCGAACTCTTCCTCAATGCCATGGGACGCGCGATGACCCGGGCGGGATTCGAATATATCCTCGCCAAGCACGCCGCTCCCGCGGCGCAGAAGCTCCCATCTCTCGCCGATAAACGCATTACCCCACATGTTTTGCGCCATACCTGCGCCATGCACACCCTGAAAGCGACCCGCGATGTGCGCAAGGTGTCACTCTGGCTCGGTCACGCCAGCCTGCAAAGCACGGAAATCTATCTGCGGGCCGATCCAACCGAAAAACTGGGAGGCGCTTGCCGCGATGGCGCCGCCGTCGCTCAAGCGAGGTCGCTTTGCTGCTCCCGACAAGCTCCTCGCGATGCTGAAGTCCATCGGACGATCGACAAATTATATCGAGTAATCCCACTCTCAAACACCGCAGGCGGCAAGCAATTGCCGCGGCGGACTCCACATAACTGCACGCTTCACATAATTGCGCATGTCGCAGTGACCACTCGCGATCCACACCCGCACCCCGGAACTGATCGGAATCATTTGATCGCCCGCATAATCGCGGCTGCCAGGTCGCAGGGCGCTGCGGAACCAATTCTCACCTTCACGCCGTTCGGGAAGTCCACCGCCATGGCTAGTTCGACCGCATCACTGCTGGCAGGGTCAGCAAGCTTGGCTGGGACAAAGGCGGGCTCGGCCTGCTGGACCAAAGCTTGCCGCCGCCAGGTGTAGATCAGGCCAGTCGAAACCTCGAAGCGGCGTGCGACTTCGGAAACCACCGCGCCTGGCGCGAAAGCCTCCGCCAGTATCTGCGCGCGATCTTCCAACGACCATCGCCGACGCCGCTCTGGTCCCGTCAGCAAAATTGCATGTGCCATGAATTGCTCAGTGCGCTCTTAAGTCCACTCTTAAGAGCGCAGACTCACGGGAGACGCGGAACTTCGCAAGGCGGTTCCCGCCGGAGGGATACCGTCAAACGAGTGCTTTCATTCTGTTGGGCCAGGCCGCAGTTGTTAGCTTCTTCGAGTGAAGAAGCGAGCACTGAGGGATTTTGGCCCGTTCAGCGGTGAGCGTAACGAACCGTCCACTGCTTTCGGCGTTTACGGAATCGCAATAGCGCTTTCTTTCAGAACTTGCGCGCTTTGGTATGAAGTAGCTTCGGATCTTGACGAGCGCTTCGGCGACGGCAGCAGCATTATCGGGGACGACTGGAAGTGCTTGATTGGGCGGACTTTGCCGATCATGTTAAACATATGTGCGCAAGTGACGCCCCACAGAATTAATCCCCCGACCACGCGGCCCAGCGGCCCAGCATCCTGGAAGATGCAACCAGTCTCAGCCGGGGCGGCAGACCCGCTCATCCAGGGCATTAGCGCCCATCAGATTCGCTGCATCCGCTTCCCTCCTGCCCATCGGAACCTGGCACGGCTCAGGCGCACACCAACTGCGCCCATCACGGTCGAACAGTTCTACGCATCTCGAAACCAGATGAACTGGATACACAGATTGAATTTGACGTTCGCTCGGCGCGAGGCAACCTTAACAACCAAGGCACAAAGCAGGACGGGAGGAAACACAGCTTTTTGGTAGTTCTGGCGCTCCCGGCAGGCGACTGCGTCGCCAACGCGCCTCCCTATGCTGATCTAGGTGATACGCCGTCGGAAAGATGGCTATTGAAGCTGCCATCGGGAGCTGCATCATAACAGCTGTCATCGAGGAAATGACCAATATACGGGCCGGCCAGAATGCTGGATGTGCTTGAGAATGTCCGCAGCAACAAGATCTTGCCGCGGCTGATCTCGATCGCAATGTTTGTGCTATCACGTCCTGAACAAATAAAAACGGGAACCGAAACATGACAATCTCTCGACGTGACCTCTTCAAGGCGGGCTTTGCTGTCGGAGCCGCTTTATCGATCCCTTCAATCCCGCGGGCACAGACGGCCACCGCCGCCGCGCGGACGGCGCGAATGGTGAAGTCGTCCGACCTGAGGGTATTCGATCCGATATTGACAGCGACGAACATCACTGCCGATCACGGTGCTGCGATTTACGACACGCTGTTCTCGCTCGACTCGAAGTTCATGCCGCAGCCGCAGATGGTCAGCAATTGGAGCGTTTCCAACGACAAGAAGGCTTATACGTTCGAGCTGCGGGAGGGCCTGGGCTGGCATGACGGCACTCCCGTCACCGCGGCGGACTGTGTCGCCTCAATCCGTCGCTGGGGCCATGTGCATCCCGGCGGACAATTGATCATGGCGCTCGCCAGCGACATTTCGGAAAGGGATGACAAAACCTTCACGATCTCGCTCAAGGAGCCGCTTGGTCTTCTGATCGATCTCTTGGCGGACCTGACGCCCCCCTGTCTCTTCATGATGCGCGAGAAGGACGCGAATCGCCCGGCAACCGAGCAGGTGACCGCGAATATCGGATCGGGACCGTTCAAGTTCAACGAAGCTCTTGTCAAGCCTGGCGCGAGCATCACCTTTGATCGCAATGAAAAATATGTACCCCGAAAGGAGCCTTCCGACGGATTGGCCGGCGGCAAGGTCGTCCATGTCGACCGCGTCATCTGGGATGTTATTCCCGACCAGCAGACGGCAATGGCGGCCTTGCAAGCGGGTGAGGTCGATTATTTTGAGACGCCGCCCGTTGAGCTCTACTCATTGGTCGAGAGCGATCCCGATCTTGGACTTCAGGTGCTGGACAAGCCTGGCTGGGACGTGGTCCTGCGCATGAACTGTCTGCAGCCGCCGTTCAACAACGTCAAGGCGCGCCAGGCGATGCTTCACCTGATTGATCAGGAGGCGTTCATGCGCGTCATGTACGCAGACCCAAAGTACATCAACACCGTCACCTCTATATTCGGCAAGGATACGCCCGTTTCCAATGACGAGAACACGGGATGGTATAAGAAGGGCGGCGATCCGGAAAAGGCCAGGCAGCTCTTCAAGGAGGCCGCGTATGCCGGCGAAAAGGTTGTCATCCTCGATCCGACGGATTGGCGCGAAGCCGACAATGCCTCGCAGCTCTTGGCGGCCGCGCTGCGCAAGATCGGGGTCAATGCCGAGCTTGCGCCGATGGACTGGGGTGGCGTCAGCACGCGCCGGGCGAAAAAGGACTCAGTTGAAAACGGCGGCTGGAGCTTGTTCATCACGTCGGAATCCAATTATTCCTTCGGCAATCCCCTCGCCACCCCCCTTCTCCTCGCGAATGGTGACGACGCCTGGTACGGCTGGCCGAAGAACGACGAATATGAGGCGCTGCGGGCGGACTGGGCAAATGTCTCAACACTGCAGGAGCGCAAGGAGCTGGCCCGCAGGATGCAAAGTATCTGGTGGGACTTCGTCGGCGATGTGAGGTTGGGAAAATATGTCTCACCGATAGCGCACCGCAAGACGCTCACTGGTCTCATCGGCATGCCGCAGATCGTCCCGATGTGGAACATGCAGAAGGTCACGGCGTAATGGGTGCGTACATTCTTGGCCGGATGGGTTCGGCCATCGTCGTCATGGTAATGGTGGGGATTTTCGTCTTCCTGCTTCTCAGGCTGGCGCCTGGCGATCCGGCGGCCATGATCGCTGGCAGGTCAGCGACGGAGGAGATGATCGCCGGCATCCGCGAGCAACTCGGATTGAACGATCCCTTGCCGGTCCAGTTCATACAGTGGGTGCGCGCCATGCTCGGCGGCGATTTCGGCACTTCGATTTTTGCCGGACGACCTGTTCTCGAACTGCTGTCGCAGCGACTTGAGCCGACCCTTTCCCTGACGATCCTGACGACGATTGTTGCAGTGACCGTCGGGGTCTCGTTCGGCGTCCTAGCCGCGTGGCAAACAGGCGGTTTCGTTGACCGCTTGCTCGCGGTCTTTTCTGCACTCGGGTATTCGGTTCCGGTCTTTGTCATTGGCTATTTCCTGATCTATTTTTTCGCCATACGAACGCACTGGTTGCCGGTCCAGGGATATAAGCCGATCGGAAGTGGCCTTGGCCTTTGGTTTGTGCACCTGATCCTGCCCACCGTGGCCCTGGGACTAGGCTTCATTGCCTTCATCGCACGGGTCACACGCGCCAGCATGCTCGAGGTTCTGTCGGAGGACTACATGCGAACGGCCGCTGCCAAGGGGGCATCGTCCTATGCCATGCTTGTCCACCATGCTTTGAAGAATGCCGGCGTGCCCATCCTGACTGTGATCGGCATTAGCTTTGCCTATATGATTGGAGGGGTTGTGCTTACGGAAACGGTGTTCAATATACCCGGCATCGGTCGGCTGGTCGTCGATGCGATCAACAACCGAGACTATCCCATTATCCAGAGCGTGCTCGTTCTGACATCAGGTCTGTACGTCCTCATCAATCTCACGGTCGATCTCGCCTATACGCTGATCGACCCGCGCATTCGGTACTGATATGACCCTCCTCGCAACAGTTGAAATCAAGTCGACGGCCCCGCTGGGACTTGTCAGTTTTGCAAGGCGGCATCCACTGGTCCTGATCGGCAGTGGGCTGTTGGTGCTGTTGATCGGTGTGGCGCTCGCGGCCCCGTTTTACGCCGGCGATCCGGGAAACATGAATCCGTTCAAGCGCCTCCAGCGGCCTTCGGCCGAGATGTGGTTCGGGAGCGATAATCTGGGTCGCGACGTGTTTGCCCGAACGATCTTCGGCGCACGTATATCGCTATTGGTAGGGTTGCTGTCAGCGGCGTGCGCGGCGTTGGTTGGGCTTCTGATTGGGGTGCTCGCTGGCTACAACCGCACGTTCGACAGCGTCTTGATGCGGGTCATGGACGGCTTGATGTCCATTCCGACAATTTTGCTGGCCATTGCTCTTATTTCGCTGACAGGGCCAGGGGTCGGTATCCTCATCGTGGCGATTGCGATCCCCGAAACGCCGGCGGTCGCACGGTTGGTTCGTTCAACCGTCCTCAGCGTTCGCGAGCGCCCTTATGTGGAGGCCGCACTTTGCGGCGGTGCACGACTGTCAAAGGTGCTGTGGCGGCATATCCTTCCGAGCACCATTCCTGCCCTGATGGTTCAGAGCGCCACTGTTTGCGCCAGCGCGATTATGACGGAGGCGGCGCTTAGTTTCCTCGGCGTGGGTGTGCCACCCGAGATTCCCAGTTGGGGCAACATGATCGCCAGCTCCCGCTTGTATCTCGCTATTGCGCCGTTGACGATTTTCGCCCCGGGCATCTGTCTCGCCGTCACGGTTCTTGCTGTAAACATGCTTGGGGACGGTCTGCGCGATATGTTCGATCCCCGCGTTAAGCGGAGGCGCTGACATGCTAATGCACAATACGGTGGCAGAAGACACACTTCTCGACGTTCGAGAACTTGAGACGCATTTTTATGGCGAAGAAAGCGTCACTCGCGCCTTGGGAGGCATCAGCTTCCAGGTGAAGAGGGGCGAAACGCTGGGGGTCGTCGGCGAATCGGGATGTGGCAAGAGCGTTACCGCCCTCTCGATCCTTCGCCTACTTCCGAAGCTGACCGCCAGGACTGTCGGCGGCGAGGTCCGCTTTCAAGGCCGCGACCTTCTTGAATTGTCGGAGCGGGAGATGCGAAAAATCCGTGGTGACAAGATCGCCATGATCTTCCAAGACCCAATGACAAGCCTCAACCCGGTCTACACTGTCGGCCACCAAATTGCTGAAGCAGTGCAGATTCATACGGGAGCCTCTCGTTCAATTGCGATGGCTAAGGCCGAAGAAATGCTCCGCTTCGTCCGCATCGCGGACCCTGAGCGTCGCGTCAACAACTATCCCTATGAGATGTCAGGCGGGATGCGGCAACGCGTCATGATAGCGATGGCGCTCGCCTGCTCGCCGGAACTGTTGATCGCAGACGAGCCGACCACTGCGCTCGACGTGACGATCCAGGCCCAGATCCTGCGGCTGATCGTCGTCCTGCAAGAGCGTATGGGAACGGCGGTGATGTTCATCACCCATGATCTGGGCGTTGTGGCCGAGACTTGCCAACGCGTGATTGTGATGTATGCTGGTCGGATCGTCGAGCAAGCGACCGTGACGGAACTGTTCGCGCGTCCGATGCATCCTTACACCCAGGCCCTGATGCGCTCCGTGCCGGACCGCCGGCAGGGGCGGCAGCTCCGTCTTCCGGAGATCCCCGGCATTGTACCTAGCCTGCGCCAACCGATTATCGGGTGCAGCTTTGCGCCGCGATGTCGGTTCGCCATCGACATTTGCCGAGAAAAGACTCCCGTTCTGATCGACGTTGAGTCCGGACACGCCGCGGCTTGCTGGCGCTCAGAGGAGATTGTAGGCGCATGAGCAATCCTTTGCTAACAGTTGAAAATCTTTCCAAGCATTATCCGATTGGTGCGGGGTTCTTGAAGAAGCCATTCTCTGTGGTGCGAGCAGTGGATGATGTGTCTTTTTTCGTCGAGGCCGGTGAGACGCTCTGCATCGTCGGCGAATCCGGTTGCGGCAAATCCACCATCGCACGGCTCTTGATGCGGCTTACCGATCCGACTGGCGGACGCGTCCGGATCGAGGGGACCGATATTGCAGGCCTCAGTAAGCACGAGCTTCGCGCGCATCGACGTCGGATGCAGATGGTGTTTCAGGATCCTTACTCGTCGCTGAACCCGCGCCTCACCGCCGGCCAGATTATCACCGAACCTGTGGAAAATTTCGAGCGTCTTAGCCGCAAGCAGCGCATCGCGCTTGCTGCGGACCTCCTCCAGAAGGTTGGGATGGCGCCTGAAATGATGCATAGGCTTCCGTCCGAGTTGTCGGGTGGCCAGCGCCAACGGCTGGGCATCGCGCGGGCGCTGGCCCTTAGGCCCTCGCTCATTATCGCCGACGAGGCGGTCTCGGCCCTTGATGTCTCTGTGCAGGCACAAATCTTGAACCTGCTCATGGATCTGCAACAGCAGATGGGCATCGCCTTTGTTTTCATCTCGCACGACCTCGGCGTTGTTGAGCATATCGCGCATCGCGTCGCGGTCATGTATCTCGGCCGGATCGTGGAACTGGCCGCATGCGAGGTGCTGTTCGCAAAGCCGGTCCACCCCTACACCGAGGCGCTAATCGCAGCGGCACCTGTGCCGGATCCCGCACACATTCGGCTTGAAGCGCCCGTAGATGGCGAGGTGCCAAGCCCGATCAACCCGCCGAGCGGATGCGCCTTTCATCCGCGCTGTCCACTCGCCGTCGAGCGTTGCCGTGTAGACCTCCCGCCTTTGATGCCGATGGCGGACGGCCGCGCCGTGGCCTGCCATGTCCGCGCTCCGGCTACAGGCATGCCGAACCATTCCGCTGCGACGGCGAATTCTTCGCTACATGCCGTAGAGGCACCGTCAGCCGGTCGAGCATCTGGCGTGCACCGCTGACACGGACACACGCGCATCATTCGAAATCCGGCGAAAGAGGAGAAGAGGCACTATGGAAGAATATTCACACGAGCACCCGACCCACGGTGACGGCTACGACACGGTGGGTTCGATTGATACGAACGTTGCTGACGGCTTCACGATGGTGGCAGTGGGCGACCTCATCTTGTCTCGGCCGCTGACTGAAGGCAACCATCCGGGTTTTGATGAGATCGTCCAAATCCTTCGCGACGCCGATGCCACGTTCGGCAACATGGAAACTCTAATCTTCGACATTCGCTCATTCGACGGAAGCCCGCAGGCGGAGCACGGGGGTGCGTATCACATCAGCGTTCCGGAGCTTGGACCTGATCTGAAGGCTATGGGGTTCAACCTTATGAGCCGCGCAAACAATCATACGCTTGATTGGGGCATTGAAGGCATGCGCGAGACGAGCCGCATATTGGATGAGAGTGGGATCGTCCATGCAGGTGCAGGCGAAAACCTTGCGCAAGCCGGCGCCGCTCGCTTTTTGGAGACTGCACGTGGTCGAGTCGCGTTGGTGTCGTTCGGCACGACATTTGGGCCGATGTTTCGTGCATGTGACCCTGCCGGAGAGGCTCCAGGCAGGCCAGGACTGAACCCGCTCCGTTTGACAGAGAGCATCGTCGTCCCTCCGGAAATTCTGAAAAATTTACGGCAGCTGCGCGCGACGCTGCCTGGTACTAGATCAGACGATAACGATCCGGCCCGCGTCGTAGTCGCAGGAGCGATTTTCAAAGCGGGTGACGAAGCTGGCTACAGCTACGAGCCTAGCCCGAGTGACGTCGCTGAAATCTTGCGAAATGTTCGTCGGGGCAAACAGTTTTCCGATTTCTGCGTTGTCACCAATCACGGGCACGAGCCTAACTGGACTCATCAGGTTAGCCAACATCCACCGGATTATGAGCAATCCTTGGCGCATAAGCTCATCGACGCGGGAGCAGACGCTTATGTCGGGCACGGTCCACACCTAATTCGTGGGATCGAGATCTATAAGGGCCGACCGATCCTCTATGGCTTGGGGAATTTTTTCTACGACGATCTGCGAACTCCGGTCGGGGCGGATATGTTCGAGGCGTACGGCAAGGACCCGCGGCGAGACACTGATGCCGAGGTGACGGTCGACGAAGAAGCCAAGGGTTATCCTACCGTCGATGGCTTTGTGGGCGCCCTCTCTCAGACAATTTTTTACGAGAGCATCATTACGGTAAGCCGTTTTGAGCAGAATCAACTGGTCCAGTTGCGACTGTACCCGATCGAATTGGGCTATTCAAAGAGGTTCGCAAACCGCGGCGTACCACGGCTCGTAACCGGGCCGCAAGCGAGGGCCATTCTCGAACGTCTTCAGAAGCTCTCTGCACCCTTCGCGACTCGAATTGTCATTGATGATGACATTGGTACAATAACCCTGGAGCGTGGTTCGTCGTCTTGACGCCGTAGCAACGCGAATTCACAGCGGATTAAATTCGTACGCTCTTGGCGCCATCGCGCTCAAAATTCGAGTTTTTCCATCCTCTCATAGTCGCCGCATAGTTGCGAAAGTCGACCGGATGAATCGCGAGGAACACCTTCACGCCGGGTGGAATCATGCCGACCGCACCGCGCGGATCACCCGCTGCAAGTGCACCTCGTCGCCTCGTCGACGGCTACTGGAACTAACGGAATCTTTCGCGACTCGGACCGAACGATCAGGCCATCTGCCTCCTTCTTGCGAGTTCACGCGTCAACCCAACTCGGTGGCTCGAGTGTATGCTCACCTGGCGGCCGGGCTTATCTTGTCGGCATTGCGACAACACTGCTGATGCGGCTCTCGGCTGAGACACTGCAGACCATCGCCGCCAACCCCAGATGGCTCGGCGCCGAGATCGGCGTCACCGCCGTGCTCCACACCTGGGGCCAGGCGATGACCCACCATCCCTATGTCCATTGCGTCGTGCCGGGTGGAGGTCTCTCGCCGGACAGGTCGACGTGGATCGCATGTCGGCCGGACTTCTTTCTGCCCGTGCGCGTGCTGTCACGCCTGTTCCGACGGCTCTTTCTAACTGCTCTCGCCAAATCCTTCGCTCAAGGCGAACTGCACCTCTTCAACGACCTCGCCCATCTCAACGACGCCGTGTTCAGCCGCCATCTCGCATGTGCGCGCAGCATCGAATGGGTCGTCTATGCAAAGCCGCCTTTTGGCGGTCCGGACCAGGTGCTCGCCTACCTCGGCCGATACACCCATCGCGTCGCCATCGCCAACAGCCGCATCGTCGAACTTGATGACGACCATGTTGCCTTCCGATGGAAGGATTATCGGCGCAATGGATGTGATCGCGAGAAGATCATGTGCCTTCATCCTCACGAGTTCATCCGGCGGTTTCTCTTGCACCTGCTTCCCGACGGCTTCCACCGCATGCATCACTTCGGCTTTATCGCCAACAGTCATCGACGGGTTCGCATTTCTCTGTGCAGGATGCTCCTTGGGCAGCCATCGCCCCCAGGCGGGCAATCCCATTCCAGCGAAACACAACGCGGGAAGTCCTACGAATGCCCAGACTGCCGGCGCCCCATGCGCAGGACAGGTATCAACATTCCGCCGGTGGCTCCGCCTCGACCCTCATCTTTCCGGTGCGACACGTCATGATGCCCAACACGCGGTACTTCCAAAAATGCCACGGAAGGCAAGAGCGTTCACCCAGCGCTCGATATCATGCGTCCCGTCCGTGCCGAATGGGTGGCCACCGCTGTCCATGCAGCAGACATTCCGGCCAAAACGCCCGCCGGAAAGACCATGAACGTCAATCCGCCGGGGTTGTGTGCGTCAAGTTCTGCCAGACGGCTGACGTTCTCCCCGTTGTTCATCCGCGCGAGCATGGAGAGCTTCTCTTCTTCGCTAAATCTCGGCTTTCTTCCAACCATTTCCAGTTCCTGTATTCGAGAAACTGTCCGCTACTTAATATGTCTCAGTTGAGGGGTGCATTCCATCGGTGTCCCGGACTTACTGAAATCCTTGTCCCGAACTTTGTGAAACTCGCACCTTTGCCGAGCGCCCGCTTCAAGAGCCGTTCGCCTACCTGAACCTCGATGCCCGTTATGAGAAGGTGCGCGAGGCCGGTGTGGTGATGAGCCAGGCGGTGTTGATCGCTGTCGGCATCGACTGGGACGGCGGCGGCAGATCCTGTCGGTCGAGATGGCCGGCCGTGAAAGCCGTTCCGCCTGGAAGGACTTCCTCGTCAGGCTGAAAGGGCGCGGTTTGAAGGGCGTCGAACTGGTGGTCTCCGACGACCATGCCGGGTCTCGTCGCGGCAATTGGCGAGGTGATCCCGGAAGCTGCCTGGCAGCGCTGTTACGTGCATTTCCTCAGGAACGCCCTCGATCACCTGCCGCGCAAACATGGCGACGATTGCCTGCAGGAGCTTCGATGGCTCTATGATCGCCGCGACCTTGATGAGGCGAAGGCCGATTTCGCCGCGGCTGGGAAAATGGTCGGTCCGCTATCCGCGCCTGACCTCCTGGGTTGAGGAAACCATCGAGCAGACGCTGACCTTCTTTCGTCTGCCGCGCCAGCATCACAAGCACCTCAAGAGCACCAACATGCTGGAACGCCTCAACGAGGAAATCCGCCGCAGAACCTACGTCGTGCGCATCTTTCCCAATACCGAGAGCTGCCGACGCCTCGTCCGTGCGCGCCGTCGAAACCCACGAAAACTGGATGGAGGCCAATCGCTACATCAACATGGACGACCTGCGAGAGCACAAGAAACTCGCACTCCGTCAAGCCGCATGACCAGCACGCATGACCGTCCAATTTTGCACTTGACGCACACAACCCCTTCTCAAAGCTCAAGGCGCTTCTGCGGGCAAGGGCCGAACGCTCCGCCGACGCCCTGTGGAACACCGTTCGACATCGTCAAACTCTTCGAGCCACAAGAGTGTGCGAACTACTTCGCAGCAGCAGGATATGACCCGGATTAAAGTGGACGTTCTCTAGGCGCAGACATAGAAGCTCACTTCGGCTCACAACGTGCGCTACGGTATTCGACGCTGACCCCTGCGCCAGATGGGGTCTCCTTGCCCCTACTTCCTGAGCGGGGCCGGGCGGGCTAATTGCGTCCTTCGAGCCGTAGGGCTACGTCTTGGAATGTCAAAACGATCACATTCGCTATGTTAACAGCATTACTTTCCAGAGGTGCGCGAGCCGCATCTCCAGGTCAAATAAAGCTGACTTCGCAGTGCCATCTCGCCCCGAGATCGCAAAAATCGATAAACTGAATTTGACCGTTCGCAGACTAAGGCGCTGTATCTGAACAGAGCTTTTACCTGAGGAGCGCGACTGTGAACTTGTTTAGCGACCAGATTGACCTGCACAGCGAAACTACGGCCTGGCGCCGCTATCTTCACCAAAATCCGGAGCTTGGATATCGGCTGGAGAAGACTGCTCAGTTTGTTGCAGAGAAACTGGCGTCGTTCGGAATCAACCACATCGAAACCGGTATCGCCGAAACTGGTATCGTAGCCCTCATTGAGGGCCGAGGCGGGGAAGGGCCCACTATAGGGCTTAGGGCCGACATGGATGCCCTGCCGATTCATGAAGCGTCAAATAAACCGTGGTCATCCGCCATACCGGGCAAGATGCATGCATGTGGCCACGACGGACACACAGCGATGCTGCTTGGTGCCGCGAAGCACCTTTCAAGAACGAGAAATTTCAAGGGCGCGGTCGCGCTGATCTTCCAACCAGCCGAAGAAGAGGGCCTGGGTGGCAAGAAGATGGTAGAAGCAGGTGTGATGGAGCGTTTCGGCATCTCACAGGTGTTTGGGTTGCATTGCGATCCAAGTCTAGAAATTGGGACGTTCGCAACTCGGTACGGTGCCTTATTTGCTGGGCTCTATGAGTTTGACATCATGATTTTAGGCACAGGGGGACATGCGTCGGAACCCCACAAGTGCGTCGACCCAATCGTCGTGGCGTCTCAAATCGTCTTGGGGCTGCAGACTATTGTGTCCCGCGCTATCGATCCACTTGATTCGCTTGTGGTGACAGTCACCAGCTTTCACGCTGGCGAGGGCTATAACACGATCCCGGACCGTGTTGCCCTGAAGGGTACTGTTCGCACTGCGTCGGAGAAACTAGGAGCATCAGCTGGACAGAGAATACGTGACTGTGTTGAAGCAATCACACGTGGCTTCGGCGGTAATTACGAGTTCGCGTATCGAAGCCTCGAGCCGGTTACCTTCAACCATCAGGCTGAGACGGAGCTTGCGATCAAGGCGGCCACTGACCTTGTTACAAGCGCCTCTGTCAGCGACAACTATCCCTTGTCGATGGGCTCGGAAGATTTCTCCTACATGTCAGCCGTCCGGCCGGGAAGCTATATGATGATAGGCAATGGACTGACACCTACGTGGCATAATTCTGCTTTCGATTTCAACGACGAGGCGCTTCCCTATGGCATCGCCTACTGGGTGAAGCTGGTAGAGAGGGCACTTGGGGCTTGAACATTGCTGCCAGCCCAAATTGTGGCCGGATCGAAAGCGTTGACGGCTGTGGAGCCGTAAGCGACAAGCCGCGGCCGTTCAGGCGGCGTAGTTCCATATGTGGACGGCTCCCACTTGCAAGTGTTTTTTACAGATTTTTTGATTGGATCGCTTGCTTCCATATGTGCGGCCTTTGTGTGTGCGTCGCACATGACCACTGGCCAAGATGGTTTCCGCAACGCGTGTTCCTAACACGGCAACGACCTAGCCGCCCCTTCGTTCCGAGATGATTGCGCCCCCGGTTTCCGGGATGGCCTCGTCACCAGACATGCCTACAATGGACACTACAGCCTATACGAAATGCCTGAGGGAGACCTGCCGCGAAAGCAATGCAGCCGATGGAACCAACTTGAAGATCGCGCTGCTGCGCGCCGACAAACGCACACTGAGCCAAAAACATCAACTGGCGAGAAAAGAGGTGTAGTATGAACGCCGATTGTTGCATAAAGGCAGACGCCGGAGCCGTCCCACCAGACGATCTTCACTCTGTCCGCTCGTTTGGCCCGGAAGACGGAAAGCGCGCCGTTGAACGGTTATGTGGCACCCCACATAACCGTTCAACGGCGCGATGTCTTCGTCTTTCGGGGGCGCAGCGGCCGACTGATAAAAGCTCTTTGGCATGATGGGATCGGCCTGTCGCTGTATGCGAAGCGGCTCGAGCGCGGGCGTTTCATCTGGCCGGCAACGGAGGGTGGTGCGATCGCGCTGACCGCCGGTCAGATGTCCTATCCGCTGGAAGGGATCGATTGGCGAAACCCGCAGCAGACCTGGCGTCCGACCAGCGCGGGGTGAGCTGTTCGGGGACGAATATTCCGGGATAAGCCCTTTGAAATTAGGCAAATCAGGGCTTCTGTGATTCACTGCGGGCATGGAAACAGCCCTGATTTGCTTCCCGACGATGTTGCTGCCCTACGGGCAGAGCTCAGCGGCAGCTTTATGGCCCGAAGGCGGAGCGTCGTGCCCGGCTGATCGACCAGATGGAGTTCCAACTGGTAGAGTTGGAGATGGCGGCGACCGAGGACGAGCTCGCTGCCGAAATGGCGGTCGCGGCCACCGTCAATGTCGCCGGCTTTACCCGCAGCCGGCCGGTAAAGAAGCCTTTGCCCGAGCATCTTCCGCGCGAACGCGTCGTCGTGCCCGGTCCCCTTCCACGCCATCCCGCGATCGAAGCCCATACATTTGCGGCAGAGCGGTTGCACGGCGACGACACGACGGTTCCGGTCCTGGTCGACGATCAGCAGGCTTGGCCTGCAGAAGAAGCGGATGCGCTCCTGCAGCCTGCCTTCCCGTTCGGCGCGTGAGAGCGCGGCGATCAGATCGGCGAGCGTTGTGAAGTAGACGCTCTTTCCGGCCTTAACGGCCTCGACGCCGAGAGCGGTGGCCAAGTGGCTTTTGCCGGTTCCCGGTGGGCCGAGGAAGCGGACAGCCTCACACCGCTCGATAAAGCAGAGCTGTGCGAGGGTGAAGATCCGATCCTTGTCGAGCGATGGCTGGAAGGAGAAGTCGAAGCCGGCCAGCGTCTTGATCGTCGCAAGCCGCCCCATCCGCAGCGCGGTCTTGATACGGCTATTCTCGCGCAGCGTCAGCTCCTCGGAGAGCAGGATGTCGATGGCTTCCAATGCGGAGAGTTCGCCATGCTCCAGGCGACGAACAACGTGATCGAGAGCCTCGAGCGCACGGGGCATCTTCAGGCCGACGAGATCGTGCCGAATGCGATCGATCATTGAGGATGCAGTATCGAGGGCGACGCTCATGGGCGGTTCTCCCGTGCCATGGCTTTGCCGACGGCGTCATAAAACGCTAGCGACCGATGAGAGACTCTGTCGCCAGCGCCGTGAAAAACGACGCTGCTATCGGTGGACGGCGGCAGTGAACGCTGGCAGGCCATGCTTCGACGATGATCGGGGTGGACGCGTCGTT
This sequence comes from Sinorhizobium meliloti, assembly GCF_035610345.1. The sequence continues at coordinate 269,419 of NZ_CP141215.1, read as the reverse complement.
GCCTGCGCCCCTCGAGGACAGGATGGACGGCGATCAGCGTGCCGTTCTCGAAGATGCGGACCTCGTCCGCGAGCGAATGGACTTCGACCGTCCGGCTGCGGGTCGCGTCGGGAACACTGTAGGCATTGCCGCCGACGCTGACCATGCCTTCGCGGGAGATGCGGCGCTCCAACTTCAGAACCGAGCGGAAAGCGGCGAGCGGAAGCGGTCGCAAATGCGGCCGTTCTTCGGCGAAAGCCTCATTGACGACGCGTAAGGTGGTGACATGCGTGCGCGGATTGGCGACGCTGTCCAACCAGTGCCGCAGTTGAGCGTTGAGGTCGTCGAGGTTGCGGAACGAGCGCGCCAGGAAGAAGTCTTCTCGAATATAGCGAAACGGTCACTCGACCGGACTGCAGTTCGTACTGACACTCAAGCCCGCATAGAGTTTGAGGTTACGCACCCGTTCCATCCGTGGCGCGGACAGCGCTTCGTTCTGTCGACACGCAAACAGAACTGGGGCGAAGACCGCGTCATGTTCTACGACGCCCAAGGACGGTTGCGTTCACTTCCGGCCTCGTGGACCGATGTCAATGAGGCCGACTTGTTCAGTCAGGTTGCTGCAGGTCGGTCCTTCTCCCGCCCAGACGATCTGTCGGCGCTGGCGTCGTTGATTGGTCGCATTAAGCGCCGGGAAGGGTGACGAAGCGTCAAGTAAATTACGCCGCATATGTAAGGCTAATTATGCCGGACGCGATGTCATTGATCATCAAGGCAACGGGTAACGCCCGACAAGGCATGGGTTTTGGCGATATTTGAGATATAATTTAATTGACGTGTGAGCAAAGTGAGGCATAATTTACATTACACACGGAGGCTCCCATGACCAAAGAAGGCAAGCCCGATCGCCTGCGCCAGATGGGCGCTCTGAACCCCAAGCCCGAGGGCGTCCGCGCCCCCTGGTTCCGGGAAGCAGGTTTCTTTGATCCGCTCGATCTCGTGCAAGTGAAGTATGAGATGCTTCGGCACGCCCGCGAAGAAGGCACCAACAAAGCGGACGCGGCCGCGCTCTTCGGGCTGTCTCGGCAGACCTACTATCAAGCGGAGGCCGCGTTCGAGCGCGATGGCATGTCCGGCCTCTTGCCGCGCACCCGCGGGCCGAAGTCAGCCCACAAGCTTACTGGCGAGGTGATGCGTCTCGTCGAGGAACATCTCGATGCGAACGGCCAACTGCAGGCCCGCTCTCTGGCGGACCTGGTGCATGCGAGACTGGGCATCAGCGTCCATCCTCGCAGCATCGAACGCGCGGTGGCGCGTAAAAAAAAACGATGAAGAGCCGACGCACGCAATCGCCATGTCGGAGAGCGGCAAGGATGTTTACGAAGCGCTCCGCGCCGATGTTATTTGCGGCACGGCTTGCGCGAGGCGCATGGGCGCCATCGTCTTCCACGGACTGTGGCGCGGCCTGGCAGTACTGATCGCACCACATCAATCCGCGGTAGCGCGACAGCAGTCCGCGCCTCGGTTCAAGACAACTTCAATGGTCGCGCACGACCGCCAGCTCGTGCACATGCTCGCCAATATGGTGCTGGCAGCAGAGACAGGAGGAAGCCATGTCTACTGATAATGCCATGAAGATTAGTGCCGATCACCTGCGGCGCGATGCATTTCTCTACGTTCGCCAATCCTCCCTTCGTCAGGTGTTCGAGAACACCGAGAGCACGAAGCGACAATATGCATTACGGGACCGCGCGGTGGCTCTGGGTTGGCCGATTGAGCGCGTCCACGTCATCGACAACGACCTCGGCCTTTCCGGCGCACAATCGCAGGACCGCGATGGATTTCAGCGCTTGGTGACCGAGGTCGCAATGGGGCACGCAGGGATCGTGCTGGGGCTGGAAGTATCTCGCCTGGCTCGCAACAATGCGGACTGGCATCGCCTTTTGGAGCTGGCCGCGATGTCGCGCACGCTCATCATGGACGAAGATGGCGTTTACGACGCCGCGTCGTTCAACGATCGTATGCTGCTCGGCCTGAAGGGCACGATGAGCGAGGCCGAACTCCACATCCTGAAGTCTCGGCTGCAAGGCGGCATTCTCAACAAGGCGCGTCGTGGCGAGCTCGAGTTACCGTTGCCGATCGGACTGGTCTATACGCCTGATATGCGCGTGGTGCTCGATCCGGATCGCCAGATCCAGGACACGGTGCGCATGCTGTTCGATACCTTCCGGGAGGTGGGCTCAGCCTGTGCGGTCGTGCGCCGCCTGCGTAACGAGAAGATCCTGTTTCCCCGTCGTATCCGTCGCGGCATCGGCAAGGGCGACGTGCTGTGGAGCGAGATCGACCACTCTCGCGTGATCCAGATTTTGCACAATCCACGATACGCTGGTGCTTTCGCATACGGACGCACACGCACGATCTACAATGCCAAGCTTAAGTCCGTACAGCAGAAGATGCCGAGGTCCGACTGGCAGGTGCTCATCCCTCAGGCCCATGAAGGCTACATCTCGTGGGACGAGTTCGAGCGCAATCAAACAAGTCTCGAACAAAATGCAGTCGGTTTTTCTCCGGGCCTGCGGGGTCGTATGCCTCGCCAAGGCAACGGCTTATTGCAAGGAAGAGTTTTGTGCGGTCGTTGCGGCGCTCGCATGCGGGTCCATTATGAACAGTTCGAGGGCAATCTTCGTCCCTATTACATCTGCAACGAGGCCGTCGTGCGCCACGCGGGCAAGGCTTGCCAATGGGCAAGAGGACCAGCGATCGATGAAGCGGTCAGCGCCTTGCTACTCGAAGCAATGGCACCGACGGCGATAGAGGTCGCGCTTGCGGTGCAGGAGGAGATCTCGCAGCGTGTCGAACAAGCTGCCTCGCTGCGCGACAAGCAGTTACAGCGCGCCCGGTATGAGGCTGAACTCGCACGCCGCCGCTATCTGAAGGTCGATCCCGACAACCGCTTGGTTGCCGACGCACTCGAAGCGGACTGGAATGGCAAGCTACGCGACCTCGATACGCTTCAGCGCGAACATGAGCGTCAGAACCCGGTCGAGCGTAAACGCATGCTTGGCCTCCTCATCGAAGACGTAACACTGCTGGTCGACGAGCAGATCAACATGCACATACGCTGGCGCGGAGGTCGCACGCAAAGCCTGGCAGTAGCTCGTCCCCGGCCCATGGCCGTGATCCGCAAGACACCCGAAGCGGTTGTGGCACTGATCAACGAACTGCTGGAGACCGACAACGACCAGCAGATTGCCAGTCGCCTCAACGCACTCGGGCATCGTAACTGGCGCGGTGAGGCTTTTACCTTGAAGAAAGTTATGCTCGTGCGTCGTGCCTATGGGCTGAAGACCCGGTTCGAACGGTTGCGCGAGAGCGGCATGCTAACTGGCGAGGAAGTGGCTCGTCGATTTGGCGTAAGCGCCACAACCGTACACCAACTCGGACGCGATGGTGTTCTCAAGCGCCATCGCTACGCTACCAACCACCGCTACCTGTATGAGCCACCGGGCAACGTCAGACTCGCAAAAGGCGTCGGCGGCCGATATGGTAGCCGCCAACCCCGGTTAATTGACGCTCAACAAATCCAACAAGGTGCATCGTGATGTCTGCTCCTTCGTCTTGGCCCGATGGGGACGGCATGCTTTGGGATGAAAGCCGTAGTGACGCGCGAGATCAACAAGCGCACGGTTATAGACAATACCCTCTGTCTCGCCTTCGCCGATTACTGCCGTCTTCATCCGATCGTACAGGATCTCGCGCGGAACGCCCCCAATCGCCTCGAAGGCGGCGACATGGCAACGCAGCACGGTCGGCAGGTTCTGATGATCGGCATAGGGGGCGGTCGTTATGACCGCGCCTCTGCCACACCACCCGGCATGCGGGTCCGCACCGAGCGGTTCGAAGAGTTGAGGTCAGGCGAGGCGGGGGTTACGGAGGGCATCCATCCACCTGAGGGTTAGGACCGAATTGAGCAACATGCCGCTGTTGCGCCACCATCTGCGGCTGTTGACCGCGATCTGCCGTGCCACTTCGGGCTTGGCGCCCTTGGCAAGCAGGGCCTTGTAGGTGGTCTTGCCACGCTTCCAGTGCTTGAGCTGGATCGCGCGCACCCGGTGACGCATCCACTCCTCCAGCTCCTTGAAGAGCCTTGGAGTTTGTGCCAGCCGGAAGTAGGCTTTCCAACCCAGAACATAGACGCGCAGGCGCTCGGCCACTTCCGCCATGCTGCGCCCGCCCGAACGGCGGGTCAGTTGCCGGACGCGGCGCTTGAACGCCTTGAGCGGCTTGTTGGCCACCCTGCGCTTGACCGCGCCATCCCGGCCGCCAGAAGCTGAAGCCGAGGAACTTGCGGCCAAACACACTGGTAACCGCGCTCTTGCCCTCGTTGATCGTCAGGTGCAGCCGTCCGTAAAGCCGCCGCAGAGGCTCCATGACCCGTTCGCCGGCCTTGCGGCTGCCAACGTAAACGTTGCAGTCGTCCGCATAGCGCACGAAGCAATGGCCCCGGCGTTCCAGTTCCTTATCCACCTCATCGAGCAGCACATTGGCCAGAAGCGGCGACAGCGGCCCGCCTTACGGCGTGCCCATCACCCGCTCCTGGACCACGCCATGGTCCATGATGCCGCTGTTCAGATAGGCCCGGATCAGGCGGATAACCCGCTTGTCTGATATCCGTTTGCTGAGGCGGTCGATCAGGATGTCGTGGTTGACCCGGTCGAAGAACTTCTCCAGATCGACGTCCACGACAATCCGCCGACACATCGATGCCGTAGAGCTCTTCAAGATGCCCCTGGATCTCGCGCACTGTCATACCACGGGCGTACATCGAAATGATCTTATCGTCGAAATCGGGAAACCGGCGCTGATACCTGGCGATCAGCTTTGGGTCGAAGGTACCCGCCCGATCGCGCGGGATGGTCAGCGTCATCTTCGATGTGCCAGTCAAAACCGTCTTCTTGGAGGAACCGTTGCGCCTGTTGGCGGGGCCGCCCTCCAGGCGCTCGACGTCGAGATGGTCGTCAAGCTCCGCATTGAGGATGCGCCCTGAAAGCGCCTTCTTCAGATCGTCCAGCAAACCGTCCTTGCCGAAAACCTCGGATGGATCACGTCCAGCCAGGAGCTGGTCCAGAAGTTCTTTCTCGATAGCCATGTGATGATTCTCTCCTTTTCATCATCATGGCCCACCGCACAGAATTCCTGACAGTCCCGCTACCGGCTTCGCGAAAAGCGCCGCTCCGGCCTTCTGCAGAAGGCCGGAGCAGCGCTTGAAACAAACGAACCGAACAATCAATGAAGGGGCTCAAATCTTCGTTTCGCCCAAGGGGTCAATTCCTCGCTTCGCTTGACACTCGCGGGCATCTGATGCCTGGCTTCCTGCATCGCTATGCCTCAAGCACTCCTCTTTGTTCGGTCCTTCGCCGCGGATACGGCTACTACAACCTCTGCTGACTTTCTCGCTCCGGCTCGACACCGTCGCCCTTTCAGGCGCAAGGCGAGATCTCCCCGGGTAAGAACGCATTCCTTCACCGCACTACCGCCGGATCTACGCCGCCGCCCCTTGGTCACGAGAGCTTCGCGGTTCATGGCCCGCTCGCCCTGGTCGGCACCGCCTCATATCCGGTTCTTGTTCATCGGCACGCGGTTTACGCTCCACGCTTCCTCCCCACGCTCGGTCACCCTCACGCAGTTGCGCTTCACTTCACTCGCTGTGACCAGCTCGTGGCGGGACTTCCACCCGCAGGAATGCGCCCATGCCGGGCGCACCATGACGAAGCGCGCCCAGATGAGGCGGCTGTAGCCGAGCACCATGGAAAACAACCAGACGATCCTCGGCGTCGTCGGTTCATCGGTGAACACGACATGAAACTGGGCAAAATCGACCTGCGCCTGCTCGCCCGGCGGCGTCTCGAAGCGAACCTCGAACCCTTGCTCGCTCGGTGGTCGAACGTCACGCAAGAAGTCGGTCAGCGCCGTGTAGCCGCCGGAATAGCCGAGATCCTTGGTCTCGCGGAAAAGCCGCCGCGCTGTCACGCCGGGATAGGCCTGCACGCGTTCGCGAAGATAGGCCGCGAACGGGTCGATCACCGTCGCTCTTGGCTTGCGCGGGCCATAGACCGGAGCCTCCAGCCCGCGCTCGATGTATTTGCGCACAGTCTTGCGATCGATACCAACCTGCCTGGCGATCGCTGACACCGACAGACCTTGCCGATGTAGATCCAGGATCATCATCATCTCCCTTAGCTTGATCACCGAAATCCCCCTTCCGACCATCGGAAGCAGTATCGGTGATGACATGTGACCGATCTTCCGGGGCGCGCGCCGGAAGACCGCTCACGGCGCAAACTGGGGAAGATTCAAACGGCACATTTGGGGAGTATTGTTCCGGCACCGACAGGGCGAGCACCCGCAGGCGCATCTCGCCGGCTATAGCGGCATTCTGCAGGCGGATGCCTATACCGGCTACATCAAACTCTATCTTCCGGATCGACGGCCAGGCCCGATAACGGAAACAGCCTGCTGGGTCCATGCGAGGCGGCCCTTTTACGCGATGGCCGACGTCGAGGCGAATGCGCGCCGAAGAGCCCAGGGCAAGAAGCCGGCCGTTCTATCGCCGATCGCGCTGGATATGGTGCAACGGATCGATGCCCTGTTCGCCATCGAGCGCGAGATCAACGGTCCGAGCGCGGAGGTCCGCAAGGCCGTTCGTCAGGAGCGTAGCAAACCTTTGGTCCTGGACCTGGAACCGTGGATGAAGGCTCAACGTGCCAAGCTGTCGCGCAACGATGATCTCGCCAAAGCCTTCGATTACCTGCTGAACCGCGGGCCTGCCTTCACCCTCTTCCTCGACGACGGGCGTGTCTGTCTCTCGAACAATGCCGCCGAACGCGCCCTGCGCTGGCTATTCGCCGGTACGGACCGCGGTGGCCAGCGCGCCGCCGCCATGTACAGCTTGATTATCTCTTCCAAGATGAACGGCGTCGATCCGCAAGCCTGGCTCGCCGACGTACTTCACCGCATCGCCGGATATCCCGCGCATCGGATCGATGAGCTCTTGCCCTGGCATTGGAAGAGCGCGACGGCGGCGGCGCACAGGCTGGCGGCCTAAAGATGCCGGCCTCCCTGGTCCGACTGAAGGTCACCCTTGACCACGTCGAACCTACGTCGTGCGCATCTTTCCCAATACCGAGAGCTGCCGACGCCTCGTCCGCGCGCTCGCCGTCGAAACCCAAAAACTGGATGGAGGCCAATCGCTACATCAACATGGACGATCTGCGAGAGCACAAGAAAACTCGCACTCCGTCAAGCCGCATGACCAGCACTCATGACCGCCCAAGTTTGCAGAACTTGACGCCTTCACAGTACGCGATATCAGTATCTAGCTTAAACGTCGTGCTTAATAGGCATGATTGAGCGGTCAGTGGCTGCAAATCAGGAGAACAGCCTGCGCTCCATTTTTGTTAATCGTCTACCTCCCTCAGGCGTGACGACGATTGTTTCACTGAACGCCATGCCACCTGCCCCGGTGTACATGTGAAACACCTGATTTTCCAGAAGCCTCCAATCGCTGTCGGCGAGGAAAACACGCGTGAAGTCACTTGTACGGGGTGGGTGCTTTAGGCCGAGTGTATAGCCGGTGACATTGGTGTAGCGGTCGCGCAATCCAGCGGACAACATGCCCTCACGTAAGATCTTGTCCACCTCTTTTGCTTCCGCCCCGGGCTTCATCGCTCGGAACTGCTCATCCTGGACCCGGATCGTCGCTTCTGCGATTAGCATTTGTTCATCGGTTGGAGCCCCGATCGATTTCGGACGCATCATCCGCGAGGTATAGCCACGAAAATGCGGTACCGGCTCTGCGTGCACGATGTCGCCCTCTGCCAAAATGCGATTACCGAGCGCGCCGTGCAGGGATCCTGATCGGGGTCCACATACCAGCTGAACGAGCTGCGCGTTGTCCGCTCCGTTGCGCAACGCCTCGGAAATCATCACCGCTAAGACCTCGCGCTCACTGACACCAGCCTCAGCCGCCTCGAAGCCCACCATTGTCGCCCGATCACAAATGCCCGCGGCTACTTGGAGGCAGGCAAGTTCGAGAGGCGATTTAACCTGCCGCATAAGCCACAGGATAGCGGAGAAATCAACGAACCTGACATTGGGGAGGAAACCTTCGAAAGCGACCGCTCGATTGATTGTGAAAAAATAGCTATCGCGCTCAACACCTATTGCGGAGCCTCCGTGCCCGAGCGAAACAATCGTATTTGACGCCACTTCAATTGGATCTTCGTTATCAGCGAACGCAACATAGTCGGTTAGCCAACTAGTCTCACTGAAGACCGAGGCATCGAGAGCACGGATTACAGCGACCGGCTCGCCGTCAAGTGGAATTAAGATGGCTTGATACATGGCCGCCGTTGGCGCATACCCCGCGAAATATTCCATATGTTCGTGCTGGTTGACGATGAGCAGGTCAACCTTTCGTTCGGCCATGAAGGATCGCAATGCCGCCAGACGCGAGCGGTATTCTTGGATGGGAAAGGGCGGCGGGAACTGTATAGGCAGTGTCATTAATCCATTCCTGTATGACCATGATGAAGGTCCGTTTGGAGGAGCCTGAATGAAGCGTGTCGCCTCCGTAATCCACTTCCAAAATCGTCATAGTTGTGTTGCATCGTAGGTTGAATACGCCGGACGCCTATCAGCATCGGAAATCATTCTGTAGCGTTCTTAATGCCAATCCTCATCGCCGCGTGCGCACGAACCGCATCTCCGAATGCACGAAAGATGAGTGCGGATGCTCTGTCCGACTTTACCCAATACTCGGGATGCCATTGAACGCCAATGGCGAAGCTCCGCGCATTACGCACTGACACCGCTTCCACCGTGCCGTCCTCAGCCACTGCTTCGACCTCTAGCTGTGATCCTGGCTGATCGATTGCTTGGCGATGAAGAGAGTTTACCTGAATGTTGCTGTCCCCGAGGACCCCGGAGAGGTAGCCCTTCGGCTTGACTGTTAGCGCCTGTCGGATGGCGAATCGCTCGTCACGGTTCTCGTTCGATGGCTCCCGATGATCAAGCATTCCGGGGCGCTCGTGGATCTCGGTTGCAAGCGTGCCGCCAAGTGCCACATTCATTTCTTGTATACCACGGCAGATGGCGAGGAGCGGAATCCCCCGTTCAATTGCCTTACAGATCAGGGGCAGCGTGGTTGAATCACGCGCTGGGTCATAAGGGCCGTTTATTTCACTCGCATCACCGCCATAAATAGAGGGATGAACATTCGACCCAGAACCCGTTATCATCACACCGTCGACAGCATCCAAGAGTCGATCGAGATCAAGCCGCTCCCCCAGGGAAGGGACCACCAGAGGAAATACACCTGCCCCAGCTACCGCCGCCTCAAGATACTGATGGGGCGCTGCATGCCAAGGATAATTATACAACTCGCAAACATCCGCCGAAACCGCAATCAACGGTTGGACTGGCCGCCAATTTCCATTTTTCTCCGCCACCGCACATACTTTGGCCGACGAGTGTACACGGTGTGTCATTTTTATGCATCCATTATTTTTGTGTGGGATAAAAAGACTGGTTCGGCAGTCGCTCGCATGAGCCGGCAGCGGGTCGAACAATGCCAGTTGCTCGCCAGCCTCGGCGATCATCTCCGCCTGGAACGACCCCGCGATCATGGCCGGGTTGCCAGGCGCCAGGCTGAGAAGCAGGGAAGACGAACATCCCCACCATCTCCATGACGGCGATGGTCGAAACAATGTTGCGAAACACATCGACAGCCATCAGGCCTGGACCTTCTCCATGTTCCACATCGGGCGATAACTGCCTTCAGTACTGATGAGGCCGTTAAGTGTCTTGCGATGAGCAGTTGGCGTCAAAGTTTGGCACAGGAAAACGGTCCCTACGAACTCCCACCAAACGCGCTGCATCTCGCGCGCTAGTTGCTTGCGTGTTTCAAGGGCTTCGATATCAGCCCACTTCGCCCGCAGGGTTTCAAATTCATCGCTCTTCGGCCAGCCGTACCAAGCGTTTTCGCCATTGGCAAGGAAGAATGGGGAGCCAATCGGATTGCCGAGGCTGAAGTCCGACTGAGATGAAATGAAGAGACTCCAGCCGCCGTTCGCCGTGAGGCCCTTATTCCCCCGGCGAGTAGCCAGTTCACCCCAGGCCATTGGCGCAAGTTCTGCCTTGACCCCAATCTTCTGCAACGCATTCGCAAGTAGCTGGGAGCTATTGTTGCCCTCCGCCCAGTCCGTCGGGGCGAGTATGAGGACCTTCTCGCCGGCATATCCGGCCTCTTTGAACAACTGCTTGGCCTTCTCAGGGTCGCCACCCTTCTTGTACCATCCCGTGTTTTCGTCATTCGAATAGGCGGTCTTCCCAAAAAGCGAGGTAACGACGCCGCTGTATTTTGGGTCGGCCGACACGACTGCTGAAAAGGCCTCTTGATCAATGAGATGAAGTAACGCTTGGCGTGCCTTGACATTGTCGAACGGCGGCTGCAGGAAATTGATCCTCACATAGTAGTCCATACCTGAATTGACCAGAACCTTGAGTTCAAGGTTTGGATCGCTCTCAATCGCTGGATATAGATCGGCAGGTGGCTCAAGCAAGAAGTCGATCTCACCGGCCTGCAAGGCCCCAACCGCCGTCTGCGAATCGGAGATATTTTCCCAGACGACACGATCAACGTTCACGACCTTACCGCCGGCGTAGCCGCTCACCGGCTCTTGGCGAGGTACGTAATGTTCGTTGCGATCGTACGTAACGGTCGAACCGGGCTTGGCCAGTGCCGCATTGAACTTGAACGGACCCGATCCAATATTTGCTGTCACTTGCTCCGTTGAGGGGAGAGTTGCGTCCTGCTCGCGCATAACGTAAAGGGGACGACCGGACGAAGCCGCCAGTAGGTCGATCAGCAACCCCAGCGGCTCCTTAAGCGTGATAGTGAATGTGGTTTTGTCCTTACTCGCGAGGTCCGCGGCCCGCTCCATAATCAGTTGTCCAGAAGGATCAACTTGGCCCCAGCGACGAATGGAGGCGACACAGTCGGCCGCAGTAACGGGGGTGCCGTCGTGCCAGCCCAGGCCCTCGCGCAGCTCGAAAGTATAGGTCCTCTTGTCGTCGGATACCTCCCACTTTCCCACCATTTGCGGCTGCGCCACAAGATCGGAATCCAAAGCGAACAACGTGTCGTAAATCGCCAAGGCATGATTCATGGTGATATCAGACGTCGTAACTATGGGATCGAAGACTTGAAGGTCGCCTAAGACCATGCGGACTGTCCGGTCGGCGGCAGTCGTCTGAGCTCGCAGGATCGATGGCATCGCAAAGGCCGTCCCGGCGGCAATGCCAGCTTTAAAGAGATTGCGTCGTGAGATCGTCATGTTCCCGTTCCTTTACGTTTTTTGGCCCGGTGGCTTCACAGCCAGCCGAGGCTAAGAATATGCTGCGGGTTTTTGTATACTCGCTCTTGCTTTTCCTACAGGTGCGAAGCACCGAAATGGGCGCAACCACACAAGCACTTCGTCCTCTATGTATTTGAACTTGTATATGACGGCTGCTCTCCTGGGTGCGGTCATCGGCCTCGAACGGCTGTGATCCGCCGCGCAGCGCCTCATCAAACATGGCACCGCCCAGCCGGCCACCAAGCACAGCGCTTTTATCGTCGCGTCCCGCAGCAAGGCTTATTGTTGTCTCCGGTACCGTGTTCTTGGCTTTTGAACTGCCAAGATCCTCACCTGCTGCAGGGTTCGCGTCAAATTCAATCTCTGTATCGCGGTCATCTGGCTTTGAGATGAACACACAGATTTGGTGGGATCAATTCCCGCAGGGTCCTCAAGACTGAGACGACGATGGCGATGGACTACATTTGGGTGACGGATGACCAATGGGAAAGAATCAAGACCTTTGAACCAGGTGGAACCAGACGCATGCGTCGCCCGCACCGAACCAAACATTGCTAGGTGCCCTTTCGGAGGTGGCGTTCCGGCGTCGTCGGTCGTTGGCGAGCCTGCCGAGTATCTGGGCGGATAAGTCAAGCGGCGCTATAACCGTTGGATGAAGATGGGCGTCCTTGACGAGACTTGGGCGATTCAACGGTGAGCGTCCGGTGAGCGGATTTTGCTGAACCAGCCAGTTAGGCGATGTTCTGGCATTAGAATCAGCATTAGTGCTGACACTAGGAGCGCGTCCAATGAAAGCGGAATCGGCGTGAGGATTCCTTGCTGCGCAGCAATCAGACGGTTGTCGGGGTCACATGCCGCATAGCGCCGCTCGGCAAGGCTAGCCTCGTAGCGGGCCTGCCGCAGTTCCAAATCGTGAATGTGGCGCTGATCTTCCTGTCGCTCCCGGTGCATCCGCTCTGCTTCAAAGGTCGCCTCGATTGCTAACGGTTCTACCGCGCGCAACAACTCGCGCGCAACCGCCGCGTCGACCCGCGGGCCGCCGAACGTCATGCATCGCGGCAAGCCCATCATCAGATTTGGCTTGTCGCAGCGATAGACCGGCCGACTTTGCGGATTGCCCGTATAGGCAACACTTAGTCGCCGCCCACACCGTCCGCAGGTTATCCAGAAGCCTATCTGGCAGACGTCCTGACCAGGATCCAGAGCCATCCGAAGGATCGACTTGAGGAACTGCTCCCGTGGCAGTGGACTCCGGCAAAAGACCGGTACGAGGCTGCGTGATGGCACGCTCAAGGATCATCTATACCTGCGTGTTTCGTTAAGTCCCGGACACCGATTTCAGTAAGTCCCGGACAGCAATTCCGCTAAGTCGCGGACAGCGATTCCGCTAAGTCCCGGACAGTTACCGGGCGGATTTTGATGGTCGGTCTTCGGCTGCGCCGTTCTGGCAATCTGGCCTCTCACGAGACGTTGAGAGGGGCCATGCCAAGACGGAAGCAAGCGAGACGAACGAGCGTGAGGGACATCCGGACGATCCTGCGCCTGACCTATGAACAGGGTCTGTCGGTGCGCGAGGTGGCCGAGCGGCTGAAGATCGGCAAGACCTCGGTTTCGACCTATTTGCTGCGGGCGCGGGAGGCGGGGCTGTCGAGCTGGCCGTTGGCGCCGGCCTACGATGACGATGCGGCGCTGGAACGGCGTCTGTTTCACCGAATGGGCCGCCCGCCGCAGGACCTGAGGGAACCGGACTGGGCGCTGGTTGCCCGGGAGCTGAAGCGCGAAGGGGTGACGCTGACACTTCTGTGGCAGGAATATCGCGCCGCCCATCCCGACGGCTACGGCTTCACGTGGTTCTGCGACCGGTTCGCCGCCTTCCGGCGGCGGGCGAGCCCGACGTTCCGCAACCGGCATGCGGCGGGCGCGGTGATGCAGACCGACTATGCCGGGCAGACGGTGCCGGTGATCGATCCGGCGACCGGCGTCATTTTCCCGGCGCAGATCTTTGTCGCGGTGCTGGGCGCCTCCAACCTGACCTTCGCCTTTGCCAGCTTCAGTCAAAAGCTGCCCGATTGGATCGACGGCCAGGTGCGGGCGCTTGCCTTCTTCGGCGGGGTCACCAAGGCGATCGTCTGCGACAATCTGAAGGCGGGGGTCGCCAAGGCGCTGTGGTTCGAGCCGACGCTGAACGCGACCTTTGCCGCGATGGCCGAGCATTACGACACCACGATCCTGCCAACCCGAGGGCGCGGTGCTGATCGTCGAGCGCTGGATTCTCGCCCGGCTCAGGAACCGGACGTTCTTCTCGCTGGCCGAGCTCAATTCGGCGATCGCCGAACTGCTCGAGGAGTTGAACAACCGGCCAATGCGCCATGTCGGCAAAAGCCGCCGCGAACTGTTCGAGGAGATCGAGCGGGCAGCCTTAAGGCCGCTGCCGGCAACGCCGTTCGAATACGCGGAATGGAGATCGGCGAAGGTCCATCCCGACTACCATGTCGAGGTCGACAAGACCTTCTATTCGGTGCCACATCGGCTGATCGGCCGCACCGTCCAGGTCCGGCTCACCCATCGGGTGGTCGAGATCTTCCACGATCACCAGCGCGTCGCCAGCCATGTCCGTCGTTCGCAACGCTCCGGTCATGTCACCGTCAACGCCCACATGCCGAAGGCGCATCAGCGTTACGCAAATACGACGCCGGCCACCTTGATCGCTCGGGCCGCCAAAATCGGGCCCAACGCCGCCATCCTGGTCGAGCGCCTGATGCGCGACCGGCCGCATCCGGAACAGGGATACCGCGCCGCCATGGGCATCCTGTCGCTTTCGCCGCGCTATGGGCAGGAGCGCACGGAGGCGGCCTGCGAGCGGGCGCTCACGATCAACGCGATCACCTACGCCTCCGTCACCGCCATTCTCAAGTCCGGCCTCGACCGGGCGAGCACCACAGAGCCGGCAAAGCCGACGCCGGCGCACGGCAACATCCGCGGCAGCAGCTATTACCAGTGAAGGAAAGGAAGAAAGAATGCTGACCAACCCGACACTCGACCAGATGCAGGCGCTCGGCCTGGCTGGCATGGCCGCCGCCTGGCGGCAGCTGGCCGAGCAGACCAACGCCCAAGAGCTCAGCCGCGACGAGTGGCTCGGCCTGATGCTCGACCGCGAGATCGCCATGCGTGCCGACAAGCGCGTCCGGAACCGGCTCGCCTCAGCCAAGCTGCGCTTTCCCGAGGCCTCTATCGAAGACATCGATTTTGCCGCGCCGCGCGGGCTGGACCGCCGCAATACCATGGCGCTCGCCCAGGGCGAATGGCTGAAGGCGCATGAGAACTTGATCGTCACCGGCCAGACCGGCACCGGAAAGTCATGGCTCGCCTGTGCCTTCGGCCGTCAGGCGGCACGGCTCGATCATTCCGTGCTCTACCTGCGCGTTCCACGGCTCTTCGAGGACCTGGCGCTCGCCCGCCTTGATGGCCGCTACCCCCGCCTCATCGACAAGCTCACGCGCGTGCAACTCCTCATCCTCGACGACTTCGGAACCCACTCCCTCACCGATCAGCAGCGCTTCCATCTGTTCGAAATCGTTGAGGAACGCTATCGACGCAAATCCACCCTGATCACCGCCCAGGTCCCGGTGGGCAGATGGCATGACCTGATCGCCGATCCCACGGTCGCCGACGCCATTCTCGACAGGATCGTTCACAATGCCCATCGGATCACCCTCCAGGGCGACAGCATGCGAAAGCAAAAAGCGCCGCCGCTCTTGACCGGCGGCGAAAACGGCGAAATCAATCACCCATGAAGACAACCAGGCACCCGAGGACCACCGCCGCCAAACTGTCCGCGACTTAGTGAAACGAATGTCCGCGACTTAGCGGAATCCCTGTCCGGCTTTTGCGAAATGCGCAGCTATACCCTCAAAGAGGTCGCTGAGATGATCGGCGAGAACCTCGAGTTGATCGAAGAGGTGACCGCCAACTCGGATAATATCAGCGAGGGCGAATTGCTTTTTGTCCGCGACGGCAGCGAATACGGCACAAAGGGCCTGACCGAGAACGGCGTGGACGAACTCCAAAATCTCCTCGCCGACATACGGACATGGGATGGTGGAATCCGCCAGTTTCTCGTCGATGAACAATGCGATCCGGATGTGGGCGAACGCGTTATGGCCGACGAGATGAAACGCGGCCTATAATATCGGCCTCTCGACCAAGCGAAAATGCCTTCGCCGGACGCTCACATTCAACGAGAAGCCGATCCAGGTAAAGCAGGTGCCCCTCGCGTCTGAGCAGCACGTGAATGCGCGATAGCCGCGCGGCAGCGTTCGCACGCCAACGCCATCATTTGCCCTCAAAGGAAAAGGCAATGTCGCGATGCGCGCCTTACGGTAACGGTCTTCTTTCACATCGCCACATTCTTAAATTCGACATGTCAGTTTACGAGCTGTCCAAGAAATCCGTCTTTGGATAGGGCACTCTTTTCGTGACTCCACTTCAAAGATATGTGCGCGATGGGACCGTGACACATCCCACCGCGCGGTCATATTTAAAGCGCGCCCTCTCTTTTCAAAGAGCCATAGGTTGTTTCCACAGCCCGTGCCGTAGCATCGACAATGATGTCAACCTCGGCCCGCGTGATGATCAGCGGCGGAGCATATCCAAGCGTATCGGCATGAGGCATGGCGCGAGCGATAACGCCGTTTTCCAGCAAGACTGCAGCCGCACGAGCGCCAACTTGAAGTTCCGACTCGAATGGGATGCGCGCCTTAGGGTCTTTCATGAATTCGACAGCTGAAAGGATCCCGACGCCACGGACCTCACCGACAATCGGATGTCCTTCCAATTCGGCTTTCATTCGAGCGTGCCAGTACGGTCCCACGTCACGAACGTGCTCAAGAATATTTCGCTTATGTAGTACCTCGACATTTGCTAAAGCCGCTGCCGCACAAAGAGTATGGCCGGAATATGTCCAGCCATGGCCAAGCGCTCCGTGTTTTTCGGTGCCCTGTTCCAAGACGGACCACACGCGATCGCCAATAATTGAGCCTGAGATAGGGAGATAGGCCGAGCTAAGCCCCTTGGCGATGGTGACGAAATCCGGCCGCATGCCGTAGAGGTGCGAGCCAAACTTTTCACCCGTCCGCGCAAAGCCACACACAACCTCGTCTGCGATCAGCAGGATATCATATTTGTCCAGCACCGCTTGAATGGCGCTCCAATATCCGGTGGGAGGAGGTATTATGCCGCCGGTACCTAAAACGGGCTCGCCAATAAACGCGCCGACTGTGTCGGGGCCTTCAGCCAGAATGAGCGCCTCCAGTTCACATGCGCAGCGCTTTGAGAAGTCCTCTTCGCTTTCTTGTCCTGTCGCTTGTCGGTAATGATGCGGCGTCGTCGTGTGTCGCACAAGATCGAGCGGCAGATCGAAGAGCTGGTGGAAAAACGGCAGGCCTGTAAGGCTGCCGGTGACCAAGCCAGAGCCGTGATAACCCCTGTGACGGGAAATTATCTTTTTCTTTTGGGGGCGACCCAGGATGTTGTTGTAATACCAGACCAGTTTGATGTTGGTCTCGTTCGCATCGGATCCCGACAAGCCGAAGAAAACCTTGCGCATATTCTGACCGAAATATTCGACCACCTCTTCGGCCAACCGGGCAACGGGAGCGGTCCCTTGGCTGGCGTAGACGTGAGCGAATGGTAGCTCGTGCGCCTGTTTGCTGATGGCGTCAGCGATCTCCGTGCAGCCGTATCCCATGTTTACGCAGTAAAGGCCACCGAAGCCATCAAGGCTTCTTTTGCCTTCGGTATCCCAGATATATACGCCTTCTGCGCCCGCCATGATGCGGTTGGGCGTTTCTCCCCGGCTGTGTTTGGCGAGGTGCGTCGATGGATGGAAAACATAGTTCCGATCCTTCTCCTGCACCTGTTCAGTTCCCAAATTGGTCAACGTCACTGCATTTTCCTTCTATTTGCTCCCGCGGAGACACCGGTCAACCGCCTCGAATGCTACAGATTATAATCCTGATCGCGGTGTCAGTTTCGCGGTAATGCGGGGCCGCAGCATGTGAACTTACGGGTTATGGCGGCTTGTCCGCAAAAACGCCTGTCCTGCCGTCAAGTAGAAGGCTAGACAGCGGGATCGGAGAATTTGCCTTGACCGGCTTTGTGACGACCAGGCTGTAGTACTGATCGATACCAAGCCCGGCTTCCAATAATCGTTCCATGAACGCTTGATAGGCCGCCATTGATGACGATGCGACACGCATGAGATAGTCCACTCGACCTCCAATTGCCCAGCAATCGAGGATTTCAGGAATGTTTACAATCGCGCTCTCAAAGTGCCGTTGGTCCTCCAGCCGATGGTGATCCAGGACCACCTCCACCATTATATAAAGCAGCCCTCCAATCAGGGCCGGACTGAGCCTCGCATGATAGCCTTCGATAATTCCGGAAGTCTCCAGCATCCGCATCCGTTCGGAGCAGGCTGACGTGGAGAGATGGACGCGCTTCGCGAGTTCGCTTTTAGAGATCCGACCGTCCGTCTGGATCTCAGACAATATTCGCAGGTCGCACTTGTCCAGGCGGGTAGCGGGATTTTTATCTCTCATTGTTTCCTGCGAAGCCCCGTAGCATCTCGTCACAAAACTTTTCCGCAAGGTGAAATCCACGCCGAAATGGCAGGTCAGTGCTTCTCCGTATTTTTCGATACCGTTGCGACGTTCTGTTCTCGCATATGCGCGGTAATTTGCAGTCGCTCGTCAGCTGCAATCGGGAATAAAGGACCTCCACTTAGATCTCGATGCTGCGGGCAATGCAATCAGCTGCCATTCGACTGCGCCACTCGGCTGGCCCTGTGGTATGGATGGAGTTGCCCAACACGTCGACAGCCATAATGACCGGCATATCGTGCACCTCGAATTCGTAGACCGCCTCCATTCCCAAATCCTCGAAAGCAACAACGCGCGCAGACGTGATCGATTTCGAAATCAGGTACGCCGCCCCACCGACAGCGATGAGATACGGCGCCTTGTGTCGTACAAGAGCGTCGATCGCTGCTGAACCTCTTTCCGCCTTGCCCACCATCGCGAAGAGGCCGGTTCCTGCAAGGATCTTCTCCGCAAACGCGTCCATACGGCTGGATGTAGTAGGCCCTGCCGGTCCAACCACCTCACTGCCTACAGCGCGAACGGGACCGACATAGTAGATCACCCGCCCACTAAGATCGACGGGTAGTGGCTTTCCCTCGTCAATGAGGACGGCCATCCGTTTATGAGCCGCGTCACGGCCTGTCAGCATTTTCCCAGACAGCAGCAGGGTCTCCCCTGTCCGCCATGATGCTGTTTCCTCCTTGGTAAGCGTATCCAGGTTCACCCGTTTCACGTTGACCGCTTTGAGGTCTGCACCATCAATGTTGGGCCATGCACTAAGATCGGGGGCAACAAGCTCAATCGGTCCCGACCCGTCCAGTGTGAATTTCAGGTGCCGATTGGCGGCACATTGTGGAATGAGAGCGACGGGCTTGGACGCCGCGTGTGTCGGGAAGGATGCCACTTTCACATCGACGACGGTGGTCAGTCCACCGAGGCCCTGCGCTCCAATACCAAGTGCGTTGATCCTCTCGTACAGCTCCATTCGCAGCGCTTCTTCGGGCGTGGACGCTTCCCTCGCCATCAAGTCTGCGATGTCGATGGGTTCGTTCATAGCCTCCTTCGCCAGTAACATTGCCTTTTCGGCGCTACCACCGATCCCAATCGAAATTAGACCGGGGGGACACCAGCCGCTCCCCAAAGACGTGACCGTATCAACAACCCAGTCTGCGACAGAGGCTCCAGGGTTCAGCGTTGCAAATCGCGCCTTGTTTTCCGATCCGCCGCCTTTGGCAGCGACGGTGATCTCGATTTCGCTGCCAGGCACGAGTTCGACATGTACAACAGCTGGCGTGTTGTCGCCTGTGTTGGTCCTTGTTCCAATCGGGTCGGCTACAATCGAGGGGCGCAGTGGATTGTATTCGTCGAGATAAGCTCGTCGTACGCCTTCATTCACAAGCGCTGCGAAACTGCCCTCGGCATCAATGCGAACATTCATGCCCACTTTGGCAAAGACCACCACAAGGCCGGTGTCCTGACATATGGGACGTCGACCAAATGCCGACATCCGCGAATTGAGCAGAATCTGCCCAATCGCGTTGCGCGCTGCTGGGTTGCGCTCTTGGTCGTACGCTTTCGACAGATATCGAATGTAGTCGGGTGGATGAAAATGGGATATGTATTGTAGGGCGTCGGCAACGCTCTTGACGATGTCCGCTCCCCGTATCGTCCGTGCATGCTCACTCATCGGATGTCACCGTAGCAATCACAATTCATTGATCAGCTTCAGGTTTTGGAAGCTTCGGAATCCATGTTCGCCCCCTTCATATCCATAACCGCTCTGTTTGATGCCGCCATAGGGGGAATCGGCAGAAACACCCTTGAGGAAGTTTACGCTGATCGCACCTGCCGACAAACCGTTTGCGAGCGCTTCTTTGGTCTCCGGTTGTTCCGTAAAGAAGTAAGCTGCCAAACCGTACTCTGTGGCATTGGCTTGGTCGATTGCCTCCTGAATGTCATCAAAGGGCGCAACCGTTAGAATCGGACCAAATGGCTCCTCGTGCAGCACTTTGGCATCGCTCGACACTTCTGTGAGGATCGTGGGTGGCCAATAGTAGCCCTCCTGGTCGAGGCGAGCACCGCCGAGTTCAAGGCGGGCGCCGCGTTCAACCGCGTCCTTAACCAAGCGCTGCATTGCTTCAATACGGCGCGCGTTGGCCATGGGTCCCATCTCCGTCGCCGGGTCATCCGGGGCGCCAATTTTAATCGCACGGGCGGCGTTCGTAAGACGAGCCACAAAATCGGCATAGATGGCACGAGCAACAAGGATTCTGCTTGGCGCATTGCAGCTTTGCCCTGCACATTCGAATTTGTATTCGAGAATGGCAGGCACCGCCGTCGCAAGGTCTGCATCCTCGCACACGACCACCGGCGAGTGTCCTCCGAGCTCCAGAATGCAGCGCTGCAAATTGTCGGCTGCCGCCTTTACAAGATGCTTTCCAACCGGGGTCGAGCCGGTGAATGTCAAGATTTTCACAATGGGCGATGCGAGAAGATGCGTAGAGACCTTCGCCGGCACACCAAACACCAGGTTGACAACGCCGTCGGGAAGGCCTGCTTCTTCCAATGCTTCTACAATATGGACGGCAGCACTGGGCGTTTCCTCGGCACCCTTGAGGATGACTGTGCAGCCAGCTGCCAGCGCGGGCGCCAACTTTCGCGCAATCAGCACGGCCGGGTAGTTCCAGGGGGTAAACGCTGCGACGGTGCCGGCAGGTTCGGGCTTTATCGTCCGGTTTTGGTCGATCTGTGAAACAGCGCAAAGCCGTTCGGCATGTGTACCGTTCCACTCGAACGTCTCAACTGTCCGCTTAAATTCACCGGTCGCCTCGGCGATGGTTTTTCCCTGTTCATCGGACAGATCTTTTGCAGCGGCGTCGATTTTTTCTGCGAGCAATTTCGAGGCTTTGATGAGAATCGCGCCGCGTTGGTTCGGAGGCAACATCGCCCAGGCTTTGCCGCTGCGGTCAGCTGCCCCGAGCGCGTCGTCGAGATCTTGCGCAGTTGCTGAAGCGACCGCAGCAATTGGTTTTTCCGTAACCGGGCTGATAACCGGGATGGGCGCCTCACCGCTGGCGTTTCGCCAGCTACCATTGATGAAGAGCTGGTAGCTTCTGGTGTAGGACATAACTTGCTCCAATTGCACGAAGATGTCCGGCACGAGCAGAGTTCGCGTCCACAGAGTTCGCCCGGAACCTGACTGACTTCATCGTGATCAAAGCGTGCAGTCAAATATCGAATATTGTCGAGGTCCATCTCGAACCTAGATACCACCAACTACCACCAACCTGAGAAGGAAAAATCTATCAAATTCCTGTTTCAGGCGCTTGTGTCCGCTGGCAGTCACCTGGTCTCCACCATCCTCCAGTACTTGTGCAGCGACTGGAGGAATGCTGATCGTCGCTCGGCCGCCAGGCAGCCAATCTTGTTGGTGAGTTAAGCTTCCACGAGCTGGATTTCTTGTGAGTATCGTGCGCGCGTGCGCAAGCAATTTTTTGTCCTGAATCCGTCACCCCGGCACCCTTTCTCTCGCGCAAGAGTACCTGGGAACCAAAACCCTCTCCAGTTGTCGAATATGCAGGCTGAGGGAGGGTGAAACTGACAGCTCCACCACGCCGATGTAACATCTAAGTTGCCTGAGTTCCATGATACGCAGCGCCCAGCCGCGAGTGTTCCCGACCAAACAACATTATGGTTTTCCGGCAAGAGCCAAGACTTGGTGCGCGCGCTGGATCACCGGTGGGTCCACCATTTTTCCATCGACAGCGAACGCACCAAGTCCGCTCTTGAACGCGTCTTGCTGCGCATCGACAATTTTTAATGCCCACTCGATCTCATCTGCGCTCGGCGAGAAAGCCTCGTTGAAAATGGTGACCTGGGCTGGATGAATAGCCAAGGCGCCCGCGAAACCGAGCCGGCGCGCATGGACGGAAGTTTGTCGCAGTTTCTGGCTGTCCTGGAACTCCCCGATGGAGCCTACAAAGCCCAAGGGAAGCAATCCTGCTGCCCTTGCCGCAAAAAGCACCTGCAAATTTGGCGCTAAGAGAAGATCGAACTCGGGAGAGCCACCCACGGCCGCACAGAAATCCTCAGGGCCGAGGGCCAAGGCAGCCATCCTTGCATCAGATGATGCTATCTCTGGCAGGCGTTGCAAGCCACGGGGGCTCTCGATCTGGGCCAGAAACCGCACCGTTCCATGGGGAATTCCTCTCGCTTTTTCTAACCGAGTGACGGCGTCGGCCACCTCTGCCACCCAGTCCTTCGATTCTACCTTGGGAAGAACAATTGCATCGACACCCGGTATGATAGAGGCGTTGAGATCGGCTGCCAAAGTGCACAAATCATGATTGACGCGAACCAAGACGGATCCGCCCTGACGTCCCACCGAGACGATACTGTCAGGAAGTTCACGCCGCGCATCAATCTTCTGGTCAATTGGCACCGAATCTTCGAGATCCAAGATGACGCCATCAGCGCCACGTTCATGGACCGAGGCCACATATTTGCGGCTATGTGCGGGAACGAACAGCAACGATCTCCAGCGAGGGCTATCGGTCATGACATCAATCCTGGCCGGTATGGAAAAATCCTTCACTAGGTCTTCCCGGCCACCAGCAAAGCTCTTCTTTGACAGACGTCGTGTGGGCTCCAAGCGCAGGTACAGGGCCGAACGAGGGCTTCTCATTATTGAAAATTGCAGCAGGCGCTATAACGTCGATGGCCCCCTCCGGGGTATCTACCAATGTTCTGCGCACATGTGGATGCTTCGAGACAGCCGGAATGTCGCGCAATCGCCCATAGGCCAGGCCTGCCGCCTCAAGCTCAAGCATCGCCCCGTCGCTCGAGAGTTCAGAAAAGCGGGCCTTGATTATTTCGTCGAGAAGCTTGCGCATCCCTACTCGTTCCATATTGTCCGCAAAGCCGGGCTGGCGCGTCAGCTCAGGTCTCTTCAGGAACATCGCGCAAAAATTGACCCACTCGCGATCGTTCTGGACCGAGAAGATGACATCCTTCCCGTCGGTACAACGATACGCACCGTAGGGCGCCAGCGATGGATGGTTTACACCGGCTCGAACGGTTTGGTAGTCGCTGTAGTCGTGTTGAAGAACTGGAACATTCATCCAGTCGACAATCGCATCAAACAACGAAACTTGGATAGATGCGCCCTCACCGGTTCGCTCCCGATGGAACAGCGCTTCCAAAATCGCGGCGTGCGCGGTCATTCCTGCTGAGATGTCGCAGACCGAGACACCGACGCGGGCTGGGCCTTCCTGGGTCCCCGTGATCGCGCTCAGTCCCGACTCAGCCTGGACGATGAGATCGTAGGCCTTGAGATGGGAGAACGGACCGCCCTCACCGAAACCGGAGATGTCGCAGGCAATGAGGCGGGGAAAACGGCGACGAAGATCGGATGATGCAAAACCAAGCTTGTCAATACTTCCCGGTTTCAGGTTCTGAATGAAGACGTCTGCCTGCGCGATGAGGGCGTCCAAGACCGCCCGATCAGATTCCAATCTCAGATCCAGGCAGACAGATTCTTTGCCCCGGTTCAGCCAGACGAAATAGGCGCTCTGCCCCCGCACCAACTTGTCATAATTGCGAGCAAAATCGCCTTCTGGTCTCTCGATCTTGATGACCCGCGCCCCCGCATCCGCCAGGCGCGAGGAAGCGTATGGTGCCGCGACTGCCTGTTCGACAGCCACCACCGTAATATCCTTGAGACTTTTTCTCATCTGGGCGCTTCCTATGCATTGTTTCCGGTTTGCGTTCGACCGCGTTCAAGCACAGCAAGCAGCCGATTTTGTTCGT
The DNA here is from genome assembly GCF_035610345.1 of Sinorhizobium meliloti. The sequence continues at coordinate 245,577 of NZ_CP141215.1, read as the reverse complement.
TTCCGATGATAGTCAAACCCTCGTCGACGCCCATCCCAGGCTTGGCAAGCATCATGTCGGCTTGCGTGGCTACGGATACGTGAACCGTGGCGCGAGCAGAAATGTCCGTTTCACTGCAGCTTCCACCTACATAGGCTCCGACGCGGTTTTCTTTGCATATGAGAACGGCACGTGCAGTGTCTGCCATCGATCCGACATCGGGAGCCTTGATCTGAATGAGATGGGCGGCCTTGGCCTCGGCGAAGAGGCGGACATCGTCAAGAGTGTTGCACTGCTCATCGACGACGACGCGTGCTCGTCCACCGCGGGCATCCAAGATTGCGACGATCCGCGCATAATCGTCGACCTGCGCCGCTGTAGAACCGAAATCCGCGGGGGACTCAATATTCAGGATGAATTCTGGTACCATGTCCGCGACCTTACAGATGAAGTCGGCGATCGTCTGGGGATCTGAACCAATCTCAAAGCCGATCCAGCCGTAAACATCGAAATGCAGCACCGGACTATAGTCAGCCGGGCCGATTTCGCGCACCCGCCGCGCGACCCATTTCACGAACTCAATGAATGTCTGGCCGTCTGCACCGAACTTTTTGCGGGAATTGATCAAGCCATGCGGGAGCACGTCCACGCCTTTCAAGATCATCTTGTCGACGTTGATCTCGCGAGCATCTCCGCTTTGGCAATAGATCGGAACGCGACCTCGCGGAAGTGGCAAGCTGAATTCACGGCAGACCACCTCGCTCATCGTGGATCTTGCTGCATGCGCAGCGGCGCTTAGTAGGGCTTGGCTGACGCCATACTCAATGGACAGTGGCAGCCGCTTGCCTTCAAACCACTGGAATGTCAGAGAGCAAGCGTCGAGAAAGCGGCTTGCATCGGCTTTTAAGAGCCGCGGAACGACGACCTGGGACGTGAGCGCCTTGATTTGGTCGGCATCGAAGAGTGGATCACGACCACCCGCACCCGAGTACTGGACGCCCATCATGTCGCCCCAGACGATGGTGTCGTCCGCCAACACAAGGCCGACGCTCAGGCAGGATGCTGGCACACGTATCGAGGGGAACCCAGGTGTCAGCGGCTCGCCAACGTACAGGAATCCATCATGATCAACTCCAGCGCGAATGGCGGCCTGGTCGTCATAGAAAAAAGCACCGTCGCCGCGCGTGAGAATGACATCTTTGATTTGCACGATTTTTGTACTCGAGTTGGGCTGCGCCACTTTGGCTGCCGATTTCGTGGATGTTTGGCTAAAAAAGCATGCACTACTCTCACCTTGTGATGCCAATATAATGCCCCGAAGGCCACCATCGCTTTTCCAGATAGACGAGGTTCTAATTCGCTCTCAAGCCCGTTGCGTAAGATGATGGGGTCGTATTCCGCCCTTCGTGTGCAGCGGCAATAGACAAGTGCCTTTACGCTAAAACATGGTTGCAGCTATCCGCGCAAGAACGACAGGAAGATGCGATAACTGCGCCGGCGTCCGGCAATCACCGCCGATACCGTAAGCCGCGGCAATCTCACTCCTGCGCGCGTCAACTTCGGAGTGGATGCTGTGTCAAACCAATCGGTCGCGGCGACTTTGGAGACCGATCGGACATAACAGCATTGACAACTGCGGTGCATCCTTCTGCACCCGAGGAGTGCGTTGCGAACTGGTCCTGTGTGACCTCTGTACGCAAGTCTAACTTTGGCTGTTCAGCCATCTCGTTTCAAGCTACGGTGAGGATAAATGACAAAAAAATAACAGAGCGGCCGGGACCGGTACGCCTTTCCGTGCAGGGGAACTGATAAGTGGAATTTAGACAACTTAAATATTTCGTTGGCGTTGCAGAGGCGGGCAGCTTCACGAAAGCCGCAGCGCAACTGAATGTCGCGCAGAGCGCGCTCAGTCTTCATGTGCGGCAAATGGAAGAAGGTTTTGGGACGCAGCTTTTGATTCGGGATAGAACTGGAGTCACGCTTACTTCAGCAGGCTCGAAGTTGCTAAATCACGCGCGCATTATCTTGGACCAGGTGAGCCGAGCCGAACAGGAATTGACCAGTAAGGTGAAATCACCGAGCGGAGAAGTTACAATTGGGATCCCTTCTGGGGCAGCCCGCGTAATGGTAGCTGAGCTACTCGCGATTGCGAAAGAGAGGCTCCCGAGAGTTTCGCTTAAGATCGTCGAAGGGATGAGCGGTCCGGTTGAGGAGTGGATGGCCGCTGGTCGTTTCAACATTGCAATCCTCTATAAAACGGTTGAAAGGCCGGGCGACGCTGAAGTGCTTGCCAGCGAGGAATTTTGTCTAGTTGGGCCTCCCGACCAACCTCCTTTCGAAGAAACAATCAGGCTGGCCGATTTGCATGCATATCCGTTGGCTGTCCCAATGCGAGTCAACAACGTTCGGCGCTCGGTGGCGGATGTCGTGGCTCTGCACGGTTGCACATTGGATGTGCGATTCGAAGTCGATTCCCTGTCGTCCATCATCAGCATGGTCATGGACGGAAAAGCCTATTCGATACTGACGCCATCAGCCATTCAGCGCGAGGTCTGTCTTGGCCAGATCCGGATCGTGAGAATTGTTGAACCGGCCATCACACGTACGGTTGTCCTTGCCGTCAATCCGAAAGACGAGCGTTCCGTCGAGGTGAACGCGGTTCGCGCCTTGATCACGGAAGTAGTTCATTTGCTTGCCGAAAGCGGTAAATGGCCCACAATCTTACCCGAAGTCGCCTCGGCCTCACGCTCGAGAGTCCGCGCATCGGGATAAATGCTCCCACTTCGAGCGTCGGCGAGAGAGGCGGTCAATAGCGACCCCAAATATCGAGACATCTGCGCTTGATAATTTTCGCGCAGATTTGCTCACCCTGTTCCCGCCGGAGACCCGCCCCTCTTCCGCCGCGTTTGCGCCCAGGGCAAGGATGTTGGGCCGGGACCGATTGAACCGACCGAGAGGTGGAATGCGGGCAAAAATTCGCTGGCCATTCGCTGCGCGCCGGTCTCGCTTCTTGGGCTGAAGTCGATGAGTGTTTCGTGCAGAAGCACTCGGGTTGCCAGCCCGGAAATGAGCCGATCAGTATCAGCGTCGTAGTCACCGTTTTCCGATCAATCGTGAGCGCTACGAACAGCCCACCTTGCCTTTGCTGATTGAGACCGCGAGATAAGCTCCGTCATCGACAGGAGTGGAACGGGATGGTTGGAGATCGCGCTGGTGCCATGCTTGGAGTCATGGATGAAGCCATGGATGAAGCCAGGCATGATGGAGCCTACCGGCGGATCGAGCTGATCACCGGGCGACGCCAGCGGCGGAATTGGACCGACGAGGAGAAGGCGCGGATCCTTGCGGAGAGCGCTGAACCCGGAGTGAACATCTCGGCTGTTGCCCGGCGTTGGGGCGTCAATCGCGGCTTGCTGAATGTCTGGCGCCGCGAAGCCGGGCTTTCCTCTCGACGATCAGAGCAAGCCTGCGCACAGCAGGCGATGTTCGTGCCGGTGACCGTGGTTGGAGAACGAACGCTTCACCAGAGCGGGCCGTCGGATATCGCTTCCGTCGCTTCCGGCCGAATTGAGATCGAGATTGCCGGGGCGCGCATGACCGTGATCGGCTCGGTGGCGCCCGAGTTGGCGCAGGCGATGGTGGCGGCGTTGCGAGGACGCCGGTGATCGGAGTTTCGCCGAATGGCGTGAAGATCATGGTGGCGACGCAGCCTGTCGACTTCCGGCGCGGCATGAATGGCCTGGTGGCTTTGGTGGCATCAGCGCTTGCGGCCGATCCCTATTTATGCGTCGAGCGAGATTATGTGGCGGAGCCCGTCTCGGCGCCAGCCGAGGCCCGCCAAATCTGGAATTCTCCGCCACATAATATTTCGTGCCTCTCGGATGGGCGTGGGATTCCCCTGCGCCGCTATTCCGGAGGGGTAATATGCTCGAGTTCTATTTTTCGTACGGTGGGGTGCTCAAGCGCCTTCGTAGTGGTGCGCTCGGTGGCGAGATGGATCGCCTCGCGGAGCATTTTTTCAGACTTGGTTACAAACGAGCGTCGGCCAAGATTTATCTGAGCCGAATTGCGCGCTTCAGCCGGTTTGCCGGGACACGCTGCGGTCCGATGCCGATCCATCAAGATGTCGTCGATAGCTATTTGCGCACGTTTCCTGCGGATACGCCGCGCATTGGAGCTGTGTCGGCGCTAGGACACGCACGGCGAGTGGCTCCGGAGCGGTTCATTATTGCTGTTCCAAGTGAAGAGGATGATCCGGATGCTCCGCTTCTGGCCTCCTTTTCGGACTATCTGCGCAGGGTACGGGGCCTGGAGCCGAAGTCCCGCGAAGGCGTTCTTCTGGGCGGCCGCCGCTTTCTGGATTGGTGCCGCCATCACCATCCCGGCCAGGACATCGAGGCGTTGACGGCCAAGCAGGTCCTTGCTGCTGTCGAGTATCGGCTGTCGCTATCGACAACCTCCGGGAGCCGCACGGCAGCGACTTCTCACATTCGAACATTTCTTCGGTTTTTATATTGGGCTGGTCGCCATCACCAAGATCTCGCCCGCATCGTCCCAAGGACGCCCTCTTGGCGTTTGGCGCATTTGCCGCCGCGCCTTGCATGGGATGACGTTCGGCACGCGATCGATGCAATCGGCGCAACGACGCCGGTCGGCATCCGCGATCGAGCCGTCCTGCTGCTGCTCGCCACCACGGGCATTCGCAACGGCGAGTTACGCGCCATTCGGCTTCGCGATATCGACTGGCGTACTGGCGAGGTTTTTGTCCGGCGGACCAAAGGCAAGCGTGATCGGGTGGTGCCACTCCTCGAGGAGACCGGCGCCGCACTCGCCGATTACATCCTGCGCGCTCGACCGAGGGTGGATAGTCCGTATCTGTTCCTGTCGTTCACGCCGCCGGTGGGACCGTTCAAGTGTGCGGCGCCTGTTTCAAGGATCGTGCGGAAGCGGTTGCGGCATGGCGGGGTCGAACTCGGGCGGGTCGCAGGTGCGCATCTCCTGCGCCACAGCCTTGCTACCCAGCTTGTCGGGCAGCGAAGGCCGATCAACGAGGTCGCCGATCTTCTTGGCCACCGGAGCATCAACACAACGGCGCTGTACGTGAAGGTTGCGGCCTCGCAGCTCGCCGAGGTCGCACTCCCCTTTCCGGGAGGCGTGGCATGACCGTCTTTGCCCGATTCCTCGGCGAGAAGGCTGAGCGTTACATCGAACTGCGCCAGTCGCTCGGCTACTCTTTCAGCAAGCAAGCCGGCACGTTGCGAGCTTTCGTCCGCTATGTTGAACGCGCTCAGCTCGATGCGCCCGCCACCCGGACGATGGCGCTGGACTTCGTCCTGTCGTTCGGCGGTGCCGCCAAACAGCCGCGCCACTCGTCACGGCGTGCTCAGCCGATTCTACGAGTATCTCGCCGTCTATGACGCCCAAACCGAGACCTTGGAGCGCAGAGTATTCCCCAGGTCCAGGGCGATTCCGCCTCCGCGGATCCTCAGCGAGTCAGAGTTGGCGTCGCTCATCGACGCATGCGCCCGCATTTCGCCAGGCATCCCCCTCCGGGGGCGCACGATGGCGACGCTGATCGGATTGTTGGCAAGCTCGGGACTGCGATCGGGCGAAGTGGTCAGGCTTGATCGTACCGACGTCGATCTGACCAACGGGGTTCTCCTCGTTCGGAAGACGAAGTTCCGCAAGGACCGTCTCGTTCCAGTTCACACGACGACCCAGGCTGCCCTTCGCCACTACGTGCGTGAGCGCGATACAGCTTTTCCTCAGCCTAAGGACCAGGCGTGCGCTGCCGGAGTATGGGATGCGCGTAAGCTAAGGCGAACCAGGCCTCGTCCCACACGAAGACGAGATGCGGCGCGATCGCCAGGCACTCCATCATCACGCGCTCTACGTTATAGACAATGCCATCGAAGGTGCAGTTGGTGAGCAGCAGCAGACGAACACGGTCGAGCGTGCCGGCGTGCTTGTAGGCGAGAAGGGTCCGCTTCAGGTCCCGCAAGGGCACTCCGCCATATATGGAATAATCGTTCCGCGGATAGGGATCCAGATAGTCGACCTGCGCCCCCGCCAGCACCAGCCCGTAATGGTGCGACTTGTGGCAGTTTCGCTCGGCCAACACCACGTCGCCTGGCTTGACAAGCGCCTGCAACACGACCTTGTTGGCGGTCGAAGTCCCGTTGGTGACAAAGAAGCTGCGCTTGGCGCCAAAGGCGCGCGCGGCATATACCTGCGCAAGCTTCAATGGGCCGGCCGGATCGAGCAGGGAATCCAGGCCGCCTGAGGTAGCGGACGTCTCCGCCATGAACAGGTTCAAGCCATAGAACTGCGCAATATCGTCGATCCATTTCGAATTAACGATCGACTTGCCGCGGGAGACCGGCAAGGCATGGAAGACGCTTACCGGCTGTTTGGCGTGGTTGCGCACGGCATCGAAGAAGGGCGTCTGGTAGCGCAGCGCGACGCCGCGTGTGATGGAGTAATATAGTTCGTCTTGGTCCTCCTCACGTAAGAAGATGCGCCGGAACGTTTCGCCCATGCGCGCAGCGATGTCCTCGACATTGCCGTCAGTTACGAGGTAGAGGTCGAGCTCTGGCCGAAGCTGCGCAATCTGGCGGCCGAGCAGCGGGCCGCGCTCGGATTCCGGAACGGCATCGATGCCGGCGTCTAGCCCGTCGGGGACCCGACGCCACGTAGTCAGATGGTGGTCCTGCGAGCGGGAGGGAAAACCGTAACGGACAACCACGGCCTGGAGGTTGAAGTTGACGAGCGTCGCGATCAGAGCGTCCTCGAAGGTCGGCACGATGACTATGTCAAAGACGAAGTCGTCATCGATGCCGCGTTTGCGCTGTACGCGCCGGCGTAGAGCCTCCTGGTCGGAGTCCGACATCTGGCCGACTATCAGCACCTCGAAGTAGTGGCGAGCCTGCCGCTGTTCGTCAGTTTCGATCTGGGAGGGCAGGTCGCCTTCGGTCTCCGATAACACTCTTTGGCGGCGATAGGTCTGCCTGGCGAGCATCTTGTGAATCCGCCGCGCGGCGAGATGGGCCTGGACCAGTTCCCGTCGTTCGACCAACCCTTTCAGTTCGGCGAAGGAACGCGCACCGGGAAAAGCCCAGTAGGTCTCTATGGGGGACAGAGTCTTGATAGCGTGGGCCACCTGCTCGAGGGTTGTAACGAAATCGGAATGGTCCGGGGAAATAGTCGAGAGCAGCCCCAGATCGTCCACCAATGATGTCCAACTGTCAGAGCGAAGCTCCGCGATGCTGCGCCAGCTATGTAGCGATATTTCGATGGTAGCCGTGGTCGCGAAAGTCATGGTCTTCCAAGTGCCCGTCGGTGGCTGAGTGCGAGGTGATGCCGCGACATCGGACGCGGCTGGTTCCCTCGCAGCGATGGACACGGTACCCGCTTCGGCTTGTGTTTCTTGCAGTGGAACGCCCTGACGCAGAGCTGCCATCTCGCTTCCTTTGTTGTTCAATGATTTGGGTTGTTCGGACACATGAAGCGCAACAGCATTGCGCCCAGGGGTGATCGTGCAAAAGTCATGCCAGGCCGCAGGAGTGACTGAAGCAATGATAATTGCTTTCTTTCAAATGGTTAGATCTGGAAATTGACCACACGATCGGTGTCGTAAAGCCGACAAAGGTGACGAACAATGTCGTATGGATGGTCGTCACGCGTCCGAGCATGTGGAGGCGTGGGCGCTCTTCCGAAACTTTTGCATTAGCGGCAAGGCGCGTCCTATCCTTGCGCTCGCCGAGCGTGGTGCCGTCCTCTAAGTGTTGACGGCATCGGGCGGAACGCGGGAGCCTGTCGCCGCGCATGCGCGACATGACGTTGATGCGGCTTTGGAAGAGCACTTCGTTATCCGAACGGGAAACCAAGGATCTCGTCTTCGACCGTGGACTCAGTTATGGTCTTCACTGGAGCCTGTATGGCGCAGGAGGATTTGTGGAGGCCGTGGTGCTATGCTCACAAACACGAAGGGAGCGCTTGCAAACACGTGCCAAATCGGTCGGCGATCCTCGTAGACTTGCCGATATCCCTTACCGTAGAACGCGATCTGACGCAGAGCTGCCATCTTGCTTCCTTTGTTGTTTAAACTAGTTCGGTTGTTCGGGACAATTGAATGCGCACAGCATGCGCGCCCAACTGGGTGATCGTGCAAAAGTCGTGCCAGGCCGCAGGAGTTGCGAGTAAAGCTGATGGCTGAGGTTCTTTTTTCTTCGGCCCTCTTGGTAAACTCAACGAACTCAACACCTCTAGTCGCAATCCGGTCTGGCATTTGCGGGACGTCGATACGGATGTCTGGCTGGAGTTGCCCCCAAAAGACCGGACATGCTCAGGCTTGAGATTTCGAGCTGATGAATTCGCGTGGAGATTGATACCCTAAGGCGCTGTGCGGGTGAAGATTGTTGTAATGCTCGAACCAGAACGGCAGTTGCGCCATGACGGTTTCGGCATCCGGGGTGGGGTTCACGGCGACGTAATCGCGCTTGAAGGTTTTGACGAAGGCCTCGGCCATGCCGTTCGATTGCGGGCTGCGCACCGGCGTCGTGCACGGTTCCATGCCGATGTCGCGCAGCAAGGACGCGGTGTCCCTGGCGATGAAGCAGGAGCCGTTGTCGGTGAGCCATTCGATGGGCTCGGACAGCATGTTGATGCGGCCGAAGCGGTTCTCCACTGCGGTGATCACGAGGTCCTGCACGTCCTGGCTCTTGATGCCCTCGGTGGTGGCGACATGGGCGATTGCCTCTCGGTCGCAGCAGTCGAGAGCGAAGGCGACCCGGACCTTCTCCTTGTTGTCGCAGCCGATCTCGAAGCCGTCGGAGCACCATCTGATGTTCGAACGTTCGACAGCGACCTGACCGTCGTGGAGGCGATCATCGGCCGCTCCGGTGTGGCGCACCAGCAGCAGATTGTGCAGCTTCATGACCCGGTAAACGCGCTTGGCATTGGGCCACGAACGCCCGTCTTTCCGGGCATTGCGGCGCAGGATGGCATGGACACGCCGATAGCCGTAGGTGGGCATGTCGGCGATGATGGCCTTGATATCCTCCACCAGTTCCCGATCCGGGAGTGGTGGACGTCCTCTGGCTCTGGAAGGGGAATTTGCGGCACGCGCAGCGATATTCGACCGGGCGACACCTAGAGTTTCGCAGACGGCCTTCATTCCAAAATTCCCCTCGGAAGAGAGATCGAGCGCAACATCCGTTTTTTTGGGCCTCCGGCGATTTCGAGGGCTTCCTTGAGGATTTCGCTCTCCATCGTCTTCTTGCCCAGCAGGCGCTGCAACTCCTTCACCTGGGCCTGAAGCGCCCGGTATTCGGAAGCCGGAACGACCTCCTCTTCGGCGGCAGTCGCCGTTAGTGCCCCTTGGGACGCCAGCTTGCGCCAGGCGAACAACTGGTTCGGCTGGATGCCGTGCCGACGCGCGACGATGCTCACCGTCGCGTCCGCCTCATAGGTCTCGTGGATGATCGCCAGCTTCTCTGCCGTGCTCCAGCGCCGCCGTCGTTCAGGCCCGGAGAGGACCTCTATCTTATGCTTGATGCTAGTCATAATACCGACACTACTCCTACACACTTAACTAAGTGACGGAGCATGTCCGGGCCTTTCGGGGGCTAATTCAGATACGGATGTCTGGCTGCTGCCTTACCACCTGGTCCATTAAGTTGACCAACGAGCGGTGGCCATCCTCGGCGATTGCCCTCGCCGATCCTCCGCGGAACTGATCATGGAAGATTTCCAAAGACAACGGGCCGCCATAACCCGTGGCAGCAACAGCCCGCATGAAGTCCACGACGGGCAGGTCACCCTCGCCGGGCATGTTTCGGAAGCGCCGGCTCCAGTACAGCAGGTCCATGTCGATGAGAGGAGCGTCAGCGAGCTGGACGATGAAGATCTTGTCGCCCGGTATAGAGCGGCTCGTGTTCGGTTCGATCTTGCGCGCGAGCCTATGAAAGCTGCCGAGGATCAATGTTGGTGTGATCCGCCCTTCAAACGATCTACCAAGCGTCGCGGTGGTCGTTGATGTGGCGCCCCATTCAAGCGCCTCGCACCCGATACGGGCGCCCCTGAGCGACACCGGAGAGACACTCGAGCAAATCAGCATGAGATCGGTGCAGAGCTGTTCTCAATCTGGTCTATGCGTCGGAAGGCGACGTAATCGGCCGCGAGCTCTGTTCCAATCCGAAAGTGCGAAAGATCAGCTTCACCGGGTCGACCGAGGTTGGCCGGTTGCTGATGCGGCAGTGCTCGGACCAGATCAGAGCGGATCAGCTTCGCGCTCTGCGGCAACGCTCCCTTCATCGTCTTCGATGACGCGGATATCGACGCAGCCGTCGATGGCGCGATCCGCAATGCGGGCCAGACCTGCGCGTCCGCCAACGGCTGTATTGCCCTCCCCTTCCGGGGTGGGAACAAGAACTGCTCGAAATCGTACGCTGTGGCCAAACAGAGGATACCATCGCGCTACCCGCAGGATTCTTCCGGGAAGTCGAAAAAGGTCTGAAGCACTTTGCTGTTCATCTCCCCAGAAATAAATGCCGGTGAAATCTATGGGCTCCCAACTGAGCGGCGATGCGTGCTCGAGCAATGCGGCAGGAACGTTCCTGCCAGATGAGCCGCGGAACGGCTAGTCTAGCGCTGACGAGCAGATAGAGGCCGGACGCGCAGAGCGCCTGCTCGAACGCGGATTTAAAGCTGTACGACTTCGCACTACATCTTGCGCGGGAATGTGCTCTCGACTATCCATCGAGGCTCTAGAACTGCCAGCGAGGGATCATGCAGGCGCAGTTTGGCGGCAAATACCCGCACCTCTTTCGTGGGTCGAGGCTGGTCTCTCTCGCGCCGCTTTTTGACTCTCCGGCAAAATGTCCTGCGGTCCCTTCTGGGGGCGATTGGGTCGCCTTAGCAACGGTTTTGATGAGCGACGTTCCCGCGTTTGCTTTGAAGCCGGCAAAAACCGATCCTGCTCACCAATCTGACGAGAGGTGGTAGCAATGTCGCCCGATTTCGCGTCTCCTCTGCCCGGAGCGCCGAGCGAGATCAGACGGCGTGTTCACGTTAACAGCTGATGGGAAGATAAAGGCGACAATGCAAGATAGCACCTCGAAACACGTGCCGCTGTGGTCTTGGATCATTCCGCTCCTCGGTGGCGTGACTGCGGCTCTGGCACTTGCGCACGTGCTGCCTCAAGACTCTGTCCTGATACTGCTGACGTCCGCGGCCCTGCTTGCAGGTGCTGTTTTTGCGGCGGTGCATCACGCCGAAGTTCTTGCCGAGCGGGTGGGTGAGCCTTTTGGAGCGATCCTGCTCGCCATCTGCGTGACAATCATCGAAGTGGCGGTCATCGTCTCCATAATGTTATCGGGCGCAGAGGGAAATGAAGAGGTCGCGAGAGATACGGTTTTTTCGGCGGTTATGATCGTGCTTAACGGAGTCATCGGACTTTGTCTGGTGGTTGGCGGCCGCCGCCACCACGAGCAGTCGTTTCAGTTGGATGCGGCCTCGGCGGCACTGGCGGTGCTTGGCACACTCGCGACACTGTCTCTCGTGCTGCCGAATTTCGTCATCGCGGGACAGCCCCAGCAATTCGATCGAATACAGCTTGCCATCATTGGACTTGTGTCGCTGGTCCTCTACGGCGTGTTTCTATACGTGCAGACGGTCCGCCATCGCGACTATTTCATGGATCACACGGGTGCCATCGATGACGGCAAGGCGCTTCCGGCCGAGCATGAACGCCCGAAGGGCAATATGCCGGTAACTGGAGGCCTGCTCGTGCTGGCCCTCGTGGCAGTCGTCTTGTTGGCCAAGCTGCTTTCTCATCCCCTCGACAGCGCAGTCGACGCGATGGGGCTGCCACAAGCCGTGGTTGGCGTGGTCATCGCGGGTGTCGTTCTCCTGCCGGAGGGCATAGCCTCGATCAAAGCAGCATTGCTGAACCGCCTTCAAAACAGCGTAAATCTTGTTCTCGGGTCAGCCCTTGCAAGCATAGGTATGACAGTTCCGGTGGTCGCTGCGATCTCCGTCACACTTGGGCAGAACATTACGTTGGGGCTCCGCCCGGAGAACCTCGTGATGCTCGTCCTGACACTCTTTGTCAGCACGATCACCCTCGGCACCGGCAGAACCACCGTGCTCCAAGGTGCCGTTCACCTCTCGATATTTGTTGTTTTTCTCCTGCTTTCCGCCGTGCCCTAGTTCGGCGAATCGATTGTGGCCGATTGGCCCCTCGATCGTCCCGCAGCGTCGCCAACGATGGTCTGCACGGCCTGATGCTCGGTTGTTTCCATTGGTAGGTTTAGGGCCTCCCGGCCAGTCAGCAACAGGCGGAAGGCCAAATCAACCGCCTGAAGACAATCAAGCGTGCCCATGCCTTCGCCGGCGAGACGCGTGAGTGTGGCGACGTCGTCATCGGTCAGCAGCTCGGAGCCGGCCGAACGGAAGGACGGGCCGAGTTCTTCGGCGCGCCGCAGGATCGCATCCTCGCCGATTGTCACAGGACAGTTCCCTTTACCACAATGAACGTCGTTCCGATTGGCGCCTTTCTTCCTACCGCTCTTCACGCGTATGCCAAAGCCGCAGCACGTAGATCGTCGACTGCCGGATCTCATACCGTATTTCGTAATGGCCAACGAGAATTCGCCGAACCTCTCGAGGGTCGAATTCCTCCAGCCGTTCGCCGATACGTGGTTGTTCGAGCAGGCGTGCTGGAGCGCTCGTCAACGATTGCACAGTACGAGCCGCAGCTTGCCGATTTACCGCTGCCAGGAAATCATAGAGGCGCCCAAGATCGGCGACTGCCTTACGCGTCCACTCAAGCTTCATCACAGCGGTAAGGATAGCGGCTTGTCACTATCAAGACTGTCGGCCCAGGCCTGGACGGCCTGGTGATCGATAACGCGGCCAGCGTCGACGTCGGCAAGCGCTTCCAGCGTCAAGCGTCGGCGCTCCTCTTCCTGATCGACCCAGGCGGTCAGCGCCTGCTTGACGATCCACCCACGCGAGCGCTCAAGGCGCGCGGCGATCTGATCGACTTTCTCGGCGAGCGGCAGTGGCACGTGCGCGGTCAGCACCTTGGTTTCCATGTTTAGCACCTATCGATTCTATTTCAATCACTACGATTAATATCGATTATTATTGAAGCAGAATCATGGCTGGAGGCGCTACGGCCGCGTGAGACGGTACTTTGTTGGCGTAGCTTCTCGCATCGAACTCGACGGCAGGACGCCCGTACGCGGGCGATCCTACGCCGCTTCCTTAGCCTTAGCTGCGGATGGAAAGCGCCGCCTCTCCCTCAAACGTCACTATCGGTACAACGTGGAGAAAATGAAGTCGATTTTCTCGGCATTGAGCGAACCCTCGTCATCAACGTCGTACTCTGCGTATCGCGAGACGACCAGGCTCCGCCGGCCGTCGCCTGAGGAGGCGCTTCTTGATCTCGTCGAGCTGCCCTCGCCTCGCCAGTCAGAGTCGTGTCGCCGGTCCGCGTTCGACCAACGGCGGCGCTCAAGGTCGGAAAGCACTTCTACCTTCGGGTTGTGACCGGTCAAAAGGGACATCCTACTCATCACACTTAAAAAGTGAGAGATCATAGGTTCCGCTGCCGATAGACCCAGCGCGAGAAAACGAAGGACCCCTTCCGTTGGTCTTCGGCGGGATGTTGGCAAAGAGGTTTTCTTCTCTCGCCGGCATTACCGACGCTGCCCCGAGTGTCGGGCCGACACAGGAAGTCCACGAGGTACCTAGAAGCAATCCAAAGCCGGACTATCCGAGATCAGCAGGCCGGCACTCCTGACTCCAGGGGCAGCGGGTGCCCGCGACGACTTGCGAGTTTCCGAGTGCGCTTGACCAGCTCAGTTGCAGAGGCGCAATACCGCCTTCGATGGAACGAACGGCCGGACCGCCGGTTCCTCCAGCAATCCCAAGTTCATACGCTGCAACTGTCTACGAAGCGGAGCGTGATCATGAAAGAAGACAAGCACTCAATGCAACATCCAGACACGATAATTCACCATTACCTCATGCTCGCTGTCAACATGGCGCTCAGCCTGGTCGTCATGTACTTCGTGATGTTTTCGATGATCGACGGCTGGTCCGATTTTCGTAACAATCTCAACATGTTCTACATGGCGCTGACGATGGTCGCTCCGATGGGAATCATCATGCTGGCGATGATGGGTGGGATGTATAGGAACAGGGGACTGAATGTGGCCATTTACCTCTGCCTGGCGGCCCTCTTTGTTGTGGCGTTTGCGGGAACTCGCGCCCAGGCGTTGATCGACGACAACCAGTTCATCGCCTCGATGATCCCGCATCATTCTGGAGCAATTCTGATGTGCCGCGAAGCGAACCTCACCGACGAGGAACTGACCGAGCTGTGCAAACAAATCTCTGAAGGGCAGCGCCAAGAAATCGAGCAGATGAACGCGATCAGAGCGAGACTGAATGGCTCCGGCTAAGGCTGTTCCAGGTAGATTGCCCCAGACGGCCAGGGTTCCCAGCCCGGTAAGTGCGGTGATGAATTCGCGATGCTTTTCAATCTACTGCAACCGTTTCTCCGGCGGAAGTGCGATCCTTTGGCCCACGTTTTCACCAATACCCTGAACGTCAATCCCTTGACTGTGAGCATCCGAACGCCTGAGACCCAGTGGGAGGCAAGAGGGCACGCTCCTGTGACCGCTGAGCATCCGTTATCTGCATTACAAGGAAATGCCCGGCCGTTTCCCACCCGCACCAAACGGACAGGGGAAGAGCGAGCTCGGAGCTGGCTGAAGCACGCGTTCAATTCGGAAGAAGGTTTTCCTGGCTAGCCAGCCGCATACGCCCGTTTTGTTTTCCGGCGCAATCGCCAAGCGTGGAACACTCTTGCTGCGTGAAGCATTGATCAAATTCACAAAAGGAGGCAGCTGTGGAAAAGAAAACCCGTACGAGCCAACAGCAGTCGCACCTAGCACCGGCAAAAAGAAATCCGAAAGGAGACCACTCCCGGGATGAGAAGAAGGTTACCGACCCCCACCCGGGCTCCGTCTCCGATGGTACGCATCCCGAAGCGACCGAAGAGAAACGTTGACCAATTGCACCGACAGCCTCCTCTTGCTTATTTGAAGCTTGTTTTGCTGGTGCCTTCGTACGCCTCCGGCATTCAGGCTGATCATCTATCCGGCTGCGCCGAAGCTGGTTGACTAGCTCGCATTGACGCTTCATCCGGCATTCTCTATCTCGCCAATAGCCTGCTCTCAGGCTCGGCCTACCCTCGTAGGCACGCCGCCAGATGCGTTTCTCGCTCATCGATCATTATAATCACCTTCCTCGGGAAGGTGTGCGGCCATATTCAGCGACGCAGGTCCCACACGTCACCGCCGCACTTCCGTCGTGCCGACGGCACGTTGCGCGTCGCGGCACGCCATTGATGCCTCGATACAAGCAGCCGTGAATGACGCTCTTGCCGCCTCAGCGTCAAGAAGTTCGGACAGGGCAGCGCGGCAATCACGCACTGCACGGTGCCGCCATTTGCCGTGGCTTGGCCACTCGTGTTCCAAGAAGTCCAGAGCGTCATAAGGTCCGCAAAACCTGCGTGGCATACCGTTTTGAAGGGTCACTGAGAGAGGCACACGCCAAAGAACCTGTTTCATTCGGACCTCCCAGTTTCTCTTTCCCAAAACTGACGGAAACACATCTCGTTCCGTCTTCCACCTTGTTGCTTGTGGGAGATCCCCAGCCGCTGGATTTCGCGCGGATGATACGACTTATTCTAAAGTAGCCTCCGTCAGTCATCGGGGTAGCGCATAAGCGATGACCGAATCACCTGCCTTTGTGCCAGTCGACCCGTGGCCACCGGCGACAACGATGAGATACTGCCGACCGTCCGCGCCGCGATATGTGGACGGTGTCGCCTGACCGCAGGCCGGCAGCCGGGCGCGCCACAATTGCTCTCCCGTCCGCAGATCATAGCCGCGCACGTAGTAGTCCAGCGTTCCGCTCAGGAACGCCACACCGCCCGCCGTCACAATCGGCCCACCAATGCCCGGAACCCCCATCTCAAAAGGCAGAGAGAGCGGCCCAGAGAGATCCCGCGCTGTGCCGTTTACGTGCTGGTAAACCGTCTTGCCGGTGGTCAGATCGACGCCGGCGACATAGCCCCAGGGCGGCTGCTGGCAAGGCAAGTTCAGCGGCGAGTAGAAGGGGCCCATGGTCGCGGCATAAGGCGCACCGAAGTTCTCGTTGAAAACCGGCTCGCCCTCCCGGGTGACGACACGCGTGGTGGCGTCGGGGGGCTGGGGGCGCCGTTGCTGAGTTTGTCGCCACTTCCAGGTCGATGCTCAGTCGTGCTCTGCACGTCGCCTCCGGCATTGTGCTCGCTGTCGTTGCCGTGGAACTGCTGCCAGCCGCTATGAGCGGTTCCGCGCCGCTCTGGGCTGTTGTCGCCGGACTGGGCCTTGGCGGTGCATTCTACGTGCTGCTGGAGTGGACCATGGATGCCATCCGCGGCGCCGAGGCGCCCGGTGCATGGATGATCTACGCAGCCGTAGCCGTGGACCTCTTCAGCGATGGTCTGATGATAGGCATCAGCTCCAATGTCTCTTTCCATCTTGCATTCGTTCTAACCGTTGGGCAACTGATGGCCGATGCGCCTGAGGGCTTTGCGACGATCGCCAATTTCAAGCACCGCGGTGCGCCGAGAGCACAACGGCTTATCCTGTCTGCGTCCTTCGTATTGCCCTGTTTGTTGGGGGCGAGTGTCGGATTTTGGTTGCTACGCGGGCAAGCGGAAAGTATGCAACTGGCGGCGCTCGCGTTTACGGCCGGGATTCTGCTGCTGGCGGCCGTGGAGGACATGCTCAAGGAGGCCCACGAGGTGGCCGAAGACACTCGCGCGTCCGCGGCCTTCTTCCTTGGCGGCTTCATCCTATTCACAGTCGTGTCGTCACTCTTTCAAGGGTGAGGGCGAGCAAGTCTGTGGACAGACAGAAGCAGCGGCGACATCAGTCGGTAGTAGGACCAACATTGAACGGTTCGGAAACCACACGGACGCGGCCATCCACCGTCTCGACGGCAAAGGCGATTTCGTCTCCCTTTTGTGCCTGTTCAGGAACAGGGACTGTTGCCTCCAACAATCCCGCTTCGTTAGTGCGCGCCCGAGAGATGGCTCGAAAATCCGATTCATCGCCGATGCGAACACCCATTGTCACCTCGACCCCACCTGGTAGGCCGTTTGCATTGAGGTCTACCTTGTCGCCGGGACCTACATCTTTCGGAATGACCATCAGCTCAGCTCCCCGACTTTGACTGGTTGAGACGCCCGGGAGTCCGAGCCGCTCGCCCATTTCAAGAATGTCCCGGTTGAGGTCCGGTTGATCGGAAAGGTAGTCTGAAACCGACCTTCCCGCAGCTTCCGCAGCCTCATTCACGCGTTCACCCGCCACGCTGACTGCCTGTCTTGCGCGGCTCAGCCAGTCACCCTCTGCGGATTCCGGCATCTTCAACTGGAGCCCCGCCTGGATATCATCGGCGTCTAGTGCGGGATTCGCGGAGAGCACAGCATCCACAGTCGTTTCGCACCGCGCCGCGAGCTGCTCCAGCGTCTCCCCCTCGTCCACCACCTCGGTCTTTCCGCAAACCTGTGCAGCGACTGTCGGCGAAACGGCAAAAAGCGTCACAGCGAGCATGCCTAGTTTGGCTTTCAATTGCAGCATCCGTCGCCTCCTCTGACTAATTCTGCATCGACCTAACAGAGCTTGGGCGTTCTGGTTCCTGGGACACGCCGTTGTGATTGCCTGAAGCAACCGCCCAAACGGAAAAGAATACCGTTTGCGCTACCGGCGCCGGCCGGAACCAATCCGGCTAACCCCGGTTTGATCTTCCCGGCTCGTTCAGTCGGCGCCGACACCCGCAACGGAGGTGTGGTTCCTAGCGACCCGTGGGAAGGAGATGATGGAACTGGGGCTCGATCTTGAACGGCTATTTGTTGATGTGGTGACCGTCGCAATCGCCTTCGCTCTGGCATTTCCGATCGGATGGGAACGCGGTCGAGGCCGCTACAGCGTCGGCTTCAGAACGCTTCCAATCGTATCGGTAGCTGCCTGCGGCTTCGCGCTCCTGGTGGACACCAATTCTCCAGCGGCCGCGGAAGCTCAGGCGCGCGTCCTACAAGGCGTCATCACCGGCATAGGGTTCATAGGTGGCGGTGCCATCGTTAAGCAACGCGGCAATGTGAAGGGGCTGGTTACGGCGGCGAGCATCTGGAATGCCGGCGCCATTGGTGCCGCGGTAGGGTTGGGAAGCCTCAACATAGCTATCGTGCTCAGCGCCATCAATCTCATCAGCCTTTTGGCCTTGGCATACCTCGGCATTCGTAGCGACGAAGATGAGAGCAGCGGATGAGTGGGTCGATGCTGTTTCACGGGTGGGAGAGCCTTTTGCGGATCATCATCGTGGGCAGCGCAGCCTACGCGTTTCTGGTCCTCGTCTTGCGTGTCTCCGGAAAGCGCACGCTCAGCAAAATGAATGCATTCGACCTCGTCATCACCGTTGCTCTGGGATCAACGCTCGCGACTGTACTGATGGATCGGAGCGTCCCTCTGGCCGATGGGGCAATGGGGCTCGCGCTGCTTGTCGGTTTGCAATTCTCAATCACATGGTTGTCGGTTCGTTCGAAACGGGTTCGGGAGATGGTGAAGAGCGAGCCAACATTGCTGGTCCGAAACGGGGTCTGCCTGAACAACGCGATGCAGAGCCAACGTATCACGCGTGAGGAGATAGATGCCGCCGTTCGGCAACACGGGCTCCTCACGATTGAAGCCGCCGCATGCGTCGTGCTCGAAACGGACGGTTCCTTGAGTGTAGTTCAGAACGGTGTCTCTGGCACCAGCTCCGCTACCAATTGAAAGGAGGGCATAATGGCACCCCAGCCGGAGCTGCGTCGTGACGAATCTCCTGAGCAGGAGGAGCGCTGGGAGGTTCTGCATCAGCTGGAACAATCGCTTGAAAAGCCAATGCTGATCCTTTCCTTCATTTGGCTGTCACTTGTCTTGATTGAACTTGCGTGGGCCACATCGGGCGCCTTCGAACTACTCGGAACCATCATTTGGATCCTTTTTGTCCTGGAGTTTCTCCTTCGCTTGGCTCTTGCGCCACGGAAATGGCAATTCCTGCGGCGCAATCCGGTGACCGTGATCGCACTGTTGGCGCTGGCGTTTCGGTTCCTCAATGCGCTGCGCTTCCTGCGTCTCGCCCGCGGGCTGCGCTTGGTACGGATCGTCGGCACCGCCAACAGAGGGTTGATGGCGTTGCGCAAGAGCTTCGATCGCAGGGGATTGGGCTACGTACTTCTTGCCACGGTCGTCGTTGTTCTCCTTGGGGCAGGCGGAATGCTCGCATTTGAGCCCGTCCGCGAGATCGAAGGCGGCTTCAGCAACTACGGGGATGCACTCTGGTGGACCGCGATGCTGGTCACAACAATAGGATCGGATTTTTGGCCCGAGACGCCGGAAGGAAGAGTGCTCGCACTGCTCCTGGCGATGTATGGACTGGCGATGTTCGGGTATATCACCGCGAGCTTTGCCACATTCTTCGTTGGTCAGGAGGCGCAAGCAAGCGACGGCGAGATCGCCGGCTCCATCGAACTCGCCGAACTCAAGCGCGAAATAGAACTCCTTCGCAGGGAAATGCAGAACCAAGGCGGTGAGATGGGCGCCGCGGGAGATTGAGCCGGAGCCAACTTGCCACGGTCTAGCATGGGTAAAGCCAAACTTTGTGTCTTCGGACCGATGAGCACTTTTGCGGCTACTGCCGCTGCCCCCACCGCCCCGGCACGGGGCGAGCACCCGTCACCGCCGTCCGATAAGGGTCGGCCACAAACGCCACCGCAATACGCCGGTAAAATCGCCGTTTACCGTGGCGAACACAGAGGGTCGGCGGCGGACTGGCTGGCAGCCGCCGCCGACCCTAGTGCCACTTTAAGCTCGCAAGGGTTCGCTTGAGGCCAGAACGAACAATATTCCTCCTCATCCGCGGGTCGGCGCCCAGCGCCCAGTTCCGGTACCACGCGCCTCACGGTTTCCAGCAAAGCATCGAACGGACGCCACCCTATTATCAACGTCCCAACGGATCGCGGGCGGCGGATGACAAGGGCGGGAAATCGCCCGATCTGACGAAAGCGTGCGTCCTTTACGTCGTCCATGAAGTGTGCGCGAGCTACTTCACCAGCCATGTCACGACGCAGACGGTGCGGATCGATAACGTCAGGATACGCCTCAGCGCAAGCATCGATGAGCTCGCACAAAACCTCATGGCGAGCAACGTTGCGCCGCTCTGTCATCACCGCTTCTCTTAGCCGCCGGAGGATCAGCTCGGCTGCAAGAGACGACTGCAGCTCGGCCGCCTTGAACAGAATGCAAGCGGGCCAGGACGATGATGGCTGATCCTCAGTCCAGATGCGGACGTCCAACGGCATTCCAGAAATGTGGTGCGCCTGAAGCCAAAGCGGACCCATTTGGGCAGGCCGGTGGATGGCGTTGACCGGATCGCCGTAAACTTCCCAACTCCTGAGCATTCCGCCCATGCGATAGCGCCATGCGAGTCGCCCTGCAAAGGCATATCGCAACAGCCGCCACTGCGGCTCGAATGCCCATGACCAGCAGCAAAGCGGATCGGTGTAGTAGACCGCCTCGACGGCGGCCCCAACCGCCGCCCCGTCACTCTGTCTCGAGGCCGATGCGGCCTTTGCCGAGGGATCGGTCACTTGCTCTTGGGTCTCGGAGCGTCGTTCTGCGGATAGGACGACCATTGATTTTCACCCTTCGGCAACATCGACTTGATCTCTTCACTGCGCTGTTTGCTCATTTCCTTGTCCAATCGCTGGACGTCTTTCTGCGATCGGCTCGTTCCGCTGGGCTTGTGATTGGCCTCACCCATTGTATCAATGACGTGTTTGATGGGATCCTCGATGTACTCCCACTGCTCGCCCTCGGCCCATGGCCCCTGCCCTTCGTTCCAGGGGCCGCGGGTATCGGCGCCATTCGACATGTTGAAATACTCATGAGTGAAGCGGGGATCGCCCTGCAGGACACCCGGCGGAAAATTCGGCTGGATGGTTTCGAGTGCAGCCGAAAACATCTGGAAGTGGGCCACCTCCCGCGTCATTAAGAAGCGAAGCGTGTCTTGCACATGCGGATCATCCGTGAACTGCAACAGGTATTCATAGACGATTTTCGCGCGGCTCTCCGCAGCTATGTCCGACCGCAAGTCGACGGTCAGATCGCCATTAGCATTCACGTATGCGCCAGTCCAAGGCACGCCTTGGCTGTTGGTCAGTGCGGGCCCCCCTCCGGTAAGAGTGAGAAATTGGGGGTTCACGAGCGCCTCGTGGATGAGGTTCTCCTTGGCCGACTTCCCGTTCAGCTTGGTTATCGGGTTGGCCTCTGCGGCATTCTTGAGCTCGCCGTTCACGCCATCGAGCAGCATCGTGATTGTGGCGCCCACAATTTCCAGATGGCTAAATTCTTCCGTGGCGATGTCCATCAGCAGGTCGTACTTATCGGGAAATGGCTGTCGTGCAGCGAAAGCCTGGACGAAATACTGCATGGCGGCCTTCAATTCGCCGTTGCCGCCGCCGAACTGCTCCAAAAGGAGCGCTGCGAAGCGCGGGTCCGGCTTCGATACACGCGCATCAAACTGAAGTTCTTTCACGTGATGGAACATTGTTCTGTCCTTTGCAGGTTCGTGCTTCTCTTCGACGGGTCCCTCGCCGAAACGTGATATGAACAGCTGTGCGCTGCTTCGCGGAGACGCGGCTCAAATGTCGGGAAGCGTACACCTTTTTGCTATTCGGTCCGCCCAACGGGTATCGCTGTCTCCACTTGTCACGCGAGCGATCAGCCGCCCAGTGCGCAACAGCGACCCTCGAACCTTCCTCAGAACGCATTGTTCCAACGAATTTGAGAGGCGGAGCTGTTTCAATCGCCCCTCAGCCCCCTGACTGTTTACCTCGGCGTGCTCCCATGAGGCTTCCCCGATGGGCGTTTGCCCAGGACTGGGTAGCGGCAGAGAAAGCACCACCCCCGGCGGCTCTGCAGCGCCGTACCTCACGAGTTCCTCCTGCGAGCGCACTCACTGCCAGTAATAGGGATAGCCGTAATAATCGTGATAGAGCGCCTCGTAGGCTCGATCAATGAGTTGGCCGGGATAGTACTCCGGGGCACCCTGTATCTGATCTCGCGTCAGATCGGCGTTCACCGTTTTCGCTTCCCAGTTGATTTCAGAAAATGCGGCCGGTGAGACCAACGCCTGCTTTCCCGGCCACCAATTGACGGTGTCGACAACCAAATACCGGAAAGCCCACGCATCGGTGTCGACGACGAAGTCTTCGATGTGGCCGATATAGCCATCACGGGCGTGCACATAATAGCCTGTGACTTCGCTGATCGAACGCAAATGTGGATCACTTTCATCAGGCCGCCCGTGAGACCGATACGGCTTCCATCCGTGGCCGGAAAGACTGCGCTCGTGTCGACGCGAAACGGGCGCGTCGACATCCAGCTCAGCACTATCCTCGACCTGCTCACGGGTCACGTCGGCGGCGAGCGAGCGACCGACGGAGTCCACCGAAACCACTGCGGAAGGCGGCATGAGTACCTGGCGCCCTGAGAGCAGCCCCATGCTGACTACAATCCACCGAAGGGACCACGTTTGGTCGTCGAACAGGAGATCGCTTACAGTGCCGATGGACCCGCCGCTGGCATCGATGCTGCAGCCCTTCACTCCAGATGCACTCCAAAGCATTTTCTCGCTCCTCCTGAGGTGCGGCAGCACAATTCCACGCTACGCAACGAGCTATTTTTTAGTCTTCTTTGTTGATCCTTTATCGCGCTGCGTTCGATTGGCGATGCTGTCCGCCTGAACTTCAATGTCGTACGGGCTGGGTTCACCTCCCTTGAGATCACCGGCGTCCGCCACACGTTGTCCGAGCGCCTTGGTTTGACCTCGGCGCGGTTCACCTTGCGGCGTGGTTTCGGCATCCCTCCAAACCTCCGTCGGATCGGTCAAATCGCCGGTGTCCGGGCGCCCCATCGGGCGCTCGTGACGTGTCTTGCTGCCAGTCGTCTCAGCAAGGCTCGCCTCCTGCTTGCGACGGTTTTTTACCTGCTTCATTGCCTCTCCCGTAAGATGCTGGTCGAAGTAGCATGCGAATGATGTTTTAGGGCGCTGTCCAGTTCCGTCCGGAGCGTCATGAGACAGGGCTGACGGGCATCACCCGTGGATCTGCTTTAGCCTACGAGCGCCCGGAGGGCAGAAAGATCCCGTACACCTCCCTGATAGAGCTCAATGAGTGTCGCTGCTATGTCTTCCGCTTCGGCGCTCTCCATCGCGAGATTTCTCTCATTCAAAACTCTGCGCAAAAGCACCTGCAGATCGTTCAGCTCCTCTGGAGAAATCGGATGAGAACGGTCGTTGGTAGCTTGCTGCATCGTTCCAACTCCTCTTTCGGATAAGATTAATTAGGTTGGCCCGAGCATGCAGACGCCGCAACCGGCTGCAGGTTGCGGTCGCTCCACCTTAATGCATCTTAAAGTATAAATTTGTCTTGTCATCTCTGTGATTGAGGAAGCAGAGTAGATCCTGCTGAAGGCACAGGTACTTGATAAGCCGAAGTAGAACTGCTTGTTCCTGCTGTCTGATCTGTCCTGTGGAATGATAAGCTCTCCTTCTCTGTAGTCGGATGCGAGTTCGCTGAATTGGCCGCGTTCTTCGTTTGATGCTGCAAGATGCAGCTCATTGAGAAACATTAAATCTTGTTCATACTCGGAACATCCCTGTGACACTGCGGTTCGGCGGCTATGGGTGGCCCGGACGCCGCTCATGCGAAAGCCAACTCAAAAACTAGGGAGGTGTACCTTGAAAGCGCTAGTTTACAGCGCCGGCCTGATGGCCGTGCTTATAGCCCCTGCGTTCGCGCAGGACCAAACGCAACCCAATCAAGCGGACCAGACCCAGCCGCAAAACCAGACTGCGCCACAGACCCAAACCGATCCGAGCAAGACTATCGTCTTGTCCGAGTGGCGCTATGACCCACTCTACGCCTCCGGTTGGAGCGTCGATCAGGTCTTCGATGAGGCCGCGGTCGTGGGCCGCGACGGTGAGGAGATCGGCGACGTCGAAAACATCATCTTCAACGAGCAAGGCGATGTTGTGGCTTTGATAGCCGAGGTTGGCGGTCTTTGGGACATTGGTGACACTCACGTCAGCATTCCCTGGAGTGAGGTGGAACTCTCGCAAGACGCTGCCCGGATCACCGTACCCGTCACCGAGGAAACCGCCGACGATTACGCCGCCGCCGCCGGTGATCGCGGGACCATCCGAAAAAGTGAGACCGGGCAGGTTGCGACGGTCGAGGAGGACACTGCCGCAGGTTCCGGTCTGTTCAAAGCCACGGATATAATGGGAGACGGCGCATACCTCAACAATAACCAGCGCTATGGTTATGTGAACGACCTCATCGTGAATGATGGCAAGCTTGCCGCGGTCGTTTCCGACGTCAGGGGCGCAAGTGGTCGAGGTTACTACGCTTTTCCGTATACAGGCGCGGCGGCTTGGACAAGAGATCCCGCACGCTATGATATTCCTTACGGACCCGATGAAGTGACTGTCGTGCAGGTGTTCGAGTACGGAAAGATGCAGCGTAAGGGCGCGACAGACCAGGGCACCACATCAAGCACCCAGCCTGCTCCCAACACCGCTCAATGATAGTGGAACCCATCGAATTTGCGGGGAGTGCCTCTGAAGGGCACTCCTCTTCAGCGTGCGAGGTCGGCAGCAATCGAGCGAGAACTTGGATTAGGAGGATGTATCCGTGACAATTGGGCTCATCTCTTCGTTCCTACGCGCCGGCCACAGCCTGACCGTCGCCAGTGTTATAGTACCCTTCTTGTTGGGCCAACCCGCAGTGGCCGCGGAGTCAGGACGACTAGCGGAGTTGCGGGCTCAGGCGCTCTCTCTTGTAAACGCTGCTCGCAAACAGCACGGCCTCAACCCCTTGCAATCGACTGAGATACTCAATTCGGCTGCACAGGCGCACGCGGAAGACATGCTCCGGCGCAACTATTATTCCCACACGTCTCCCGAAGGCGAGACTATCAGCGACCGCTACCGCGATCGCGGCGGGAGCCGCTGGAAAAAGGTGGCAGAGAACATCGCGCGCTGCACCGGCTGTCCTGCCGTACCAAGCGCCTCACGCGTTGCTGAACTTCAGCAAGGATGGATGAACAGTCCCGGCCATCGCCAGAACATTCTGGCCAACGGGCTGGAAAGCTTCGGATTCGGCATAATCGGGGAGAGCGGCAGGGAGTTTGCCGTGCAAACCTTTGCCGGCCCGGGTGTTCCCGTCGCCCTACAGCCCGACGAAGAAGCTGCAGAGCTCTCCCCGCCCGAGCAGGTGGACGTTGCCGCGCGAATGATAAACCGGGAGCGCCGACGGGAGGGTCTCGCTCCCGTGAAGGCAAGCGGCGCGCTCAATGCAGTCGCTCAGCGTCTCGTGCCGAAGGGCGAGTCCGAGGAAAGAATTATGAAGCAGCCCGACAGACTTTACGACCTTTTACCAGAAGATTCTGAAACCCAGTGGAAGAAGATTGAAGTTGTAGCGGGCGGATGCGGAGGTTGTGGCGCGAAACCTACCGCTGCCGACATTCGCTACTTCGTCGATCAGTGGCTCCAGGATCCACAGAATGGGGGGACACTTTTAAGCTCTGATGCGACACAAATCGGCTTCGCGATGTTCGCCAATGGCGAGGGGCGGAAAATCGGCATCGCCGTCACCGGAGACACCTCTGAATAGATTGTTGCTACTCCCAGACCGGATTTCACTGCCTATATTCCGCTGCTGCACCAAAGTCGACAACCAGCTCGTGCAGGCGAGCCCTATCTGCCTCTAACGGGAGAGAGGAGGCCGCGCGATCAAAGGCGATGCGCGATTGGCGCAGGGCGGCAGATTTGAAGTCACCGTCACCCATGCGGGCGAGAGCCAGGAGTGCCTTTTGGATCCGGAGTTGCACCTCGATCAGGCCTGCGCCGTCGCGCGCCACGGCCATGAATGCGTCCTCGAACAGGTCCGCAGTAGCGAGCGGTGGCACATGGACATTTGGATGCTTCGGTTCCTCCTGATACGATCCATTGCGCCGTCCGTGCGCCCAGATACTTAGTAGCCGGGTTGAGCGGCCAATGACGTCGATCGCGGTGCCTGGATCATTGACTGCTGGGGACAGGGCTCGACAGGCGATCTCGCTCATTACCGCGAGGCCGAAACGCGGGTCTTGATCAAATGACCTTTCGTCGCCGATCGAGAAAGCCGCACTCACTGCCTTGCGGAGCGCGTCCAGGTCAGTATCCCCATCACTTGCTCCAATGCAGGCGATCGGCGTGTCGGCGTAGACGAACGTTCCGGGGATAACGTTGAGGAATATCCGAGTGTTATGCTTGTCGCAGAGCCGCGACAGCGCAGGCATATCGACGTTCTGAACATAACCGATTACGTCTCCGGTTACCGCGACGATCGTTTCCGGGATGCTGCTCACCCGTTCTGACAAGGCCGTTCCGCCGAGATAGGGCTCCGCTAGCCGCATCTCGATGGCCTTCCGCGCCGCCTCCTCCACCCGTACGGTCGTTTCACCGACCCGGCCGAGGCGGGTCAGATGGTCGATCCAACGCAGCAACGACACGACCACGAGGGTGATGACCACGATCGTGAAGACGAACAGAACGACACGCCCGCGCTCGCCATAGGCGCCCGTTTTGAGCACGACCAAGCCGACGATGCTAAACAGAAAGGAACCGATGAAGGTCGAGAGCACCGTCTGCGTCAGGCGGTCTTCGATAAGCAGCTTGGTGGCACGCGGGGTGACGTTGCTGGTGGCCGATCCGTAGGCGGAGACCATAATGTTGAGCGAGAAAGTTGTCACAGCGAGCATGCTGGAAGCCATAATAGTGAGAATGCTGTCGACGGCATCGGCGCCAATCCTCCCGGGCATCCCCAAGGGGATATAGCGATCGACCACCGCCGCGAGGATCGCCGCCAGCACTCCCAGCGCGCCGATTAGTGTGGCGCGCACCCAGAGCCGCCGCGTCAGCTGCGCCATCAACCATTGCCAACGCGGCATGCTCACCTCCGTCCGTATCACCTCTGTGGA
Source organism: Sinorhizobium meliloti (assembly GCF_035610345.1). The sequence goes on along the minus strand of NZ_CP141215.1, from coordinate 218,410 downwards.
AGACAGCGTCAGCCGGCCAAAGCTTCGGCAGCGCTTGTGCAACGCTAATGCAACGCTATCGCAACGCGAATAGTTGCCGGTGACCGCCGTCTATCCGTCCTTGGCTGGCCGTCAATGCGAGCCGCCCGCTGGTTCAGGAGTTGAGAGATTGCAGTCACCAACTAGGTTACTACGAACTACCAGCATAACACGTCCGGAACGCCTTTTGACGGCCAAGCGGGTGTCCGCGCCGATATAAACAACGAAATCTGCGTGTCTAGCTCGCGTGCGAGACCCGGAAACTATCCAGCCGCCGGACGGCCAAACCGATATCCGTTACGAGTCCTTGTATGGCCGCACCGGTGTTCTCAACAATTCTAGCGCCCTCCTGCCGCTCAGGACCGCAATTCGCCGAATCCGGCTCCAAGTGCCTACTAGAAAAGGCAGCAAGCTCTTTTTGCCGGTTGTGATCGTCTCCACAATGAGCGTCGGAACGCACCCGGTAGCGCTCTCTCCGCCAGGCCCGAGAGTTCCCGTAAGTTGTATTCTTCTCTCTGAGCCGGGATCGAGCCGTCAGCGGACGCTGCGCGTTAGGCTAGTCACCTGGAACTAAAATTCACTACATTGTATGCTTGGCCTCTTCATTGGAGGTTGAGGCATGGCAAATGCGACTGGCCGACCAACGGCCCCATTGGTTTTGAGCGAGGCGGAGCGGGAATATCTGGAGCGACAGGTGCGCAAGCATCGTGTTGCACGCTCCCTGTCGGAGCGGTGCCGGATCATTCTTCGCTGTGGCGAGGGAGTTCCGAGCAAGGTCGTTGCGGACGAGCTCGGCGTGCATGAACATACGGTTGGCAAATGGCGACGGCGCTTCCTCAAAGACCGACTCGATGGGCTGCTCGACGAAGTTCGCCCTGGTCGGCCCCGAACCATCGACGACGATCAGATCGCGGCTGTGATCGAGCGCACGCTGCGTTCAACGCCAAGCGATGCGACCCATTGGTCGATCCGCTCGATGGCAGGGGCCACAGGCTTTTCGCACACGACCATCCGCCGGATATGGAACGCTTTCGGCCTGCAGCCGCATCGCACAGAGACGTTCAAGCTTTCCAGCGATCCTTTGTTCGTCGATAAGGTCCGCGACATCGTCGGTCTTTATCTGTCACCTCCCAATCGGGCGCTGGTTCTCAGCGTGGACGAGAAGAGCCAAATCCAGGCTCTCGACCGCGAGCAGCCAGTGTTGCCGATGATGCCTGGCGTGCCGGAACGGCGCACGCATTCCTATGTCCGACACGGCACAACCACGTTGTTTGCCGCTCTGGATGTCGCCTCCGGCTTTGTCATCGGCAAAGGCTACAAGCGGCACCGTGCCACCGAATTCCTGGATTTCCTCAAGCAGATCGATGCGAGCGTACCGTCCGATTTGGACGTTCATATCGTGATGGACAACTATGCGACCCACAAAACTGCATCGGTCAAAAACTGGCTGATGCGACGGCCGCGCTACCACGTGCACTTCACCCCGACCTCGGCGTCATGGATCAATCAGGTCGAACGCTGGTTTGCGGAACTGACCCGCAAGCAGCTCCGTCGCGGCGTCCACACTTCGACAATGCAGCTCGAAGCCGACATCCGAAGCTTCATCGAACGCCATAATCAGAACTCGAAGCCTTACAGGTGGACGAAATCCGCAGACGACATCCTGGCCTCCGTCAAACGTTTCTGCCAGAAAGTCCAGGACTTATGACACGAATTTCGGATTCAGATGATAGGTCACCGACGCATAAAGTGCATCCAGATTTTGGCTGAAGCGAGTTTGACGAGAGCGAGGTAGTTTTCGCTTCGACGGCAACCACATGTTCCCGACGTCGACCGCTTCGGCACCGGCCACGTCACACCATGGATCAGGTGCGCCAGCAGAGCCGATCCGGGAAAGTTCAACGGCTACGCCTGACACGCCGAGGCCCCTACCCTCCAACGATTTCGCTGATCTGCACGATGGGCGCGATGTCCGTATAGTTGGCGACGTCCGCGGCGATCTCCGCGCGGTGGGGACCTAACGCCTCCTGGAATACCGCCAGGGTCGGCGAGTAGACGTGGCACGCCGCAACGAACTCCGGCGCGCTTCCAGGTTCGCGGCCCGCAAGGCCCTTATCGATCTCGTAGCGCAGGCAGGCATCGCCGAGCCGTTCCTTGATCAGTGGCATGTGGCGGGTGCGGTAGTAATCGTGATCGAACTTCGAGCCGCCATCGGCCGGATAATAGACGCTCATCTTGATCATGGTCGGGCTCCTGCCTGAACGCCTCTCCGAGCGTCCGAGCGGCTATACTAGTCACCTGGAACTAAAATTCACTACATTGTATGCTTGGCCTCTTCATTGGAGGTTGAGGCATGGCAGATGCGACTGGCCGACCAACGGCCCCATTGGTTTTGAGCGAGGCGGAGCGGGAATATCTGGAGCGACAGGTGCGCAAGCATCGTGTTGCACGCTCCCTGTCGGAGCGGTGCCGGATCATTCTTCGCTGTGGCGAGGGAGTTCCGAGCAAGGTCGTTGCGGACGAGCTCGGCGTGCATGAACATACGGTTGGCAAATGGCGACGGCGCTTCCTCAAAGACCGACTCGATGGGCTGCTCGACGAAGTTCGCCCTGGTCGGCCCCGAACCATCGACGACGATCAGATCGCGGCTGTGATCGAGCGCACGCTGCGTTCAACGCCAAGCGTTGCGACCCATTGGTCGATCCGCTCGATGGCAGGGGCCACAGGCTTTTCGCACACGACCATCCGCCGGATATGGAACGCTTTCGGCCTGCAGCCGCATCGCACAGAGACGTTCAAGCTTTCCAGCGATCCTTTGTTCGTCGATAAGGTCCGCGACATCGTCGGTCTTTATCTGTCACCTCCCAATCGGGCGCTGGTTCTCAGCGTGGACGAGAAGAGCCAAATCCAGGCTCTCGACCGCGAGCAGCCAGTGTTGCCGATGATGCCTGGCGTGCCGGAACGGCGCACGCATTCCTATGTCCGACACGGCACAACCACGTTGTTTGCCGCTCTGGATGTCGCCTCCGGCTTTGTCATCGGCAAAGGCTACAAGCGGCACCGTGCCACCGAATTCCTGGATTTCCTCAAGCAGATCGATGCGAGCGTACCGTCCGATTTGGACGTTCATATCGTGATGGACAACTATGCGACCCACAAAACTGCATCGGTCAAAAACTGGCTGATGCGACGGCCGCGCTACCACGTGCACTTCACCCCGACCTCGGCGTCATGGATCAATCAGGTCGAACGCTGGTTTGCGGAACTGACCCGCAAGCAGCTCCGTCGCGGCGTCCACACTTCGACAATGCAGCTCGAAGCCGACATCCGAAGCTTCATCGAACGCCATAATCAGAACCCGAAGCCTTACAGGTGGACGAAATCCGCAGACGACATCCTGGCCTCCGTCAAACGTTTCTGCCAGAAACGTCAGNACNTGTC
>NZ_CP141215.1:0-214946 GCF_035610345.1 Sinorhizobium meliloti | reverse complement strand
CNTTTCGTATTCNGATGACTAGCTCACCGACTCGTAAAGCGCGCANTCAGATTNTGGCCGAAGCCNNTNNGGCGAGNGANATGNNNTTCTCGCTGTNCTTGTCGAAGCGGGTGGCGACGNGACGGAACTGCTCGAGTTTGCTGAAGAAGCGTTCGACAGTGCTTGGGAATATCCGCCCACTGCGGGCCGGAAGACGCCAGTAAGTCCCAGCCAGGACACGCCGTCGTCAACTCGAGGCACCCCGCGCGGCTTGCTCGGTAGCAGCGGCTCGATCACCGACCACTCGAACTTCCGTCAACTCGTAGCGAGGCTGGCCCACCAGCAGCTCCCTTCAAGGAGCTTGAATCAGAACCTTGCAGCAATCTTCAGCAGTTTATGAGTGCGTGACTGGGCGAATTGACCAAAACACTTCGCGTCAGACGCCCGAGAGTGGCCTTGTGGCCAGCCAGGCATCATTACCTGAGCGATTCCTGGAACCAATGTATCCGACAACGGTTGCCCTTGAGAAGGGTACAGATTCGAAGGTGTCCTTACGGGAGTGCGGCGGTTCCGGTAGGGGCTGATAGAAGGGACCAATCCGATGAAACAGAGTAGACAAATTATTGCGCCCCCGTTGCTCGCATTCGCAGCCCTGATAGCAACGCCTGTGTTGTCGCAGACACCTGCGCAGAACACCGAGAACCCCTGCCGCATTTCGCCGGACGGCGACCAGAAGCCACTCAGCCAAACGCTCGATGACTGCAATGGCGTGCTTAAGCCGCCAAAGGTGGGCGACAGCGAAATGGTCGAGCCGGCGCCAGATGTGGGCAAATCTCGTTTGATTCGTCCGGGAGACCTGCCGGCACAGCAAAGTGGGGCGGACGCGCAGCAGACCGGAACGGCGAAACCCGCCGAAGGAAGGGTCGCACTCTCCGATTGGAGCTATCAACCGCTTTACACTTCCGGGTGGAGCGTCGATCAGGTCTTCGACGACGCCGTCGTGCTAGGCCGCGGTGGTGAGGAGATCGGCGACGTCGAGAATATCGTCTTCGACCGGGGTGGCGAAGTTCTCTCGCTTATCGCCGAGGTGGGCGGCCTCTGGGAGATAGGCGACACACATGTCAGCATTCCCTGGAGCGATCTAAAGTTCTCGAAGGACGGTTCTCACATCACGGTGCCGATAGCGGAGGACACTGTCGATGACTATTCGGCGGCAGCAGCGCAACCCGGCGCGCTTCGCAAAGAGGATGCGGGCCAGGTCGCGACCGTGGAGGAGGACATGGCAACCGGACCGCAGCTGATCAAGGCCACGGACATCATCGGCGACACGGCCTTCCTGAACAATGCTGAACGTTACGGCTATCTAAGCGACCTTATTGTCAACGATGGGCGGCTCGCGGCCGTGGTCGCGGACACAAGAATATACGGGCGCGGCTATCGCGCATTCCCCTACGCTGGGCCTACCGCGTGGGCGAGCGGTAGCGGACGCTACGAACTCGGCTACGGCGTCGATGAGGTCCGACGCCTTGAGAACTTTGACTATAGCCGAATGCTATACAAGGGGCCGACAGAACACGCAGCAAAGTCCAGTACCAACAATGCGCCGAGCAGCTCGACCGCCCAGTGATGAATAGCTCCGGGTGGGGGACTGCCCAAGGGCACTCCCCTACCCTGATTACCGGTAGGAGCTTGGCAGCCGCGCCAGTGGTCGGCTGAGTGGTAGACATTGCTCTCCGATTCTTGATCGAAGCAGGGCCCCGAATGGCTGAAAATCCCAGATCTGCAGGCTTTGCGACGGGTGTTCTCCTGCCGAGCGCGGCTCTGATCATCGCGGGCCTCCTCCTCTGGCAGCTCCGTCACCTATTGTTGTTGGGTTTCGCCGCAGCACTTTTGGCGATCGCATTCAGTTCGCTGGCGAAGATCATCGACGAGCGTTCCGGCATCGGCTGGTATTTGTCTCTCCTTGTCGTGGTCGTTGCCGTAATTTCCGGAGTAGCCGGGTTCTCGTCGCTGCTTGGTGCACAGGTCACGGGGGAAATTACTCAGCTGGCCAGGCGCGCTCCCGATCTCGCGATCTCGATTGGAAACTGGTTGGGGCTCGAGGACCCATGGCGATGGCTGGAGCAGCAGGCGCGGCGTGTATTTCGGGACATGTCACTGCTCCAGGGAATCTCAGGAGTCTCCAGCGTCGTCTACTCGACGCTGATAGAAACTCTCCTGGTCGTCGCCGGGGGCATTTACCTTGCTGCAAGGCCCGCGGTCTATCGCGGTGGTTTTCTTAGGCTTCTTCCACCCAATTGGCGTTCTAGAGGGGCCAGTGCCACCTCCGAGGTCGCACGGGCGCTGCGAATTTGGTTGCTAGGCCAATTCCTGGCGATGATTGCAGTTGGCGTTCTCACTACGCTGGGGCTGTTCGCCTTGGGAATCCCCTCTGCAATCGCGCTCGGCTTTCTGGCCGGCCTGCTTGAGTTTGTTCCATATGTTGGCCCCGTGATCAGCGCCGTGCCGGCCCTCGCTGTCGGCTTGGCCGAGAGCCCGACGAAGGCCGCGCTAGTGTTCGCGTTGTATTTTGCCATCCAGCAGGCGGAGGGACTGTTCATCGCGCCGATGATTCAGCGCAAGGCGGTCGACTTACCCCCTGCCCTCGCAGTCTTCGCCATCATTGCCTTCGGCATCATTCTCGGCCCAATGGGGGTCGTGCTTGCCGCGCCGCTCACGGTTTTGTCGGTGGTGCTGGTAAAAGTTCTGTGGCTGGAGGAAACGCAACACAACGGCGACCGCCCGGACCGCGTTTCCGACAGGAAACCGGCTTCCGAAACGGGACGCTGAACAGGTCGGAGGTTTTTCCCATGTCGGTATTCAATTCGCGAAGCCTATCTTTCCGCCTCATCTTCCCAGCGCTGGTGGGGCGTTGTTCTTTGATTATGGAGATCGGCCTTGGAGCAGCCCTCGGCTGCGCAGGTGTGGCAAGCTCGCAGCCAATTGAAGAAAATCCTGCCGTGCGAATTCCGGACAGACCCCCGCGACCGCAGACGCTCCCTTCAGAGATTCAGCCGCGGGACCAGAACATTGTTCAAATCCACGGTCGCTGGGTCGAGGACATTTCACTCTGCCGCTCAGATGAGCCGAAGCCTCAGTTCCTGACCGACACGCTTCTTCGCTGGCAGGGTCAGACGTGCAGCGTGCGCGACATCAGGAAAACCGGAGAAAATGAAAATGGCCAGCTTGCAGCCATGTGCGTGTCTGAGGACGGCTCGCTCCGAGCGTGAGTTCCTGCTCCGGCGAGAGGGCCCGGACCGCATGCGGATCCAAGCCAAGGGCTCATCACAGACCCAAGAACTGTGGCGATGCCCTTCGTGACCGGCCGCGTGCGTGCGGGACTTATCGCCCGGCATGCGAGGCGTCCGTTACCCGCGCCGCCAAGCCCGGCGAACCGGTGTTTCGGTCGGCCCAAGATAACCGGGTGGATGGATCGACTATCTCAGTCGCTGCACGCTGGTCGCCGCTGCGGCCCTTTCAGCGATTAAAGACGCCTTACCGTTCGGAGGAAAAGTGTGTTTGGAGATAGCTAAGGATCGCCTGGCGCGTCTCCTCATCCTGCTCGGGCATGCCCTGTTCGCGCACCATCCAGTCCCATAGGTAGTTCCATCTCTCGTCCGTGAGCCGCTGCTGGGTCACCAGTGCAATCGAGTGGCAGGCCGAGCAAAGATAATAAGTCTCTTCCGCGCCGGCAGCCTCCGGCAAACCGCCGAGTTCCGGGTTACTCGGCGGCGGTGGTTCCCTCCGCACGGCGGGTCTTCCGCTGCCTCTTCGCATCGGGTCGTATCCGGGCGCGCCGGCCTGTTGCGCCAGTTGGAACGATGGCTCAGTCGCATGTGCGGCGGGGCCCATCCCTATGCCGACAAGTAGACAGGCAGCGGCGACGCTCAACCGGCATGCCCCGCCGGTTGAGTTCAGGCAGTCGGCAGCGAAGACTCTTCTCACGTTTCCGCTCTGCTCATTGCGCAAAAAGCGCGATCCGATGGATCATGTTGTTGCCGTAACCGCGCGGGTTCCAGCCGGGCGTCACGGGTGGTTGCATGACGTCGTTCATGTCGGTCGCTCGCGCCCAGACCTCATAATAGCCCTTTTCCGGGGGGGTGACATTCGCGCGCCAGCGCTGCCAGGCAAATTTGTTCCTCGGAGACTCCAGCGTCGCTTCCTGCCAACTTTTGCCGAAATCGAGCGAAACGTGCATGGCCTTGACATCGCCGTTGCCGGCCCATGCATGGCCCCGGACTTCCGTCGCCTGGCCGGCCGAAACATTCGATCCGGTGGCGGGTGCGGTCACGATTGACTTCACCGGCATGACGGTGAGGATTTCCATGTCCGCTTCCGGCACCTCCGTTCCCGGAGCGACCGGATAGGCAGGCAGGCGATAGGAATGACCGCCCATTTTCTCTCCGTCGTGAATTTGATCGCGAACCCAGATGCGGGTCAGGAATTTCTGCGAGGCGGAACCTGGGTATCCAGGGATGACCAGCCGCAGCGGGAAGCCGTGGAGCGCCGCCAAATCCTTGCCGTTCATCGCCCACACGATCAGCGTCTCGGGCTCCATCGCCTTCTCGATCGGCACGCCGCGAGAAATCACGACATTGTCCTGATCTCCCGAGATGTCCACATCATTGCCATAGTGGCCGGTGTAGACGGCCGAAGGCTTGACGCCGGCCTTCTGCAGGACATCCCGCAGACGCACACCCGTCCATTCCGGACAGCCGACGGCGCCGACCGTCCACTGGTTGCCAGATGCGCCGGGCTCGAAGAAGGCGCGGCCGTTGCCAGCGCACTCGAGGACCAGCGCCAACGTCACGTTCTCGAAATCGTTCTTGAGATCGTGGAGACTAAGTGAAAGCTCCTCGTTCACCACTCCATCGATTTTGAGAGCCCAACCCTCGGCATTCTTGTCAATCGCCGTCTGAGGGATAAGCCCGTTCGAGCGGATGAAGAGACGCGAATAGGGCGTTATATCATCATCCAGCAGATGCGCGGGCGTCTCGGCATTGAGAGGTCGATCACTCAAGACGGTCAGCCCATCCTTCTCCTTCATGAGCTCCGCGCCGGTATCCTGGGCGAAGGCAATCGGCATCAGCCCGGTTGGAAAATGGCGGTAGAAAGGTATTGCCGCGCCGAGCGCCGCCCCGAGTGCCGCAAGCCCTGCGTTTTGTAGAAAGCCGCGCCGGTCCGCGCAAATCCGCCCGAAGCCTTGGGGATACTCTTGGCGCGGTGTGCGGATATCCTCGGACGTGAAAATCTGCTGAATCTGGCCTTTTTGTGTGTGAACAGCCATTCGCTCCTCCCTTCGTCTGTCGTTATCTTTCTGCTGAAGTAACTCCATAGGATCCGCCGGTTGAGGCGAAGCGCCGCATTCCCAGGCTGCAGGCTCGTCGGGCGATGGTGCGCCGCAAGCTACGGCGGTCTGTCCACATTGCCCGACCTATGCAAGGCACAAGCTCCCTATCTACTCCGTCCTATCGGCGTAACCGGCGTAATTCGCTAATGTCGACTGGCCTCTACTCGCCTTCACGTTTCGCCCTCTCCAGATCCGCGTCTGATAACAAGCGGATATCAGGATCGGCGGCGCTGCCGTTAGCGGGAGCGAAACGCAGTCCCTCCATATACGGAGTTGGCTTCTTGCGGCGGTAGTCGACGAATTCCTTGGCATAATAGGCGCGTGCCTCATCGACGCTCTTAGCGCCGGTCACGATGTCATGCATGAGATTGAGGGCCAGGAAATTCGCCTGCTCGTCATGGCAGCGAGCCGATACTTCGCCAACAGTGCGTTCAGCAATTACACTTCCGTCAAAAGCCGCAAGTTCCGAGAACTTTTCCGGTGGAACCCGATAATCGATCACTGACTCGATCGAGTCACGATGCGGCGCGGGAAAGTTGTGATCAAAGAAGGCCTTGGTCGCCACGATCCGCTTCCATGGACCCGGACGATGCCAAACCAGCTGAGATTCAGTGATTTCACTCGGTTTTCCGTATTTGTCGATCACTAGCTGTGCGGCTTCACGGGACTCCGTCGGCCAACCTTCAGTGTGAACAGATTTCGCGGACATGATGTACCTCCTTGATTGTGCCCTCGCCTGATCGCCGCGCTGGCTGGACGCTGCTGGCGCACCCTCTCCACTAGCCCTTCGTTTCTGCCGACCGCGCTGATAAGTCTTAACGACGTTGAGCACTGTGACCTCACACACCAAGTCCTCTCCTGCGAGGGGATGATTGGCGTCCAGAGTCACTTTCTCGTCGCAGAGCTCCGTGACGGTGAATACTTTGTGGTGCCCATCCGGAGTGGTTCCCCGCAATCTGGTCCCGACGGTGGTCCCTCGGGGAACTCCCGAACCCGGCATTTTCAGAAGTTTGGCTGCTTCGTGAGGACCATATGCCTCTTCCGCAGGGATAGTGACCTTCTTCATCTCCCCGACGGACATGCCGCTGATCCGGCGATCAAGTCCACCGATGATCTGGCCGGCGCCAATCTCAATCTCGAGCGGCTCGCGGCCGTGCGAAGTAACGATCGCTGAGCCGTCAGACAGCTCCACGGTGTAGTGAATGCTAACAATGTCGCCATTCTTTAGCTTCGTCATATCTCACCTCAACTCTAGCAAGGCTGTACTTTTTGAGGCGGGATAACCACGCCCCGCAAAGCCGGCCTCGGAAAATTCGTCGTGGAGAGTAGATGGAACATATTTGGCGGTCTTTCCGTCACGCTCTCATAGTGGCATGTACGCGCTCCGGCAGGAGCGGCAGGTCTCGAATGCGCACACCAGTCGCGTCCGCCACAGCATTGGCGATCGCCGCGGCGGCCGGGCCTTGTGAGGCCTCGCCCGTGCCGAGGAAAGGCTCTCCCGGACGATCGATGACATGAACCTCCACGGCCGCCGGCACTGACGGGAAACGAAGAATCGGGTAACCGGCCCAATCCACAGACTGCACACCATCGGCGTTGAAGCGGACCTGCTCGAACAGAGTCCAGCTGGCCGATTGCACCAGCCCGCCCTCGATTTGGTTGCGAATGCCATCAGGATTGACCACCTGACCACTGTCGCAGGCCGCCACGGCGCGGCCGAGCTTGATGCGCCCAGTTGTCACATCAACGTCGAGATCGATGGCGACCGCGCAGTACGCGGCGAGGTTCTTGTACCGAGCGTAGGCAAATCCACGTCCGCGTCCTGGCCTGCGCTCCCATCCGGTCCAGTCAAATGCGTCGGCAACCGTGGTCACCACGTCCTTGGCGCGCGAGTCTTCCAGACGGGCAAGACGGAACTCCACCGGGTCCCTGCCGGCGGCAAGCGCCAGTTCGTCCATGAAGCTTTCCAGCGCAAAGACGTTCATGTAGGCGCCGAGAGAGCGCAGGGCCGATGTACGCAAAGGCATCTCGGCGATGAAGTGTTCGACAACGCGAGCATTCGGGATACTGTATTCCGGGACGGCGTTCCGGTCCGCGCCGCCGGCCGGTTGCGGGATATTAGTGGGCACTTCCGGCCTGAAGGCGCCGGAGATCAGTTGAGCGGGAAGGAGGTTTCCCGCCGGGCCAGGTCTTGTAGTGTGCGGATTGCTCCACACTTCGTAGTTCCAACTCGAAATATCGCCTGTAGCGGAAACCGAGCCGCTCGTTCTGACGACCATGGCCGAGCCATAGGGCTCCCATTGATGCTCGTGGTCGCGCATCCACTGAACGCGAACGGGGCGACCGGGAACGGCACGCGCTAGCAAGGCCGCGTCGGCCGCCGCGTCGTCGGCGCCGTTGTGGCCATAACAGCCCGCCCCCTCCATGTGGATGAGACGAACCGATCGCTGGTCCATCTCCATCATCTCCGCGATGGCAGCACGGTCCGGGTAAACGCCCTGAGTGTGACTCCAGATAGTGAGCTGGCCGTCCTGAAAGAGACCGACCGCGCAGGACGGCCCAATAGAACCGTGCATCTGGTAGGGTCGCGTGTAGGTGGCCTCGACGGCCTGCGCCCCCTCCGGCGGCGACTGCGGTGTTTGCGGCCCATTGATCACGCTGCTGTCTGCCGGCAGTTGCATGAGATGATCGTAGATACTGGTATCGGACGGCAGCGAAGCGCCTCCTTCCCACTGGGCGGCCGCTTGAAGCGCCTGCATCGCCTTGATCGCCTGAAACTCTCCCTCCGTAATCACGCCGAGATAGTTGCCGTCACGGACGACATTTAGGACGCCAGGCATCTGATCGACGTTCGATGTATCGAGATTGACAAGGCGGGCGCCACGTCTCGGCGGACGCACGATGCGCCCATGGACCATGCGCTCCAATCGCAGGTCGTGGACGTAGGATGGCTCGCCCGTGAGCTTGCCCGGAATGTCGACCCGTGGCACCGATTGCCCCATGACGGTATAGTTCTCAGGCGCGAAAGCCCCCGTTTGGTCTTCCACCGTCACATGAAGTGATTTTCCGCTGACGAGTTGTCCGTAACTTCGTCTTTCACCGGCACTGCTGATGACAACGCCGTCCTCTACTCTGAGATTGTCCGCAGCGATACCGAGTTCCTCGGCCGCAAGTCCGATCATCATTCGGCGGAGATAGGCTGCTGCGTGCAGAATGGCGGTGCCGCTCTTTTCCATGGAATGGCTGGCCGCCGTATAGCCCTCGTTCGGCGTCTGCGCCGTGTCGGCGGTGAGCAGCTTAATGCGGGAAAAGTCCACCTTGAGCTGTTCGGCTGCGACTTGAGTAAGAGCTGTCCGGATGCCCTGTCCGAGCTCGGCTTTGCCGGTGAAAACGGTGATGGCCTCGTCGCTGTCGATGCGAATCCACGCATCGAGGAACGGAAACTCGGAAAGGCTTCCTGGAAGCTCGGGCGGAGGAGGTGGGTTTGGGGCTGTTTCCTGGGCCACAAGCCGCGCAGGTGACATTGTAAAATACAGCACAAGCGCGCCACCCCCCTTGAGAAGCTCGCGGCGCCGTATTTCCCATTGGCCAAGGGCGGTCATCGGTTTCTCTCCCGTGCGGCAGACGTCTGTTCCTGAAAGCCTTCGCTCGCCCGGCGCACGGCGCGCAGGATGCGCATGTGCGTGCCGCAGCGACAGAGTGAAGGCTCAAGCGCGTCGCGGATGGCCGCTTCGTCCGGAGCGGAATTCTTCATTAGAAGGGCATGCGCACGCATGATCATGCCGGGAATGCAGTAGCCGCATTGTGCAGCCTGCTCTTCGATGAAGGCGCGTTGCACAGGGCCTGGCGCATCGATGGAGCCTAGTCCTTCGAGCGTGGTGACGTCGCGGTCTGCGAGCATGGCAATTGGGGTGAGGCAGGAAAAGATGGGCATGTTGTCGGCGAGCACCGTGCAGGAGCCGCATTGACCCAGTCCGCAACCGAACTTGGCGCCATTGAGCTCCATGTCATTGCGCAAAACGTAGAGCAGCGGCGTCTCAGGGTCGCTGTCCGTTTCCAAAGTGCTGCCGTTGACTCTCAGGGTGATCATTTGCCTCACTCCACTTCGGCTGTGTCGGTTCCGGAGCTATCCGTCCCGCTTGTTTTAGCGACGACGTCGCCGATGTCGGCCCAGGGCTCGAGCCCGGCGAAACGCTCGCGCAGATAGGAGGCAAGTGCGACCAGCTGCTCTTCCGTCAGAGCACCGGCAAAACCCGGCATATAATGGCCTGGGCGGCCTTCGGGCGGCTTCACGCCATCCTCTATGATCTGGATCAGGTTCAGCGGGGTTGGGATACGAAGTGACGTGCTGAAAGTAAGGGGCAAGCCGGCCGCGAAGGGTGTAGGGCTCGCTTCGTGGCAAACCGCGCAAGCGCCGGCATAAATGACCGCGCCGATGTCGCCGCTATCGGGCGGCTCTCCCACTGCGCCGGTGACCTCAGCCTCGGTCGCGGCTTTGTCGTTTTGCATGAGCGAGGCAATATAGGCCGAGATCGCTTCGACGTCGTCGCGTGTGACGCGCGAGAGATTATGGGCGACGGGCGCCATGGGCCCTAGGGCAACACCGTGCTGCTCGACCCACCGGCCCGTCAGATAACCGGTGATCTGCTCTTCATTCCACCTCACTGCCGCCGGGACATCGCCCGCGATCGCCGGTGCATACCAGTTTTCCGTGACCTCGCCTTGGAGGAATTGGTCCACTTTTTCGGCTTGCAGGGCATTGCGCGGCGTGTGGCACCCGCCGCAATGCGCCAGCCCCTGCACAAGGTAGGCGCCGCGGTTCACCTGCTCGTCCGCACCGGCGAGACCGGCGAAACGCCGGTCATCAAGATAGAGCAGCTTCCAACCGGCCAATAATGGCCTCAGGTTGAACGGAAATGTTAGCTCGTTTGCTGGCGCCTCGTTCCGCACGGGCTCACGCGTCATGAGATAGGCGTAGAGGGCGTCGATGTCCTCCGGCATCACCTTTGTGAAATGATGGTAGGGAAAGGCCGGGTAGAGGTGTTCTCCCTCTCTGTCGAGGCCTTCGTACATCGACCGGCGGAAGGCTTCTCGTGACCTTGTGCCGATGCCGGTCGCCGGGTCCGGCGTGATGTTCGTCGCGTAGATGATGCCGAGGGGAGTGGGGATCGGTCGGCCGCCTGCAAAGGCTTCACCCAGTTCGGCCGTGTGGCACTCGGCGCAGTTTCCGATCAGTGCCAGGCGTTCACCATGGGCGACGACAGCCGTGTCGAAGCTCTGTGGATCGGGGCGTTCAACGGCCTCGAGCGCACGTGGGCTGACCGCGTAGGCGACAGCTGCGGCTGCAAAAACGATAAGAACAATGGCAATTCCGTAGAGAACCTTCATCGAAGGCCTCCTGTCGAGAAGATTCAGCAGGTGCTTCAACTCTCGGCCTTCCAGAACGTCGTAAACTTCCGGTAGCCGCAACTTCGCGCCAACTTAACCCTACCCGCAGTTGTTGAACGTGCGTTATCGGTATCTTTGGTTGGTCAGCGCCTTGTGCAGGTATTATATCATGGTATGATATACCTCGCACTCAATATCGAGAGAGCTATGCAAATAAATGAGTTCCACTGGGAACGGGAAGTAATCATCAAGGCACATTGCCAGGACAAACGATCCGCAGCTGAGCTAATCGCATGCGAGACATCGGAGCGGACTGATCTTGCGGCGAACACCATTCTCGAGCATCTTCTGAGCCGTGAGGCTCTGGGAACAACCGGCTTTGGTGGAGGATTTGCTCTGCCCCATGCGCTCGTGCCCAAGCTTCGCTCTCCCGCAAAACTGCTAATCACACTTCGGCAAAGCATTGAATTTGGAGCGCCGGATGACGAGCCGGTGGACATCATCCTAGCGCTGCTTTGGCCAACGGAACGGCAGGATGGCTTCTTGCCGGCGCTTGCCAGATACTGCCGCCTGTTCAGAGCGGAGCGAATCCTAAGCGGGCTCCGGAGTGCCAGTTCAAAAACGGAGGCAATGATGGTGCTACATTCGTTCTCCGACTCCGACGTTCTGGCTTCTTCTGATTGGACGGCTCTGCACGAGCGCCCTAATGGCGGGACACGAAGTCGCGATTCCCAATCCGTAAATAGTTTCTAGCAAATCATCCGCATGGGCATGGCCGAACTGGACCTCCCGACAATCACTTGCACTCGCCTCCGTCGGTCGCGCCAAGCTGGATTGGGAGCGTAGCTGAGTCGCTCCGACGGGGTGGAACATGGATTAATGCGTCCTATTGGCGTCAGCGCAATTGTTCGCACGCCTGAAGCGTAAGTATCGCCGAGCCGGTCCAAAGGACTCCAGCGAAGGACAAGCCGCTCAAGAGCCGTGCGACGGGAAAGAGGAAGATTCGGTTCCGTTCTTCATCGGGTTGAAGATGCAGTATCCGCGCCGCCTTACCCGGAGCTCCGAAGCCCACGAGGAGCAGTCCGGCCGTCACAGCAGTTGCCAAGGTAACGAACGCCGGAACGATGGTTGGCGTCGCCACGTTACCGATTGCGCAGATCACCGCGTGGAAGGCGTAGACGGACATCAGATGCGCTCCCCACAGAATTGGACCAGCCAGGAGAAAGAGGATAGCGCCGCCAATGGGTGGTTCCCGGTCGGGTTCGCTCATGGCGCACCTATCCGATCAATCGCGGGAAGCCGTGAATCAGGCCGAGGCCGAACAGCGACTGAGCAACGGTGTAGTGATAGAGCAGCGCATAATTGTCGTAGGTCACGCGCCGCACGGCATCCAGTTTGCCGGCGAGATGCCGTGCGATGGTGAACAGCCCCATGATCAAAAGCGCGAAGACGAGTTGCCCGAAAAGGACGGCGCCGAGATAGACCATGGCGGCATAGGCGTTCTCACCCGGGCCCAGACCGGTCGCCAGGTGGCCCCGCAATTCGAGTGCGAACGCACCCGTCACGCACGCGAGCGAAAGAAGCAGGGCGCACGACATCGCCACGCGCGATGCCGTCATCGATGAGAGCCTGCGGCTCACGAACCATAAGACGGCCGAACCGCCAAGCAGCAGCGCCGCGGACCCCGCGGACCAGGGGATCGGC
Source organism: Sinorhizobium meliloti (assembly GCF_035610345.1). The sequence goes on along the minus strand of NZ_CP141215.1, from coordinate 202,486 downwards.
GGAGGCTCGGGAGAACCGACCGGCGCCCACACCTCCGGCGACACGACCCAGAGGAACAGGTAGGAAAAGACATAGGCGAGATAGAGCGACGCCGCCACGAACATCAGCACCACCATGGCCCACCAGGAGTGCGACGACGGGCCGCTCATATAGGTCGGCAGCCGAACGCCTTTGGCGATTTCGATCATGCCTTTCGAAGGCCCGGGATCGAGTCCCCAGGCCCACACGAGGATGAAGACGACGGCGAGCACGCCGCAGGCGACCGCGACAGTCACCAGTTTTACCGTCAGCAGCAGGAAGAACGCGGCCGTGAATACCGCGGCGAGGAAGGGCGGCCAGCCGGGACCCGGCATCTGGATGACATATTGCGGACGGGCATGGATCGGCGAGGTCACGACCGTCTCTCGCCCGCCAGTCGGAGCGTTTGGAAGATAGTGATGACCGTCGCGTACTTCCTGGGGAAGGCTCGGCCTGTCCCAGAGCGGTTCACGGCTGGTGATGTGGGGAATGCTTCGGGTCGAGTAGACGTCGTTCGGCAGCCATTCCAGTGTGCCCGCGCCCCAAGGGTTCTCCTGAGGCCCATTCCCGAGGCGAAACTTCGCGGCGAGATCCACCAGAAAGACGAGAACGCCGACGGCAAGCACATAGGTCCCCACCGTGGAGATGAGGTTCAGCGTGTCCCAGCCCATTTCGCCGGGATAGGTCCAGACTCGCCGCGGCATTCCTCTGAGTCCGGTCAGATGCATCGGCAGGAAGGTCACGTTGAAGCCGATGAAGATCAGCCAGAACACCCACCGGCCCAGCCGTTCCGAGAGCATCCGGCGGCTGAAGAGCGGCATCCAGTAGTAGAATGCCGCAAACAGCGGAAATACGAAGCCGCCGATCAGCACGTAGTGGAAGTGGGCAACCACGAAATAGGTGTCGTGCACCTGATAATCGAAGGGCACCATGGCCACCATGACGCCGGTAAGCCCGCCAAGTGTGAAGATGAACAGGAAGCCGAGGATGAAAAGCGATGCGGTCGTGATACGGAAACGCTGCCGTCCTGCTGCGATGGTCGCGATCCAGGAAAAGACCTGAATCCCCGAGGGCACGGCGACCGCCATGCTGGCGGCCGAGAAGAAGGCGAGGCTGAGCGCGGGGATCCCGGTGGTGAACATGTGATGCACCCAGAGCCCGAAGCTGAAGAAACCCGTGCCGATCAGAGCGACGACGATCAGGTGATAACCGACCAGCGGCGTGCGGGCCATGGTAGGCACGATCATGGAGACGAGGCCCGCGGCGGGAAGAAAGATGATGTAGACTTCCGGGTGGCCGAAGAACCAGAAAAGATGCTGCCAGAGCAGCGGGTCGCCGCCGAGCGCAGCAGTGAAGAACGGCCACCCGAACGCCCGCTCGATTTCCAGCATCATGGTTGCCAGGATCACTGCCGGGAAGGCGAACATGATCATGCTGGCGAAGATCAGCATCGTCCAGGCAAAGATCGGCATCTTGGCGAGCGACATGCCGGGTGGGCGGGTCCTCAGGGCGCCGACGACGATCTCGACCGCTCCGGCGATTGCCGAAATTTCGATGAAGCCGATGCCGAGCAGCCAGAAATCGGCATTGTCGCCGGGCGAATACTCCATGAGGGTCAGCGGCGGATACATGAACCAGCCGCCTTTCGGCGCGAGGTCGTAGAAGATGGTCGAGAAGAAGACCAGCCCGCCGACCACATAGGCCCATATGGCGAAGGCGCTGAGGCGTGGAAACGGCAGGTCACGCGCCGCCAGCATCTGGGGCAGCAGCATCACGCCGAGCGCCTCGACCGCCGGCACGGCGAAGAGGAACATCATCGTCGTGCCATGAACGGTGAACATCTGGTTGTAGAGGTCCTGGTCGATCAGCCTGCTGTCGCCGTTGGCGAGCTGCGTGCGCATGATCACGGCCAGCACACCGGCCATCAGGAAGAAGAGAAACGCGACGCCGATGTACAGGAGGCCGATGACCGTATTGTTGACAGCTGTAACCAGCCGCCAACCGCGCGGCGTCGCCCAGATGCGTTCGAGTTCGCGGACTTCTCCTTCGGGCCGGGGTTCGGGATTGGGCAGTTCCATCATCCGCCTCCGCTGCCGGGGTCGCGCAGGAAATAGAGGACGACGAGCCCCGCAAGGTAAACGCAGAGGACAGCGAAGGAGTCGTAGCCCATCTTGAGGATCGTCCGGTCCCGCCGCTCGACCAGCCCGATGAAGAAGATCGCCGTGACGGTGATGGCGATCAGGGCGGCAAAGGCCTCGAAGCGTCCCGCGCTGTTCATACCCGCGTCGGCGCCTCCCGCGACGTCAATGAAGAAGAGGAAGGAGAGATCGAAGAGATTTGTGCCGAAGATGTCCGACATCGCCATCGTATAGAGGCCGGCTCGCGCCGCGGTGAACACCGTGCTTGCTTCCGGAAGAGAGGTGGCGATTGCGACGAGGACTAATCCGACGAAGCTTTGGCCGAGCCCGGTGCTTTCAGCGATGGCGTCCGCCGTACGTGAAAGCAGATAGCCCGCTGTGATAATGACCGCGCCAGTGGCGGCGGCAGACCAACCCGCTGCGCTTAGAGACTTGCCGCCTTCCTTGGTTTCTTCGGACGCCTCAGATTCCTCTCGCTCCTGTCTCTCGTGCTGGTCATTGGCTATCCAGGACTTGCGATGTTGCGCGCGAGAGAGAACCCATAAACTGAGGCCGGTAACGGCGGCCAGGGCCCACATCCAAAGGCCGGAATGAAGCACTGGCACGTCGCCGACCACGATCGAGGCGATCACGATCGACAACAGGAGAATTTTGAAACCGCCCTGGAGCATCACGATCGGGTCGGGGATGACAGAGGTCAGCGCCTGACGGCCAATCAACATGTCGGCAAGAGCCAGGAGCGCCACCTGCATGGCGATGCCTCCGAGCATGCTGTTGACCGCGAGGCTTGCATCCCCGGCAATCGACGCACTCACCGCCACCGCCAGCTCCGGCAAAGAGGTGACGCCGCCCAAAAGCACGACGCCGATGAAGGCCTGTCCGATGCCCGTCCTGTCGCTGATCACGCGTGCGTAGTGGGTAATCTGCACACCCGCCATCCACACCGTAGCGGCCGCCCCCGCGAAAATCGCGAGATTCAACCAAAGTCCAAGGCCGGCGAAGTCAAGCATGGGTCGTCACCTCAACTGGTCCAGATAGGCAGCGAGCTGCCGCAATTCGTCGTCGGTGAAGATTTCGTATGGCGGCATCAGATTTTCCGGCTTCACGTGCTGGCCGTCCTTGATCCAGCGGACGAAGGCGGCGACGTCGTTTTCGAGCGTAGCGGCGGCGAGCGAGTGCCGGCTGCCCACATGCGTGAGGTCGGGGCCGATCGTACCCCGGGCATCCGTGCCGCGGACCCGGTGGCATGCGGCGCAGCCGGAGGAGAGGAAAAGCGCCTGCCCCGCGGCCTGGTCCTGTTTCGCAGCCGCGGCGTCGCCGGCCTCCCCTGCGAGCCAGGGGGCAAAATGATCTTCGGGCATGGCGATCACGTAAAAGGACATGAAGGCGTGCGGCCCGCCGCAATATTCCGCGCACTGGCCGCGACTGACGCCGGCCTGCGTCGCTTGAAGCGTCAGCCTGTTGGTGTGGCCGGGTATCATGTCGAGCTTTCCGGCGAGCCGTGGCACCCAGAAGCTGTGGATCACATCGGCCGATGTCAGCTCCAACTCCACCGGCCGGCCAACCGGCAGCCGGATTTCGTTGGCGCTCTCGATGCGGCGTCCGGTCTCGTCCACATAGGTCACCCGCCACCACCAGCGCTCGCCCACGACCTCGATGCGCAACCCGCCGCCCGTGTGCGCGCCGCCCATGTGCGCGGTAGATGAGCCCGGCCCCATCAGGTAAAAGCCATAGGTCAGCAGAACGCTAAGGGAGAGTATCGGGAATAAGATGCCGCCTCCGACTACCATTCGTTCCCCAGATATCCGTGCACGCAAGGCGTCGCCGGCAAAAAGCGCGACGGCCGCGATCGCACAGACGCCCACGAGGACAACTGTGGAGAATAGGATCAGGAGCCAGCTGAGAGCATTGATGCGCTCCGCCTCGGTACCTGTCGGCTCCAAGGCCGACTGAATGCCGGCGCAGCCCTGTAGGGCGAGAGCGGCGAGCGGCGCGATCGACCTGACGATTCTCACTGGCCCGCCTCCGCCGTGGGCGCCGGAGCAGCCAAGCCGTAGGTTTGCGAGCCAAGATAGGCAGCGACATCTTCGATCTGTGCCGGGTCCAGGGCCTCGGCGACTGCAGCCATGATCCGACCATAGGCCGACCCCCTGCGCCCGCCCTGCTGCCAAAGGTGCAGCTGTGTCTTGATATAGTCCGCATGTTGGCCGGCGATCAGCGGAAAATGAGGTGACCGCCGCCCCGCATGACAGCTCATGCAGGCCGGTACCTGCTGCTGCGGGATCCCGCGCAGCGCTATGGACTGGCCGCGCCGAAGCTGCTCCGGGCCGGGTGCCACCGGTTTCTCCTTAACTGCCGGCCGTAGGGCGGAGTAGTAAGACGCCAGCTTCCGTCTCTCATTGTCGTCAAGCAGACCGGACACGGGCTCCATTGCGCCGCTCGGGCGTATCTCCTGGGCATATTCGTGAAGGCTACGAAGCAGGTAGGCTTCGTTCTGGCCCGCAAGCCGGGGTATACGGTCGCCGTTCGTTCCATTTGGTTCGTTTTCATGGCAGCGCGCACACTGTGTCAGTGGATGGTCACCCACAAACTTTCTAGGAGAGTTTCCGACGTTGCTGCGACTGATGCCCGAAAGATTGGTGTAGTCATTTGTCGCATCAGGAAGACTGGAGAGGAACGCCGTCATGGCCCAGACTTCATCGTCCCGTCCTAGGCTCGGCCATGCGGGCATGCCGGTATATTTAAGGCCATGTTTGACGATCCAGAAGATCTCCTCGGGAGGGCGGTGCTTAGCCACCGCCTTCAGGTCCGGAGGAGGAGGCAGCATGCCTCGCACTACAGCGTTTATTTCGTCGCCCGGGCGGCTGTGACAGGGGGCACAGCCGCCTTCGAAATGTCCGGCGCCGAGACGAACCATTCCTTCGTCATCGAGATCCGGCACCTGGACAGTATAGCTGCGGACGGCAATCGAACGTGCGCGGATCGCTTCGAGAAGCCACGTTGTAATTCGCAATGGTCCCGAGAGGCTGCGACGTTGTAAACACCGGACCATACAAACACCGCGCCGGCAGCGGCCAGGAGCCCGGCGGCGAGACCGCAGATCGTTGCAGCAGTTGTCCAATGCCGGTTCTTTAGGTCCACGTCTCTGCACCTGCCAGACGTTGGGCTGGGCTCGTGTTTTCCCATGGTCTGACCAAGCGATAGCGGACGGCACCGTCGCAAGGTGCACGGTCATCTGCTGGAGGCAAGTCCACGCTTGCTCTAAGCATGCTCGGAATTTGAGCTATCGCCGCGAGAAGTCCGTAAACAGCGTCGGAGGTCTTTGGTTCCTTGGCCTCAGCATTTGTCAATGCGGGCAGCGGTTCTCGAGAACACAGCACATTGGCCGGGTTCGGAGTGCGATAGAACGAGTGGGACCATCACCTAACGGAGCAAGTTTCGCGTCCGGCCCTAATGTAATCTATTCGATGTTGGCTCCGTTGCACGCTCCACGCTCGCACACCTGATCGCTTGCGAGCAAGGAGCGAAGGCCCGTCCGGCGCCATACTTGTTCACGGGCGCTCTGCGGTTCTTGTATTCCAATCGGCATTCATGCAACGCTTGCCGGCGTTCGTTTGCAGGGCCGTTCCGCTCGCCGCCCCTCCTGAGCGTCGCCTGCCCTAGCCGACGAACATCTGGCGCAACCGTGCAAACAGGCCTGGCTGTTTCTCGACAAGCATTGCGCGGATGTGGCGGGCGGCCGTCGATGCGCTGACCGTCGCGCCGAAATGGCAATAGCAGATGACCTTATGCAATTGCTCGTCGCTCAGCTCGAAGAACCGCCTCGCTTCACCGTAGCTGTCGTTCTCCATCCCGGCGGCCCGCAAGACCGGATCCCCGAAGGCAACGGAGATCGGCGAACCGTCGCCGCGCATGGCCGCGCGGACTCTGGCTGGCTGATACTCTGTCTCGTGCAGCGTCGAAAGGCGTCTGTGAGGATCCCTTTCGAGGAGCTCCGCCCAACGCTCAAGGCGTTCCTTGCGCGACCACCTCCGGCGCGGCAAGTCCTGCTTGACCTCGGCAACACTCTGTAACTGCTCGATTGCTTGGTGCTTCATTGCGACCTCCTACTCTAACGATAGTTGGTCCCCCAATTCCAATTGCCGCGCGCCGCCTATACACCAGGGTCGAGAACATCCGGCAAATCGAAGAGCTACACCGCTCTCCCGTGCCCAAGGACGCGCCGCGCTGCCGCCGGAACAAGCGTGCCTCCAACCAGTCGGGAAGTCCAATCACGAAAATAGACCGCCGTGCAGATTACCCTCCGTGGCTCAATGCAGAAAAATGGCCGGCGGCGGCGTATTCTGTGGCCGAGGATTATCGGAACCATCACTGTGCACTTAAGTTTTGAATTGGTACCGCCAGCCGTGGCGGGCTCGACGAATGAGCCGAGGTGCCGAAGCCTCGCTCTGACGGAGGTACGATGCAGGCACCCCAGAAGGGCCGAAGCCTCGCCTGGACCTTTGCCGCTTTGGCGCTAGTCGCGAATGTCGCTGGCTATATGCTTGATCTTTACCGGCAGTGGTATTGGTTCGACCGGATTTTGCACGGCTTCACGGTCTTTACCCTGACGCTCTGGCTGGGGATATTCTATTTACTTGCCGCGTTGCAGCCGCTCCATGCACGCGGCCCCCGCGGCTTCTTGGTCATCCTTTCTGTTGGGATTGCAGTCGGGGCGATCTGGGAGGTTCTCGAATGGTGGTTCGATCTATTGGCGTCCACCAATGTCATCAAGGGCAAGAATGACACAATCTGGGACATTATGATGGATACGGTCGGAGCAGCGCTCGCCGCGCTCCTCATGCAGATCCTCATTTCGGATGAGGGTCAATGAGAAGATGATTTCGGTGCCGATCCACCGAAGCCAACCGGCTGGTGGCAGCAGAAGATCCTATGAGCGAGCCCGGCTGTCTGGTGTTCTGCCGATGGACTCCCCAGCGCCAAACTGTCTCGCCCAAACAACGCCACGAACCAGGGCACACCTGCCGCGATATATAATCTATCCTCAAGCTGCGAGCGCAATGTGCCTAGATCCCGGAGTGAGCAGTGCGTCTACCACTGAAGCCGATGCGCTGAAGTGAGGTTCAATCGCAGTTTCTGGTGTGAGGGGCAGGGAATTTTCGCCCTCGCCCTCGGCAATCTTGTCGTACAAGGCTATCTCGACCGTTATCTGGCAAGGCATGCCTACGATGCGCAGCAAACGAGCCGCACGTCGCAACCTGCGTGGCGGGACAACCTCGATGCGCCGGTCTCCGACCTGCACCGTACGCGTGGTTCTTTCGACGCGGAGGCAAATGCATTGACACGGCACGCTGGGGCGCGGCGATCTTTCTTTCTGGTCTCGTCGCCGCGGGTTCCTGGGTGGTCGCGCAGAGAGTAACCGGAAATTCGCTTCGACGGCGCCGTTCAACACTTCGCTGACACTTTGCTTTGGCTTCCTGAGCTGCGGCGTTCAGTGAGTAATCAGGACTTTCAGCGCGTGCGGGAACTCGAAACTGGCTTGCCGGATGTGACCCATGCGGCCTTTGCGGTAACCGTTTCCGGCATTCGCCTTGGTGCGGGAGGGTCGAGGTTTGGTTCTTGGAGCCTTTGCAGGTTCGAGCGGAAGTACAAAGGTAGGCAGCGCGCCTGATATCTTGGTTGTACCCCCGACGCCGACGATTGCGAATTTCTCAGGAGCCTGTTTGGCTACACAGTTCGACCATTCTGCTCGGCACGCCGGGTCAGTGCGACCCACGATAGCAGCCGCATGTTTCCTTGTTGCGATGGCGGTGGTGCAGTTCCTCTCGGGCATGACAACTTGTTCCTCCACACGGCGCCGCGGTCGCAAGCCAACTCCTAAGAAGCTGACGCACTGGAGCCGGAAGACTTAGGTGCAATCATCTGGCAGCCGTGATGTGACGGGCGACGCATCGCCTCCCCTGCCCTCCCCGGGCCCAATTCCCCACTCCGTACCGTCGCGTGTCAGCATCGGCCCGCTCAGACGCGGAGCGCGCTCTGCAACAACCGCCGCGGTTGCATCGCCGAAGATGGCCTTTTTTTCGGTAACTTTATGACATAAAAGTGTTTTATTGAGTAAGACCATTGATATATTCAATTGTTGATAGAGAAACATTAACATCGCAGCGCTCAATTCACGGGTAAGCAGAGTAGAAGCTCGGCGCGCGAGGAACATATTCCAAAAGTATATTTCAATTTTTTTTAGAACTTGTGGAACTCAACAGACGCCTCCCGGTTTTTGGCACATGATAGGCTACGATCCTCTGTCTGGAGCGTAGCCGTGCCGAAAAATCCAAAGCACAATGGGAGGGAGAGATGACACATCTCTTGTCTGCGTGCCTCTTCATGACTGTCTTCGCCGTACCGGCCCTCGCACAGGAGCAGGCCACATCAGCACCCAGCGTTGCCCGCGCCGTCTTCTTGAACACAAAGGGTGAATCAATAGGCACGGCGACGCTGAAGGCTACGCCTAACGGCGTCCTGATACAGGCCAAGCTCGCAAATCTGCCGCCCGGCATCCACGGCTTTCATATCCACGAAGTCGGCGCCTGCGATCCGGCAAACGCCTTCGCATCGGCCGGCGACCACTACGGGGACTCCGAACACGGTTTCATGAATGAGAATGGGCCTCATGCTGGCGATCTTCCAAATCAGACAGCTCTGGAAGACGGAACGATGATCGTTGAGCTCTTCAATGAGCGGGTGCGCTTCGACGGTGAAAGCATGCCGCTCTTCGACAACGACGGCTCGGCCATCGTCATCCATGCCACAGCTGATGACTATAGAGCACAGCCGGCGGGAGCAGCGGGCGATGCAATAGCATGCGGCGTGATAGATCGCGGCTAACAATTCTAAACCATAGAACAGGGAGGACATACTTATGACCAGCCTGTCTCCAACGCTGGCTACGTGCCTAGTGACGTCGCTCATGAGCGGCATCGCGTATGCACAATCCCAGGACGCCTTTGACAGTGCAGACCGGAACGGAAAGGTCGGATCGAGCTCGACGAACTGCAGCCGATTAGCGACCGTGCGTTCGCGGCATGGGACACCAACGGCGACAACCGCATTCGAGGCGAGGAGTTCATCCGCGGACTTCACCGCGCCTGGAGCGGAGAAGATCTGCGTCTCGACGAGAGCGCCTTTGTAACGGGATGGCGCAACTGGTTCGAGGCGAAACAGCCGGACTTCTCAAAGGCTGACGAAGATTCTGACGGCCGCCTATCGGAGAAGGAGCTCCATGAGGCGGTGAATGCGGCCGATTTGATGGGAGGCTGGCAAGGTGCCGAAGACGGCTATCTGACGCCTCAAGAATTCCGTGCCGGGTTGAAGACCATCGGCGACGCCGACGGGAACGGATCGGTCGAAAAGAACGAGTATGCGAACACGCTGGTACCCGTGATAGTGCACAGTGGCGAACCCACCGCCGTCACAACGCAAACGACGTCCCCATCGGCCAACGCGGGGCAATCTTCTGGCGCCAACATCGGCGTCGCTGCTGGCGACATTATCCCCCTCGAAAGCTGGGGAATTGACCAGATCTATTCCACCGGCTGGAGTGCCGAGGCGCTGTTCGATACGCCCGTCTACGGAGCCTCCAGCGATCGGATCGGCGACGTAGAAGATCTAGTGGTCGGATCGGACGGCAAGCTCATCTCCCTTGTAGCGGAGGTGGGTGGTTTCTGGGACATCGGCGACACACATGTCAGCGTACCCTGGGACAAGGTGACGATCCGCAAGGACGGCACCGCACAAATCCCCGTGACCGAGGACACTGCGGATCAGTACGGTTTCTTCAACGATCAACTGACCCAGGCTGAACTTTCAGAAAATGCGGTCTCCGGACTGGATGATCAGGAGTTGGGCCCCCGTGCATGGCGCGCCTCCGAACTAATTGGCGATCTCGCGCGTATTCGCGAAAATAATCAATACCGCGGCTACGGCTATGTCAGTGATCTGATCTTCAGCGAAGGACGCGTGCTCGCCACCATCATCGATCGCGATGCGGGGTATGGCCTGCGGGGGCCCTATGCCTTGCCGTACTACGGTTACCGCTACGGCTGGACGCCGGGGAATCGGTACTACGATCTTCCCTACAATCGGGAGGACGCGAGCCGAATTGTTCCCTTCGACTACGACCGGCTTTAGCCGGTCTGGAGCCAAGGTGCCGCAAAAGCGGCGCCTGGGACCTTCGCCGGGTCGCCGGCGAAGCGACGCTCGCGAAAGGGACTGCCTCGCGAGCAACGCGGGCCTAAATCAGGCCAGCTTCGATGCCTGCTCGGGGCTGCAGGCATCGTTCGTCACAACAGAAGCAGAAACAAGGAGAATGCAAATGAAAGCCTTAATGCTCTCTCTCGCCATGACCGCTTTCGCGCTTCCCGCATTCGCTCAGTCGAGCGATACGCAGGCGCAAAGCGGAACCGGCCAAACCTCGCCTGCCAACGCTCAGAAGCTGAAGGACGACCTCTCCAAAGCCGGCTTCAAGCAGGTGCAAATCCTGGACGCGACCTATCTAGTCAGGGCCGAAACTGAGCAGGGCAACAGGGTGCTGATGCTTATAGATCCGCCGGCGGATATGGGGCAGACCACTGGCAGTACCCCTGATAAAACGCAACAGCAATAAGCAATGATCATAATCGCACTGGCGGCGTCTATTCGTCGCCAGTCGCGCGGCTTCGCAGAGTCAGAATGCCCTTGAAACAGGTACGAATATTCAGGGCCAAGCGCGCAATCGGGGCGGAAAGACATTTCTATGGACGAGGCAGTCGAGCCGACAAGACGGGACTATCTCTATATCGCGACGGCTATGGCAGGCGCCGCGGGGCTCGGCGCCTTTTCTTGGCCGTTCATTGATCAAATGCGGCCGGACGCGTCAACTCGGGCGTTGGCGTCCATCGAAATAGACCTGTCGTCGGTGTGGCGGGCATGTCACTGGCCGTGAAATGGCGCGGCCGCCCGGTCTTCATTCGCAACCGGACCGCGCAGGAGATAGAGGCGGCTAGAACGACCGCGCTCGATGCGCTGAAGGACCCATTGGCACGGAATGCCAATTTGGAAGGCGATCAACCAGCTACCGATGCAAACCGCTCGGCCGGCGACGGGAAGGAGAACTGGCTGGTGATGATCGGTGTTTGCACGCACTTGGGATGCGTTCCTCTGGGCCAGGCGGGCGATTTCGGCGGCTGGTTTTGTCCTTGTCACGGATCGCACTACGACACGGCGGGTCGCATCCGTAAGGGGCCCGCTCCGGAGAACCTCGCGATACCCGAGTTCGAATTCATCTCCGAGTCGGTGATCCGGATCGGTTAGTATGGCAGTTCCAGTCACGATCTTGTATTCGGCTGTTGGCCTTTCCACCGTCACGCGGCCAACCGGCCGAACTGCGACTTAGCCGGTCCGAGCCAACGCGCGCAGGCGCGAAAGAGATTCAATCAGCAACGGCTCGTTATCGAGCATCGCGCCCAGATGTCTTTTAGCAAGGAAGTTCAAAACCCGTTCGCCGTACTCGGTGAGGGTGACCAGGACGCGGCGTTTGTCGTCGGCCGCTGGGATTCGCAACGCCAGGCCAGCCGCCACAAGCCTGTCAACGAGTTGAACGGCGCCGTGATGCTGTATCAGCATCTCTTCTGCGAGTTGCCGGAGCATGATTCGGCTTTGGGGAGCAACTTTGAGCACCAGCAGTGCTTGATATTGTTGCGAAGTCACCCCCGCCTCGGAAAGAACCGCCTCGCTGAAGGAGAGGAAGCGACGCATGGCCAGCCTGACTCCCGCGAGACCCTCGAACACTCCCGGGTCAAGCGCCTCCTCATTGGCAATCTCAGGCAACTGTGTGCGGGACCTAGAACCTGCGCCGGAAGCCATTCGTAACATCCTTTATTTATATCACGTCATGACATATGCTGATTGAACCTCAGGAGGGAGGAGGTTCGCGAGCGCGCCTGAACGGCGAATGCCGCAAGGTGCCGCGCTCGCGGACTATATCGCCAAATGCTGTCAATGCGAGGGTCTTTCACGATCTGGGGTACCGATTGCTCCGAAAACGAGCTCTGTGAGCGTTTTTCGCACGTCCAACAGTACGTCTGACTAGGAGGACTTCGGCGTTCTCTCGTCATGCAACACGCTCGGCATCCTCCACTTGTACAATGCCGAAAGGGCCGCCTGAAATCATTTCAGGCGGCCCTTTCCCTCGCCCCAGCCGTAGCAGCTGACCTCGGTCCAAACACTCCGTTCAGCCGCTCGTCTCGGCTCCCGAGAGCGATGGAAGTTCCTCCAGGTTTACAAGGGCATCGGCACAGGTATCGGCCGCATCCGGAACGGGCTTCGACAGACCAGAAACGGCCGCCCAGCCTCCCTCCTCGATGAAATTGTCTTGCTCCCAGCTGGACTTCGACTTGAGTTCCACAAGGTTTTGTGCCGCGTTGGGGGCGGACACGAAATTGTGCACGCAAACGTTTGAAATGAGCTCTGCCCGAGCCTGCCGGACCGCGAGATCGGCCATGGTTCCGGCACGCCCTGCTGTCGTCCAACCACCCCATGTGAAACCGACGACCATAGTCAGTATCGATGAGCCGACGACCGACCAGAACCATACAGTCTTGGAAGGTTGGTACGCCGCCCAACCCCTGTCACTCGTTTCGGTCATGTCTCTCCTCCTCCAGTTTGTTATATCATAGCATGATATAATTTCCCGAGCAAACATCTGAAGCGGCCCGCGCCATGCTATACCAGCGAAAGAAAAAGCGGAGGATAAGCCGTGAGCAACATAAGAGATCGTCAGGAAGGCTTCGAAAGAAGTTTGCGATGGACGAGGAAACCAAGTTCAAGGCCATGGCCCACCGCAATTAATTGTTCGGCCTGTGGGGCCGGCGAAAAGCGCGGCAAAGCCGGGTCGGAATGCGGACGCCTATGCGAAGGAAGTGGTGCAGGCCGACTTCGAACAGGCGGGAGACAACGATGTGTTCCGCAAGGTGCGCACCGATTTCGATGCGGCCGGCGTAGACCTATCAGATAGTCAGATCCGCAGCATGATGGATGAACTGCTAGCGGCTGCAGCCGAACAGAGGGACTGTCAGGAATTCTGTGCGGTGGGCCGGTTTCATCAGTTGAAGAACCGCTCGCCAAAGATGACGGCGAACTGTGTCTTTGCCTCGACCCATTCCCGCGGCGCCCGTTTCCATTGCTCGGCCGCGTTGTTAAGAACGAGATATAACAGCTTCATCGCGGCTTCGTCACCAGGGAAATGCCCGCGGGAACGCACAGCTCGCCGAAGCTTCGAGTTGAGGGCCTCTATTGCGTTCGTCGTGTAGATGATGCGGCGGACCCCTTCGGGGAAGGCGAAGAAGGGAACGACGTGTTCCCAGTTGCGCCGCCAGCTTTGAGCGATAGCGGGATATTTCTGGCCCCAGTACCCTTCCTCGAAGGCCTCCAGCGCCTTCAGGCCCGCCTCGGCATCTCGGGCGCGGTAGATGGCTCTCAACGCCGGCACAACGGTCCTTCTATCCTTATAGGATACGAACTCCAACGAGTGCCGGATCAGGTGGACGATGCAGGTCTGGACGATTGTTTGGGGAAAGACGGCGGTGATGGCCTCGGGGAAGCCCTTCAAGCCGTCGACCAGACCGGATTGAAAGACGGGAAGTTATGGCGCTGTGGCGTCGCAGCCCAGCTATCCGGGAAAGATGGTCGACGGCCAGCATGTTCGCTGCAACATCATCGATCGGGATCAGTATCGTCGCCTGGTGGGCCAGTGCTTTTGGGGACGTCGATATCGGCCTTGCGATGGCGAAGGCAGGACTGGCGGAGGCAATGCTAAGGTATCTGCCGGCGACCCACTCGATCAGCGAGGTCGAGTACGGACAGGCCGAGAACCGCGCCCGAGATAGCGGCTTTGGCATGTGGTCCGCGGAGATCGAAAGCCCGCACGAATACCGCCGTTCGAAATCCTCCCGGATACCGTGACCGCGAAATAGCCAATACGGAGCAGTGGTGCCGAGGGCGTACAAAGCTTATTGCTTCAGTGTCGTGTCGGAATCGCCGCAAAACCTATTGATCAGGCCGCGTCATTGGATAATATTGCTGCAAACTGTGCGGTTGTTACGTCGCTGACAAACGGGGAAACGTTGCCAAAACGGTTCAAGGCACCCTCCAGGGCGGTTGCTTTTGACGCTCGTTCGCACGTCGACGCGGTTTACGCAAAGCGGACGCCACAAAAATGTCCCCGCCTTGGGCTTCCTCGCGAAGCAAATTTTTTGCGTCCTCTCGCCTCCTCCGCTCACGCTCCGGCCTACGGTGCGCACCGCTTTCCGCCGTGCCTTGGAACGATCATCGCAACCACCAAAGAGGAGTGAAAGACATGAACATCACCAACTACATCCAGTTCGACGGCGACAACCTCGACACCGCAAAGGGCGCCGGCCTCATCTCCACTATCGACCGCGACATGGACATCAAGGTCGTGCCGTTCGAGTCCGACAATGAAAGGGCCCCGACACACCGCGTCTACGCCAAGTCACCGCGCGGCCATGACATCGAGGTCGGCGGCATCTGGAAGAAAGAGAACCAAGACGGCAAGCCGTACTACACCCTCTCGATCCGCAAGCTCCGATACAACGCCAATCTCGGCCGGTTCCCCGGCCAGGACGATGCCTCCCTGCAGGCGATCATCGAATGGGAACCCCGCGATTAATCCGCTCACAGCGCCCGGCGAGCAGCCGGGCGCCACGTGCGAAAGGCCGGAGAATCCGGCAAAGCGCTGGATTTTCAGCATTTTTCCTGCTAGGGTGGTCCGTAACTGGAGATTTGCCGATGAACGTTCATCCCCGCCGTCCGGATCGTTCCCCGGAAGCTATCGAGAAGCGGCGCAAGGCCGCTGAGCAGGCGCGCGCTGCCAATATCCGGCAGGGCTACGTTCACGATCCTGCCCTCGAGGAGGCGACCGCGCGGTATGTCGCCGGCGACATCACCCGCGAGGAATACCGCCAGCTCATGATCGAGCCGCCTGTCAGATAACCTCCCGATCAACCTTCAAGAGCAGAAGGCCGCCTGCTTAGAGCTGGCGGCTTTTTGTTGAGCTTCGCCATGGCTGATGAGCGCCCCAAAGGTTCCTACACCTATCCCAACACGTCGGACGATCCGGACCGGACGAACGTTCTGAAAAACAGATGGGGAATTGAAACCCATTCCGAGCTGCGCGTGAAAGAGTATCGCGCGACCGCGGTGCGGATGGCGGAAATTGCTGAAGGCGACGGCCCGAAAGGCAACTTCGACAAAGCTCACCTGAAGGCGATTCACGGCTACATTTTTCAGGATGTCTATGAATGCGCCGGTCATACGCGCAACGAAAGTCCGATTGTTGAGGGGCAGCGCGTAGAGCCGATCGGCGGCCTCTCTAAGGGAGGCGGCACGTCCTTCCTTCCCGACTCGCGCATAGAAATGGGTCTGGACGAGGCGCTGAAGCCGATCCGAGATCAGCAGGCCTTCGCAATGCTGAGCGCGCTGGGAAAGTCCTCTCAGAGTTGAACTATGTGCATCCATTCAGAGAGGGAACGGACGTGCCCAGGAAGCGTTTGTTTCCGAGCTGGGCCGCCATTACGGCACGAGATCGACTTCTCTGTAATTCCAAGCCGCGCATGATCGAGGCGTCGATCGAGACTACGAACGACCCGTCCAGTCCCGCAATGAAGCATGCGATTGAGGACGCGATGAACGCGCGCTGTCGGGAGGCCATTCGAACCGCATTCGAAGACTTGCGGGAGGTCGGCGAAGAGCCTCTGCACCATCATGTTTGCACTGCCCGCTCCGGAGAAGAAATCACCGGCCAGATTCTCCGCCACGACAATCGCGTTGCCAGCCTTGTGACCGATCAAGGGATTGTCGTCGCCGATCGGGCGGACCTGCCGGAGACGTTGCCAGACGACGAGGAGATCACCTTCACTGCCCGGTCGGACTTTTCCCGAGTGAGGCGAGAGCAGCCGGCCCAGGAGGTGCAGATGGCGGCACAGCGCAGCCATGAGCGCGACGACGACGATCGTGGGCCGGTAACCGGCCTGGTTTGTAAAGCTGCAAGAGGTATCCGTGAGCAGGAGGCGCCGGTGCTCTGCGCCGTCTCCTTTCCGTTCGGTGATTTGACGGACAAGCTACGATAGCCCCTCCCCCACGCAACGCTGGCGCGGTCCTCCACTCTGTTGCGGCCCTTCGGGTGCATGGGCTCGCTTCAGCTATCTCCGTTTTTTTTGCCGTCAACCAACGGAACGAGACGGCAATGCAGAGCATCGAGGACGCCTATCAGCGCATCACCGATGCCATCATCGAGCAGCTTGAAGCCGGAACAAAGCCGTGGATCCGGCCCCGGCGCGGAAACAGCCGCGGCTCCCTCGTTCCGCGCCGCGCCACCGGCGAAGCCTATCGCGGGATCAATGTCCTGATGCTGTGGCTCGCAAGCGAGCTCGCCGGCTACGAGGAAAACACCTGGATGATCTACCGCCAAGCTCAGGATCTCGGCGGCCAGGTACGAAAGGGCGAGAAAGGTTCCCTCGTCGTCAAATACGGCACCTTCACCCCCAAGGAGCGCGAAGATGACGACGAACGCGCAATCCCCTATCTCAAGGGCTACCCCGCCTTCAACATCGAGCAAATCGAGAACCTTCCAGACCGGTTCTATCTACCGGTCGTGGAGCTGCCGGCAGTGGCAGTTCCGCATCTTGGGACTGTCGAGACGTTCGTCCGCAACACCGGCGCGGCTGTCACCTACGGCGGCACGACCGCCTGCTATCGTCCCGCCCCGGACGACATTCTCATGCCTGACCGGGCACGCTTCATCGACGAGGTACACCTTTATTCGACCTTGCTTCACGAGATGTCGCATTATGCCGTACGCCGGATTATGCCGCATGGCCAAGTTTGGCGGCTGTTGTGCCTGCTTCTGGCCATGTGGCAGTTCGGCATAATCAGAGCTTTTCGAGGAAGGCGAGCAGTTCGTAGAGAGGGGGTTCTGATCATGCTGCTTGTGTTGGTCCTGCCCTCAAGGTTGTACGCGCGCGTTGCAAAGCTGATATGGCAGCTTCGACTGTGGCCGCGTAACGTACCAGTGGCCTCTTTATTTCATGCTTCAGCAAGACACGCCGGATATCGCGAGTGGTTCCGGTGAGCCACAGGGTCACACCATGCTTGTGAGCCTTGTGCGCTAGGCCCTCGATCATGTTGGCGCCGGTCGAGTCCAGAAACGGCACCGCGGAGAAATCGACGACCAGTGCCTTTTGGTTGTCCTGAATGCGGTCGAGAACAGAGCCGATTGATGCTGTCGCGCCGAAGAAGAGAGCACCGGTTATCCGGTAGACGACAACATCGGGGTTCGCAGCAGCAGATTCATTGTAGGCTTTGCGTGGATGGGCGTCATCGGCTTCGTCGCGCGCCACGAACGGTACATGGGTGGTGACTGCGGTTGTTCGGCTCATACGGTGAATAAAGAGCACTGAGCCAAGAGCGAACCCAACGACAATCGCCTCACTCAAATCCCGGAATACTGTCAGGAAGAATGTCGCCCCCAATACGGTTGCTTCGCCCCAACCCGAGCGCAGCAAGATCGCGATTGCAGGCTTTTCGATCATGTTCCAGGCAACGACTGCCAGCACGCCCGCCAGAGCTGCTAATGGGATATATGCAGCGAGCGGTGCCGCGATCACCATGAAAATAAGAAGAAATGCTGAATGCAACATTCCGGCGACTGGCCCGTGCGCTCCAGCGCGTATGTTGGTAGCGGTACGGGCAATGGTGCCCGTCACACAGAAGCCGCCGAACAGCGAGGCACCGATATTTGCCGCACCCTGAGCAACAAGCTCGCAGTTGGAACGGTGTCGTCGACCAGTCATGCCATCCGCAACTACGGCTGATAGCAGCGATTCTATGGACCCTAGCAAGGTGAAGGACAGTGCGGCTGGCAGAACCGCTACAATCCTGTCCATCGAGAGATCAGGCAGTTGCGGGAAAGGCAGTGCAGAGGGGATTCCGCCAAACTTGGTTCCAATCGTCTCGACAGGCAGGGCAAGCAATGCTGTTGCGGTTGAGCTCAGGGCAACAGCGATCAGCATCCCCGGCCAGCGCGGTCGCCAGCGGCGTAATCCGAGAATGACCGCAATGGTAGTGATAGAGATCCCGACCGCGCCAGACGCAACGCTGTCCTTTGCTCCCCACAGCACTGGGAGCTTCTGAAGGAGCTCTCCTGGTTCATGGTCCAAAGTCAGACCGAAAAGGTCCTTGATCTGGCTGGCAAAGATGATCACGGCAATCCCTGCCGTAAAGCCCACCGTTACCGGGAAGGGAATGAACTTTATGAATGTTCCGAACCGCAGGAGGCCAACTGCGGTGAGCATCAAACCTGAAAGGAAGGTTGCCAGGATTAAGCCATCCATGCCGTGTTGAGCGACTGTTGCGGCGACCAACACGATAAAGGCCCCGGCCGGGCCGCCTATCTGAAATCGCGATCCTCCGAACAATGAGACGAAGAACCCACCGACGATTGCCGAATATAGCCCCTGCGCGGGCGTTGCGCCCGAGGCAATGGCGATGGCCATCGACAGTGGCAACGCTACGATGGCGACGGTAAGTCCCGCTATTGCATCGGCGCGCAAGTGGGGCAATCCGTAGCCTTCGCGCAGGATTGTAAGAAATTTTGGAGTGTAGAGTTCAGCAAAGCCCGGCGCTTCGCTCTGTCTGTCTGTCGATACTTTCACTTGTTGCCGCACCTTGAGTAGGAAGCGGCGGGATCGTCGGCTTATCGTCGGCGGTCGCCGTCGCGGATTGATTCAGGATGTCGTGGATGAGGACTTCAATCGAACGCCGCGACCTCCCGCCGGACTGGCAGCCCCCTCACCGATCAGTTCGATGCCCGCGAGTTCAAGTGCCGTGATTACCCTGGTCAAGCTCTCTACCACGCCCCGAACATTGCCACTGCTCGATTCCATCCGTTGGATCGTCGGAATGGAAAGTCCGGACAGCTCGGCCAGGGTCTTTTGGTCGATGCCGAGAAGCGCACGTGCGGCACGCATTTGGGCGGCGGTAATCATCGATCTATCCTACGCGTGATAAATCCATATTTGAAATAGCAATAATGATCTGTCAAACATCAACTTCCTCAACATCGAAATTCTCGACAGGCACCAAAAGCTATCGCGCACTGCGCGCGCCCATTGAAGTGTAAGGTTCGATGACCAAATAGGTGGTCTTTGGCTAGTTTGTACGGTCACCAAGGCGGGAGCCGACCAGTAGTTACATAGAGACGGAAACAATGAAGCTTCGTGCTCCGACAACAAGGAGCACTGAAATGAGAATATTCGACAAAGCCACCTGCCTTGACCCGTACTTAGCGTCATTCGAGCAAAGTTTTTCCGCGAGGAATTATAAGCCCGCGACGCTGGAGAATTATCGCTATCACCTCCGGTGCTTTGGCCGATTGCTGGATGTGGAAGGCATCGCGCCTTCGGCACTGACGGCAGATATTGCCGTCGAATTAGGACGGCGATTGCCAACGACACCCAAAGCCCAGATCAAGGTTGCCAATCTTGCCGGGCTGTTCGTCGAGCATCTGATTGAAATAGGCGTGGCGACACGCCCGTCGCTCACTGCTGCTCAAGCCGAACGCCAAGAGCTCCTGGGCGACCTCGAAACCTACCTCGAGCGGCAACGCGGCCTCAGCCCACGGTCCGTCAAACATGTGCTGGGATTCGCGGCTCGCTTCCTCGCTCACCGCTTCGGGGACCAGATGCTCGATCTCGCGATCTTGAACGCTCGCGATGTCGTGGCGTTCATGGAGCATGTTATCGGACGCAAGACGCCCTACCGAGACAAGACGTTATCCTCGCACTTGCGCAGCTTCTTCCAGTATCTGTTCGCTCAGGGGCTCATCCCCACGAACCTCTCACTCTGCGTACCTAGGGTACACAAGCCCTGGGGGGCGAGGCTTCCGCGATATCTGTCGCCCGATGAAGTGGAGGCTGTGCTGGCATCTGTCGCAACCAATCCGCGGCGAGGCGCCCGCGACTACGCCATGTTGCTGTTGATGGCGAGGCTCGGCATGCGCGCGCCCGAGGTCATGGCGGTCCAACTCGATGACATCGACTGGCGGGCCGGCGAGCTTCTGGTTCGCGGAAAGGGAAAACGTCATGACCGGCTGCCAATCCCGTCGGACGTTGGCGAAGCCATCAGCAGGTATTTGCGCGAGGAGCGGACTTCAACGACAATCCGCACGCTGTTAGTGAGCCATCGGGCGCCGAACCGTCCGTTCAAGGATAGCCAAATCATCAACTCGATTTTGCGGGAAGCGTTCGCGGCGACCGGAGTGAAGCCGCCGACACCCTATGTCGGATCGCATGTTCTGCGTCACAGCCTTGCGACAAATCTGGTTCGGTCCGGTGCTTCGCTGGAGGAGATCGGGGTCTGCTGCGGCATCGATCGCGTGCAACAACGATGATCTATGCGAAACTCGATACGGATGGATTGCGCTCCATCGCCCAGCCTTGGCCGATCGCGGAGGTAGCACGATGAGCCTCCTTGCCGAACAGGACCGCTACCTGAGCATCAGAAGACGGCTGGGCGCCGATCTGAGTACGGACGAACGCATTTTGCGTCGCTTCGCCGCCTTTGTCGACAACGATGGCGCGGAGGACATCGACACCAGATTGATCATGCGTTGGCTGGAGAGCCTCCCCTCCGCCAGTGCCGGAACACGGGGCGCTCGCTTCCGGGTGGCTCGTCAATTTGCCGCCTGGCTGCACGGGACGGATCCGCGGCACGAGGTGCCGCCCCAAGGGTTGGTGCCTGGTCATGTTCAACGGGTACATCCACACATTTACAGCGACGCCGAAATCATTGCGATTATCGAGCATGCCCGATCGTTGCCATCGGTTTACGGCATGCGCGGCTTGACCTGCTCGACGCTCTTCGGCCTGATCGCCGTGACGGGACTTCGGATCAATGAAGCCCTGCGTCTCGACCAGACCGATCTTGATATTGAAACCGGCGTCCTTCGTGTTCGCTTCGGAAAACTCGGCAAGGAACGACTATTGCCGCTGGATCCAACTGTAGCGCAAAAACTGGAAAGCTATGGGCGTGAGCGGGACCGGCTATTGGGGCGCAGATCGGAGGCCCTATTTGTCGCGTGTAAGGGCCATCGTCTCGGCGATTGCGGCGCACGCTACAACTTCGCGCTGGTCTGCCAGCAGATCGGTTTGAGGCCCAGGCAGGATTACAAGCGCCATGGACGCGGGCCGCGCATCCACGACCTTCGCCACACCTTCGCGGTTCGGACGATGCTAAACTGGTATCGATCCGGCCACGATGTGGGCCGCGAGATGATCAAACTCACGACCTGGCTCGGTCACGCGAGCCCGACCGATACCTATTGGTACCTGGAAGCGGTCCCGGAATTGCTGGAATTAGCTGCCGCTCGGATAACGAGCGCGGCGGAGGGGGAGCAATGAAGGCGACCAACTTCCCTGCGCTAATCCAGCGCTTCTTCACTGACCGGCTCTGCACACAAATGGAGGCAAGCCAGCACACCATCGCCGGCTACCGGGACACATTCCGGTTGTTGATCCGTTACGCTGGTTCACGGTGTGGGAAGCCGCCCACGAAGCTTACGATCGAAGATCTCGACGCCGATCTTGTCGCCGACTTCCTGAGCCACGTTGAAACGACGCGTGGTAACACGGCTCGAACTCGCAATGCGCGCCTTGCTGCGATCCGTTCATTCTTCCGATACGTCGCGATGACCGATCCGACCTGGCTTCTCCATTGCCAGCGCATTCTCTCGATGCCAAGCAAGCGATACGTGAAGCGTAGCGTGACGTTCCTCGACGCACAGGAGATAGCCGCGCTGCTGGTCGCGCCGGATCGAACAACGTGGGTGGGGCGGCGTGATCACGCCCTGCTCTTGCTTGCGCTTCAGACCGGATTGCGGGCATCCGAGCTGATCAGTCTGCGCTGCAAGGACGTGGTCCTTGGCGCAGGCGCCCACATCCGTTGCGTCGGCAAGGGGCGAAAAGAACGCAGCACTCCACTTCGCCGCGACACGGCAAAACTGATCCAGGGCTGGATTGGGGAGCGACGTGACAGCGATAGTCCCCTGTTCCCCTCGATCCGGGGCGAGCGGCTCAGTCGTGATGCGCTTGAACATCTGGTGCGCAAGCACTGCCTCACGGCATCCCGAACGTGTCCAAGCCTCGCAAGCAAACGTGTTACGCCGCATACTTTGCGGCACAGCACGGCGATGGAACTGCTTCATCACGGAGTAGACCAATCCGTGATCGCGCTCTGGCTTGGGCATGAATCCGTGGAGACGACCCAGATCTATATCCACGCCGACATGCGGCTCAAGGAAAAGGCGCTCTCTCAGGTCGCCAGACCAGAAGCCCATCCTGGGCGGTATCGTCCCAACGACGAACTGCTTGTGTTCCTTGAATCGCTCTGATTATGCCGAACCGCCGCATGGCCGAATGGAGGCGCCGCCGCCTTGATAATCGGCCATGCGGCATAATCCGGCTTACGGCATAATGGCCATTATGCCGATATCGGCATAAGTCGCATTGGTCAGGCGCAAAGCATCGCCTGGACCGTGACTTGAGCGGCCGATTCGGCAGTGAAAGCTGCGCGATTGAGGAGCTGGTAGCCGAGCTCTCCGCTTCGTTCCTCTGCGCTGATCTTGGAGTGGCCCACGATCCTCGCGACAACACCGCGACCTACCTGGAAAGCTGGCTCGAGGTGCTAAAGAACGACAAGCGCGCGATCATCACGGCGGCCGCCAAGGCTCAGACAGCAGCCGACTATCTGCACGGACTGCAAAGGGCGCCCTCGCAGTGATTGGCCGGACCTTAGGTTAGTTTCGCGCTTGAACGGAAGGTGTCTGTGGATCTTGCCGCTACTGCGGCAGGCATTGTCGATCGATTCGAGTTGGCCATGGCCAACTTTTTTGAGTTTTTGCTGGCTATGTAAACGGCTCGTTGCCGAGATTTCCGAATCATGGCATCTTTCAATACGCTTTTTACGGGAAAGACGCATAGAAAGCGCATCGGAAGGAAATACCTCACGTGAATGTTCAAAACGTCTCAACGACAGATGTCCGCATTGAGCGGCACGCGAAACAGCTTTCCAGGCAGCTGAAGCTTCTGCGTGAGCGTTTGTTTCCGCCGCTATCGCAGAAGACACTCAGAACGTTTACATCTGGTGAAGCTGCCCAGATGGTAGGTGTCTCAGACGGCTATCTCCGCCAGCTCTCGATCGATGGCAAGGGCCCGACACCGGAGGTCTCGTCAAACGGCAGGCGATCCTACACCCTTGCTCAAATAAACGAGCTGCGCCACCACATGGCATCGATAAAGCCGAAGGACGCCCTCACCTATCTCCCGCGAAGGCGGCCGGTTGAGAAGCTTCAGACGATTGCGGTTACGAATTTCAAGGGTGGATCTGCAAAGACCACGACTACCTTATACCTGGCTCAATATCTTGCCCTGGCCGGTTATCGGGTGCTGGCGGTCGATCTCGATCCGCAAGCCTCGTTGACGTCCATGCTTGGGGTGCAGCCGGAGTTTGATGTCGACGACGGCGAGACGCTTTATGGAGCGATTAGGTACGACGAGAAGCGGCGGCCACTGAAGGAGATCATCAGAAAGACCTATTTCGACGGCCTCGACCTCGTGCCCGGAAATCTTGAGCTTATGGAGTACGAGCATGATACTCCGCGGGCGTTGAACGAGCGCTCACGAAATGGCGAAGTGTTCTTTAAGCGCGTGGGAGCGGCGATTGCGGAGGTTGAACAGGATTACGACCTGGTGGTTATAGATTGCCCGCCGCAGCTCGGTTACCTGACGCTGGGCGCGGTCTGCGCCGCCACCTCTCTTCTCATCACAATTCACCCTCAAATGGTCGACGTCGCTTCGATGTCTCAGTTTCTGCTCATGACATCAGACCTGCTTTCGGTAGTCAGGAAGGCAGGCGGCGACCTTCAGCACGACTTCATCAAGTATGTAGTAACTCGGCACGAGCCATTCGATGCGCCGCAGTCGCAGATCGTCGGGCTTCTGCGCAGCCTGTTCGGCACGGATGTGCTGACGGCCACTGTTCTTAAGTCAACGTCAATTGCGGACGCAGGGCTGACCAAACAGACGCTTTATGAAATTGAGAAAGGCCAGGTTCGCAAGTCGACTTATGACCGGGCTCTGGAATCCGTGAATGCGGCCAACGGCGAAGTTCTCGCCGAGGTTCACAAAACATGGGGACGTGTATGAGCAGAAGGAGCACTCTTAAGGGCATTTTCGGTGACGCTGTCGAAGAGTTGGCCATGGCCAACTTCGAAGAGGAGAAGGAAGCGGAACGCGGCCCTGCAGGCCCGGTCCGCTCAATGGCTTTGACGCTGGGCAAGATGGAGGAAGAGGCGAGGGCGATGCAGGAAGCCTTGATCGCCGGGCTTCGCGTTCAGGATCTCGACCCAGAGCTCATCGACGATTCCTTTGTGCGAGATAGGATCGGGGACCTCGCGCTTACGGAAGATGATCCTTTTGTGCAATCGATTGCAGAGAGCGGCCAGGAGGTTCCAATTCTGGTCCGCCCACATCCGGAGCGGGAAGATCGCTACCAGGTAGCCTACGGTCATCGTCGGCTTAGGGCGGCTCGCCTCCTGAAGGTTCGTGTGAAGGCCGTCGTGAAGGAGATTGCCGACGAGGAGTTGGTTGTCGCGCAAGGCGTGGAAAACACCGCTCGCAGCAACCTGACTTACATCGAAAAAGCCACCTTCGCGCATACTCTCGAAGAGCGTGGCTTCAAGCGCGCCGTAATCATGAAGGCACTCACAACGGACAAGACCGAACTCTCGAAGATGATTTCGGTTGCGTCGTCCATTCCAGCGCCCGTCATTAAGCAGATCGGTAATACCCCCGCATATGGGCGGAGAAAGTGGATTGCGTTCTCTGAGGTTTACTCCGAGAGAACGTTGCCGAAGCTGGAGGCCTTGTTCGCTTCTGAAGCTTTCTCGGGAGCGGACAGCGACAAACGCTTTGATTTGGCGCTGAGCGAGCTACTCGGAAAGGCAGCAAAGCCGGCCTCAAAAACATGGAGGCCACGAGAGGGGAAAGCACTGAGAGGTAGCATCAAGGCCGATGGAAAGACGTACACGTTGGCGCTTAAAGCCGACGAAGCGCCCGCCTTCGGGGAGTTTCTCACAGGTAAGCTCGATGAGCTTTACGCAGAATTCAAACGGACAGGAGACTAACCGCAAAAGAAAAAGGCCCCCAAACGTTGCCGTCGTGGAAGCCCTTCTCTGTGTTCTAGCAGACCGAGAATCGCATTTCCCCGAATCCCAGTCAAGAGTCTTTGGCACCGATTTTGGTGAGCGGATTTCTTTTGCCTAGTTAAAGGCGGAAGTGAAATGCAGGTTGGAAATGTGACGACGCCCTTCGGGCGGCGGTCGGTTACGCTTGCCCAAATCAAAGGGCAGATGCGGACGGCCGAAATCAAAGCCGGCAAGAAAGCCGACAAATGGAAGGTGTTTCGCGACGCCTGCGAGGCGAGGGCGGTGCTCGGCATCCAGGACCGTGCTCTGGCGGTCCTGGATGCGCTGTTGACCTTCTACCCGGACAACGAGCTCTCGGAGGACCGCGGCCTGGTCGTATTCCCGTCGAACGACCAGCTCTCGGTCCGCGCACACGGCATCGCCGGCACGACTCTGCGCCGGCATCTTGCCGCGCTCGTCGACGCTGGCCTGATCCAGCGCAAGGACAGCGCCAACGGTAAGCGCTACGCCCGGAAGGACGAAACTGGCGGAATCGAAGAGGCGTTCGGCTTCAGCCTAGCGCCGCTGCTTGCGCGCGCCGAGGAGCTCGCGCACACCGCGCAGCAGGTGGCGGCCGAGCGTAAGCGGTTTCGCATCACAAAGGAAGCGCTGTCGATCTGCCGGCGCGACGTCCGCAAGTTTATCAGCGCTGCGGTAGAGGAGAGGGCTGCTGGCGACTGGGGACACATCGAGGAGATGTTCCTCGGCCTGACCAGGCGCATCCCCCGCACGCCGACAGTTGCCGATCTACAGCAAATCCTTGAAGAAATGGAGATGCTGCGCGAGGAAATCATCAACCGGCTGGAAATTCAGGAAAATTCCGAAAGTATGGGCAGCAATGCTGTTCAAAATGAACGTCACATACAGAATTCAAATACCGAATCTAGCAATGAACTTGAACCTAGCTCTGGAGAAGAGCAGGGCGCGAAATCGAGCCAAGCTATCCGGCGGACAAAAGAGCCGATAAAGGCATTTCCGCTTGGTATGGTGCTGCAGGCATGCCCAGGTATCCGCGACTATGGGCCGAGCGGTAATGTCGAAAGCTGGCGAGACCTGATGTCGGCTGCGGTGGTTGTCCGATCGATGCTCGGCGTCAGCCCCAGCGCCTATCAGGACGCCTGCGAGATCCTTGGACCGCAGAACGCCGCGGCGGTTATCGCCTGTATCCTCGAAAGGGCAGGGCACATAGAGAACGCCGGCGGCTACTTGCGCAATCTGACACGCAAGGCTACCTGCGGCGAGTTCTCGCTTGGGCCAATGTTGATGGCGTTGTTGCGGGCGAACGGCGCCCCGGACCGTAAGGCTTCGTAGCGTCGCCTAGGTCTTTGCGCCAGTGCAGATGGTTTCCAGGAGTTCAATCGTCATTGACTGAGCCACGCGCGGAATATCGGAGAAGCTCTCTCGGTACAGAAGTCTCGTCATGATGGTTTCCGCGAACTGCGGGTTCATCTGGCGAGCAACTTTTAGCGCCGCCTCGCATTTATCCTGGAAGGCCTTTAAGGCCTCATCGAGGTACTCCACGCCGTGAGTTTTCATGACGCAAGCGATGTCGAACATGTCGCGGGGCTGCATCGCGGCGCCGCGGTAGTAAACCTTCTTGGCGATGATCTCGCCGGGGGTCTCGAGCAGAACGTGTCGTCCGCGCACCTCCGCTCTCACCGTCGGATTGCCGGTCAGGCTAGGGGCACAGATAAAGTCGATTTCGCCAACGTTCTCGAAAACAATCTTCAATGTCCGCGATCCATCGGACTCATAGCCGTCAGGGTTGATGTCGAGGGCGTATCCCTGTGTCTTCGGATTCAGGTATGGCAGAAGTTGCGGATCATCTAGGAAAATGTCGACGTCGAAACTCTCACGGTGATCGATCTGGAGCATCAGGGCTGTACCGCCCCCAAAAGTCCAACTGTCGATCATAGTAAGTTCGGAGTTTGCTTGTTCGATGATGCGGCAAGCCTGTTCAAACAGGTCGCTCCATCTGCTGACCGGGTGTTCGTCCAACTACGCCGCCCGCGCCAAAGGGAGGGGATAGCCAGCAAGTGCCGAGAACTTCCGCGCCAGATCGAAGGCGGCCATGGGATCAACGTGCATTTCGTCCAGGAACGAGATCTGAAGACTTTCGTCGACCTCTGAAAAGAAGGAAAATGCTGAAGGATCGAAAGAGACTGCGCTGGCAGGATCGGAAATCTTCGACGCCAGTTGCTCAGCCGAAAGGGTCGTCCCATAAGGGGCGTTGACAGTGGACAGAACTTTAACTGCAACGATCGACATCTTCCTGAACCATCAAACACCTGGAATTCTACATATACTGCGGGGATGTCTGCTAAACAAGGATCACAGGTGAGGAGGTCGACTCCGGCGAACTTGAGTTCTGCCGGGGCCGCACGCGACGGCGCAGGCCAGGCCGAGCTGGAGAGCTTGAAAGCACAACTGGAGGCGGCACGACAGGCAGCCGACGAGGCGATCGGCGTGTTCTACGATCCCCGCCAGAACGCCGCACGCCGCCGACCTGCAACGCTCGCATCGCTTGAGGGAAGAGATGGCGTCGCTGATGCAGCGTGCTGAGGCCTGGAGCAGGGCAGCATCGGGTGCTGACGAGCACGATAGATCGGCGGCGGAAGCGAGCCGGAAGAATAGGGGTCGTTTGAGAACCGAGCCGATGCTCTCTTCGGGGCGTAGTTACGCTTAGACGATCAGCCGGGCCGCTCGTCCATTCTTTCGTTCCGCATTGTTGTAATAGCTGGCCGCCTGGGTCACCGACTTGTGCAGCGACTGCTGCATCGCCTCTGGCAGAGGGATGCCGCGGTTGGCAGCCTCGGTCAGATAGCCGGATCTCAGCCCATGGGCCGAAAACAGCGCCGAATCAAGGCCGGCCTGTTCACAGCGTGCTTTCAGGATCAGATTGACAGACTGCGGCGTCAGCGCCCGCCGGTCGATGTTGCCCCACTGATCGATGCGCCGGAACACCGGCCCGTCCTTGATTTGCGCTTCAGCCAGCCAAGTTTTCAAGGCTGTGACCGGGCGGCCGATCAACAGCACATGTTCGTTCTCATCGGCGGTCGTCGTCTTGGTGCGGCCGAGGCGGATCGACAGACAGGGCAGGGGAGGGGAGTTCTTGTCGGAGGGATCCGCGCGGACCGGTTCCTCGTCGGTCAGGTCCTCGACGCGCAACGCCGCTACCTCCGAGCGGCGGCGGCCGCCGGAGGCAAAGGCGGTGAGGAGCAGCGCGTGATCGCGGAGGTCAACCAGCCGATCGCCAGCACAGGCCTGCAGCAGCTTTGCCAGGATATCGACGGTCACCGCCTTCTTGCTCTTGCGCTGGCGCGGCCGGGCGCTGGCGCGCACCGCGAGGCGCAGGGTGGATTTGAGCGACGGTGCGGCGAAGGCGCCGGTCAAACCGCGCCAGCGCGTCAGGATCGACCAGGAGGTCAGCCGTCGTTGGACCGTGCCCGGCGCGTGCGGTCCGGGGGATCGGAGCAGGCGTTCGGCGCGCAGTCCCGCCTCGACGTCGGCCGGCATACCGTGGGCCGCGTCCTCGGCGCGCTTGACCGGGTCCCAGAGATGATGGGCGACGAACTTCAGCAGCAGCGGTTCCTGCGCCGGCCAGGGGAGGGGGTCACCGGTGGCGAGGCGGCACCAGGCCTCGAGGTAACCGAGGTCGGAGGCCAGCGCCCGTAGCGTATTCTCGCCCATGCCCTCCTGCGCCAGGTGTTTGAGTGTGGCGACATCGTCGTCGGTCAGCAGCGCGGCGAGCTGGTCGCGGCGGTCGAAGGGCAGGATGGCGTCGAGCGCGTCGAGTTCTTCGGCGCGGCTGGCAATGGGTGTCGATGGCACGATCGTCATCGCGGCAGCCTGTCTTCGTCATAGAGATCATCGTGCGCCGACGTCATATCATGTTCCCGCCTCGGCTTTCCTTCCGCAGCGAGCATCCAAACCGCGTCGACCGAAGAGACTGTTCCATCCTCAACCAGTTTGCTGCCCGGGCGGTGGGCCGCGTCAGGAACAGTCTCTGCGATTTCGTCTGAGGGGGAATCATCCCCTCCCGAAAAGGAGCTGAGCTGAGCTACAGGCCATCCGGCCCGGCACACATAGACTTCGTCCTGCCGGCACGCCAAATCGATCAGCTCTTCCAGCCGTTCTGCCGCCTCCTCGACGTCTATGAATATCTTCATCGGCATCGCTACCAAACCCGTTCATGCAGCACCGCATCGAAGGCGCCGTCGACTGAAACAAGCGCGCAATGTTCGAGCCGCGCCTGTGCGGCGAGTATGCGGTCCCACGGATCGCGGTGATCCCATTCGAAAGCGGCCGCCAGTTCGGCATGCAAATCGGTGATGGCAAGGGTCTGCAAACCGCTAGCCGAGACTGCGGCAAGCAACTCCTGTGGTTTGAGATCAAGCTTTTTCAGGCGCATCTTGTTGTCCAGCTCGTAGAAGGAGACAGCGCTGACAAGGATGGTGTTTGCCTTGTCCTCAATCAGCGATCGTGCCGTTAAGGAAAGGCGGTCACTGCCGATTGTCCACCAGTAGACCGCGTGGCTGTCGAGCAGCACCTTCATTTGGAGGTCTCGCGGCCGTCGGGTCCGCCCCGCCAGATGCCGACATCGTCATTCCAGTCGCCGGCGTCGATTGCAGCCTGCTCGGCGTCGTCCTCGTCGAACAGGTCATCAGGCAGACCGCGCTGGCGAAGGAGGCCGAAGGGGCGTTTTCCGCCATCGGCCGGCCCGATGCGTGCATAGACTTCGTTGCCGCGCATAATCGTGATTTCCTCGCCCTGGTTGGCGCGTTCGAGCACCTCGGCGAAATGCTTGCGGGCTTCACTGATCTTGTACGTGGTCTGGGGCATCAGGGCCTCCGTCGTTCGGCGCGTATGGCCACCCTATCATTGGTTTGCGAAGTGTACAACAACGATGTACATCGCACTATCGATACGGGGTCCCTATCGATAGTGATGGCGCATGAAAATAAGCGTCCGGGTGATGGAAAGTATCCGCCATTTAGTTTCCGTTTGTAGAATTGAACACGTTAATTCAAATGGTTAATAGTCATCTAAGACGCGGTCGGCGCGGCAGGCGCGCGATCTCGTCGCGCAAAAGCTGGTTGTCGACCTTAAGTCGGGTGTTTTCCAGCCGCGGCGCCGCATTGTCTTCCCGAAGGGCGGCGTTCTCAGAGCGCAGGTTCGCGACCTCTACTGAAAAGCTGCCCGACCTCATCGGCCAGGACCCGTCATGAGCTCGCGCAACGCCTTCAGCGAAAGCGTGTCGGCGCCGAGTCCCTCTGGCACCACTCAACGCGTCCCGCATTCACTTATGCACGCTCCCCTTAGCCGATCCGGTCTGCCATCCAATTTGCCTCCGGTTGCCATTTCCAAATGTCGGAGTTGAGGAGAGCAAAGTCATGCAGCCCAGTTGGTGGCCGAGCGCGTTGAATATTCTGCAACCCTTGGCGGGTATCGTGAGGCTTCGACCGAATTGGAGTTTGGCATGAGCCTTAGCAGGATCGTCGGCATCGTAACCACCATACTGGGAGGCGTCGGCATATACGCGCTTCTTTCGCAATCTACGGAAGCACTCTCGTTCACCAGAGCGCATGCAGCGTTTCTTGCGTATAAAGGACTTGACACCAATCCGATCGAAACCGAAATCCGAACCCGTATTGAGACATTATGCGCCCCAGTAGCCGCAGAAAAACTTCACATTGCCGCGGCTAACGAAGCCATCTCGCAAAGCGTCGCAGTTCTGGCCAAGGCGAAATCTCTCACCGTGGATGTCGTATCTCAGATTCTTACACAGGCAGCGCAGCTTGACGAAGAGGCGCCACATGAAGCTCAGTGCGTAGCTGCTTTGACCATTCTTCGCAGTAAGTACCCGGACGTGTGGCGTGCGGTTGATCAGTTCGGAACGAAAGACGATCGCCCGCTTGCTGATATAGGACGCGTCATCGATGCCGCTTCCAAGTAGATGGTAGTGATGAGGTGCGGGGCTAATCGGGGTGGTGGAGCATGCCCTGCTGATATCCGTGCCTCACTGTGGGATCCGACGTCCACCTCAAGGGCCTGGCGCTGCACGACGCCGACCATGATATCCGAACGCCCACTCACGAACTGACGGCCCCCGCGACGTTCCACGCAGCCGCTCGGCTGGGCGCTCGGCCCCGACGGTCCCCGGTAGGCGTGGCATGCAGCATCTCCCGTCGGAGGAGGGGAGGGGAGCATGCCTGCGAGCAAACCGCCAGTCCGTTCGACGCCGAATTGGCGTCATCGATGCGCTGCTCGCCCGATCGGAGGTCGTCATCGCAGAGGCGAGGCGGACCGGCCCCGCCAAGAGCGCTCGGGCCGAAGAAGATCTTCTGGTCTACGATCGCGATTGGGATGAGGATGTCAGGCTCGATGAACGGCGCGTCGTGCTCACCGAGACCGAAGGTCTGCCGCCGGTGCTGCGCGCCGCCCTGCTGCTCGACGCCTGACTGATCTGCAGGTCCTGCAGCATGCGCCCTAGCTCGGCCAGCTGCTCGCCGCCGAGGCGCTGCGGCAAGCGGGTCTCGCATCTCGCCCCCATCAATCTCGGCCTGAAATCCATCCCGGTCGAGCGCCGTCGGCATCGCGCGCTCGACACCCCGCCTGCTGGCGATCGTCAATGGCATCATCGCGGCCGCGGAGCTCGGCCTCAAGGAGCACGACCGGGCCGGATGCACCAAGGCAAGGTGAAATATCATGAATCTGTGCGTCTGAATGGCGTTGGCAGTGCATGAAGGGTGGGCAGCCGCTGGTTAGGAATCAGGATTCGCGGTAATCGTCCCCTCAAGTTCTGAGGGGGATACGGCATGAACCGCGAGCAGTGGGCGATAGGTTTTGACAAGCTTCCGAGATGGCTTTGCCCGCACTGCCAGAACGGTCTCCTGCATCCGATGAAGGACTATCCTCATGTTGAGGAGACCGAATATTCCAAGGAAGAGCAGAAGCTTCAGGAATCAGAGCCGGACTGGACGATGGAGCGGTTCGTCGCCCTGCTCAAGTGCGATGTCGCGCATTGTGGAGAGGTCGTGGCTGTCGGTGGCAACCGAGTGGCAGAGTTCTTTGAAGACTGGAACGCTCACAGGCAATGGTGGGAAAGCGTGCTTGTGCCGATGCTTGTTCGTCCGGCCCCGCATATCATTCCGGTTTCCAAAAACCTATCGGACGCCTGCGCCATGCAGCTGCGCAAAGCCTTCGAGCTTTACTGGCTGGACAAGGCCGCGTGCGCCAACCGGCTCCGTATTTTCGTCGAGCGCCTGATGGATCACTTTCAGGTGCCGACTCAAAAGCTCGATAAGAAGGGTAAGCCGTACGACCTGAACCTTTCGCAGCGGATCACCGAATTTGACAAGATGAAGCCGGGCCACAAAGACGCGCTCGACGCCCTACGCCATGTCGGGAATTACGGGAGCCATGAAGGGCAGGGCGACATGGACGCTTTGCTCGACTGCTTTGAGCTGCTGGAAGACGCGCTTGCCGAGCTGATTGACGAGAAGAAAGCCATGCTGGCGGCAAAGGCGAAAAAGCTCATCCAGAACAAGGGGAAGAATACGTGGTAGGCCCGTGAAGCACCATTACATCCCGCAGTTCTATCTACGGCCGTGGTTGGGGTCTAACCACAGGCTTGAAGAGTTTGGGAGGGTGCCGCCGTCCAACCAAATCCGCTCGCGGCGGCGCGGTACCAACTCGACGGTACGAGGAAGACCTGTACATCATCCCCGACGCCACTGCGGAGACCAAGCACAACGTCGAAAAGATTTTCATGGGTGTGGTCGATGCCTCGGCCGCGAAAGCCCGCGACCAGCTGCTGACCGGCGTCATGCCGACCGGTGAGCTGCGTGTAGCCTGGGCACGTTTCCTGCTCTCCCTGATGATGCGGACGCCGGACCAGATTGCCGAGTTTAAGCGCCGCATCTCGGATTACTGGTTCAATCCTGACACGGAATTGCTCGCCCGCTATGAAGAGGCGAAGCAGAAGGGATGGCCTGCGACCCTTGAGGAATACCTGAAAGGCAGCGACAAGAAAGTCCGGAGCGTATAGCCGTGATGCTCGCCACGGATATGATGCAGCGGGAAAACCTGCTTCGCCTGCTCATGGGTGCGATTTGGCGGGTATTGGATACCCGAAATAAGATTCGGCCGTTCATGATCTCTGACCGGCCGCTGGTAATGACCAACTGGCTGATGCGGGATGATGGACATTTCGGACTTCCTATCGGGCCCCACCATCTTTTCGTGGGCTTCACGAAGCAGAGTTTTGTCGATGACTCTGCTCCAAACCGGCTGGCCGCCTCGTCCGCCTGACGAACGAAGCGACGATCGGGCAGGCTCGGAAGAGCGTCTACGCTCTCGATGCGACCTACATTGCCGATGTCCGAAAATTCATGTCAAAGCGGGACATTATGCAGCTCCTGCCAACAGAGGCGAAATGAGTTGACGAGGGGTATCCGGCCAAGAATTTGAGGGTGAATTCCCCACCCTTCTCGGCGCTTCGTCGCTCATGCTTGCACCCCTGCCTGCTCCTGATTGGTTGCAGTTCCCGCCGCTTTTGCTTCCTTGGCGTCAAGCCGCTGGATAAGGCCCAGCCGCATCGCCCGGCGCTTGTTAATCGGGCTTTCCTCTGCGATCTGCCGCAGTGCCAGACCAGCCTTGTCCATGATGGTATGTATGCGCGGGTCCAACCCACCTGTGTTCAGATACTGGCGCAAGCCGGAAATAATGTCGGAAAGCTTCGACCCTTCGTAGGACTTCAGGATGCGGACGAATTCGCTCACCGGCAGCTTGGCGGCAACGTCGTACAGCTCCTCCTCGTAGCCTCGCGTACCGAGGGCGATAAGCACCTCGTCTGGGTTGACCTTAGGTGCCTGTTCCGCCTCGGCCACTGCAATTTTTTCTTTCACCGGACCCGTCAGCTCATCGCCGAACCGCTCAAGCCGTTCGAAATCAAAAGCGCCCGGCTTCGTCTTGTTGGCCGCAATGTACCGGTCCACCAGCTGTTCTGAGCGGTCATCCCCCAACTCCCGGAACAGCCGTTCGAAAATCGCCATATCGCCAAGCGTCATGAATTCGATATTGCGCATGTAGCATTCGAAGAATTTATCGAGGATGCCTTGTGCCGGCTTCGTGAAAGAATAGTGCATCTCATCCCAGATTGCTCGCACTTCCTGTTCGGCCTTGTTCTTCTCCTCGGCCCGGTCCAGCTCGGCTGCGTGCTTCTCAATTGCGGCCTTATCGAAATAGCCGTTCTCGATACCCTTCAGCAGCACCAGGTCAAATTCACTGGTGTGCGTGTAGCGGTACTTCAGCAGCAGGTCGCGCCACTTCATATCGAAGTCAACGTCGTCCTGCTTCGGGGAATAGGTGTGAACCCGCTTCAGGTAATCGAGCGGCGGAGCCGTCTTAGGCTGGAAGTGACTCCATCCCAGCAACGTAATGACGGCCGCCGCATTGACGGTGACGATTTCCGCGTACTCATCGATGAACGGCACCAAATCCTTCACCAGCGCATGAATCTTTCGGATGATCCGCACATTCGTGATGCCGAGGGCAATAGCGTCCTGGCGGACCAGCACCGAAACCTTAACCGTCTCTTGTATCGCAATACCGGCGATTTCCTCGCAAGTCGGCTCAAAGCGCAGATAGACGTCCACCACCTTCTCCAGGTAGGACGTGAACTCCGGCTGGTCCTCAAGCTCTTCATCATTGAGCAGCAGTACCACCTTGGATGACCGGTCATCCCGGAGCTGGGAGATATAGCCCAGCACATCCACGCTCCGCAGGTCTTCGCCCTTGCGTTCAAGGTCATCGATAAGAATGAGCTGTTCACGCGCGAACAGCGCCGCCACCTCAATAGCGGCCGTCATCGCATCCTCGTGGACGAAGCTGGCTTTGTTCAAGGCCCACTTGCTCCACGACTTCAGGTTATCGACCACGCTGGTGACGTTCTCGATGTCGAACGGTTTGCCGATTTGGTCGATGTCGATGGCTGACTGGAAGACTTCCCGCTTCAGTTCCTTGATGGAATTCAGGCCGAACAGCGACGCTTTGGCGTATTTCTTCGCCTTGATCTTCTTATCGGCCGCCGTCTTCTTCAGCACCTCGTCCCATGTATAGGTCTTGCCGGTGCCCCATGCGCCCCGGATGCACAGCACCTGCGGTTTGTCATAGGCAAGGAAGCGTTCGATAGCAGCGCGGACGTTCGTAACGGACATGGGTGGGCTCCGGGTTAATCCTGTTTCTTCCTGTCACGGGCAGCTTTCGCCTCTTCGACCTTTTGCCACCATGGCAACACTTCGCTCAGCTTGAACGGGAGGGCTTTGCGTTACTTGGGCTCGCCTGCGATCCTCGACCGAATCGATCGCGCGCCCCAACCGGCATGTTTCTCCTCGGTCGCTGCCCGGAACGTCTGCAACAGCTCGTCTTCAGTCGATACCATCAGCAGTTGCTCCAAATCCTGAATAGGGCAGAAGATCGGAAGGCGCTTCAAGTGAGCGTCAGTCATATACTTCAATGGCAGCTTCATCCTCGGAAAGCAGATCGAAAAAGAGAAGCTGACGTCCCAGACGGGCTACCCATGAGTGCAACACCCAGCTTCTTGGATCGCCGCACATGAGCATCATGATTGGAGTAGGATTTCGCGCTGCTGGGGTTTTGATGATCCTTTTCAGGCACGCTCGATCTTTCCAGCTAAGGCTGCCAGAGACAGCGCCTGGATGCGTGTGCCAGTCGCCGAGATATGTGTCCAGCCTGCCTGACTGTTCATAGTGGCTCGCGATTTCTGCATGTTGCCAGCCCAGGTCCGGAAGAAAGCTATGCCGCTCACGGACTGCGCTCGGGCCGCCTGGGATCATCGCCGTGACGACGGCGACATTTGGCTCGGCCCGATATCCCATGAAGGTGCCGCCAGTTTCTTTTTCGTACCACCGATCCGCATCGAGACACATCTCGTCCCGCACCGCCCTAGGGAGCCAGACTACGTGTTGCATCTGCATTCAGGCGCAGGCTGTAGTTCATCGACCCTCCAAAGAGGTGGGACTCGTCTAGTGCCATCGTGCAGAGAAAGAGTGTGGATTACGGACCCGTTGAACTCGTCCGGCTGCGAAAGGACGTCCACTGCAAGCCGCACCGATTCTAGGGACAATTCCTGAAGATCGAACGAAGCGCCGGTGAATGTCAGTTCCGCACATCCCGGTGGCTGCCTTAAACCAGAGCTTTCCCCAGATCCGGGCGCTTTTTCAATAACTCCCTTCTGGTAGGCGAACTCGCGGCATGTCGGGCAGCCGGATTTCGGGTGGTAATAGGCGACGACGCCTCCTCTTAGGGACAAGGTACCGAACACTGAAATGAGCGGCTTCTCGGCTCTCTTACAACAGTCGGCGAGCAACCGTGAAATTCCGGGGGATGCTGTCGCATCGATTATAAGGTCTGACCTGGCTATGATTGGAGGGAGCACGGAATGATCGCCGTTGCCTTCATCCGCGGTGGGCATGCCGAGAAAGTGACGGTGGGATTCGACCGATACCCAGGGGTATTGAGCCTCCACATGCTGTTTGATCGCTGTCGTTTTCAGGGTGCCCCAAGCCGTACTGCCCAATGGCCAGCGAATTGAGTTGCCAGGCTCGACGATGTCGTGGTCGACGACGACGAGCTGGTTACACCCGCTTCGGGCCAGCTCGATCGCGACGGGAGCGCCTATCGCTCCCAGTCCGAAGACTGCCACCGTCCTGTCCCTCAATATCTTGGTAGAAGGGACGCGGAAGCCCACGTCCATTTCACCAGCACGGTAAGTAGGGATGATCGCAATAGACGGTTTGGTGACCTTTGCCTGGCCCGGCTTTGGATCGCGGAATGATTTCGATGGACCATAAAGCAGAGGAAAGAGGAATGCGTCGCCCTTAATACCCGAGCTAAGGTCGGTCGCTTGGACAGTGACCGAAATGGAAATAGCAGGCGACGTCTTGTCGACGGGGCGCCGAGCGAAAGCGATGTGATCCTGCACCTCCTTGTCACGCCACCTTCCGGGCGGCGGAGGAGCGAAGCGGCCGGTGCGTCGCCAAGGAAATGCTGCGGTGTGACTCTTGGCTTGCAAGTCCGGGGGAAGGGGAAAGTCTCTGGTCGCAAGTACCGTCCCGTTTAGGGCTTTGATTTCATCCACCGCGCCACGGAACTTGATTTTCTCTCCCACCTTCTCGATCGAGTAGGTAAGCCGCAAGACTCCTGTTTCGGCGTCCTCAAGGCGCCAAGCAGAATCGACCAGCACATAGCTGCCTTCGACGAATGCCTCGAAGTTAGGCGCTAGAGCATTCCACCAGACCTCGATCGGCTCGGCCTGCGGGTCTTCGAGGCCTGTCCCGTTCAAGGCATTTTCAAGCTGTTTCTCGAGTAGGGTGGCCAAGGTCCATTCCGCAGACCAGAGGCCTGTATCTCGTCCAAGCAGACAGAGGGTTCCATCGGCAGGTGAGCAATGCTTTTCCGGAAAGCTGGATGGATCTCCTCGCAGCGCCACCTGCGGGCGAACGAATGGAAAGCTGTCTGGAAACGATGCCTGTAATGGATATAGGCGGCCGTCAGATAGAGGCCAATCGAATTCGAGCCGCAGGATCCCGTCTCGCAGTTGCTTGTCATCGATACGAAGGGTATCCCCGACGAAAGCGGCGATATCACGCAACTCGAAGTCGAACCTACCCTTCCAAGCATGCTCCCAATGCGGAACCA
Organism: Sinorhizobium meliloti; assembly: GCF_035610345.1. The sequence continues at coordinate 164,254 of NZ_CP141215.1, read as the reverse complement.
TGCCCGGTTGCAGATGGCGAAGTTCGATCATTTCACCCTACTGGCCGGTCCGGCGGCTGCGGAGGATCCTTCGGGCCGGGTGGAACGCCATCCGGGCGTCCCGGCACGCCGGGTGGGGGGCCAGGAGGTGTGTGTCCCGGGATTCCCGAACTGGGTGGCTTTGACATTCAAGTCTCCATCTCTTTCTAGAAGTGATCGAACCACGATTCGCCCTCGCCTACAATTGTAGCACTTGGGCGTCAGCAATTATTTGTTGAAAACCCCCGCGGTCCTCGTTCGTTTACATGACCGAGGCGGCTAACCGTGGAATTGCACTGCCCGAAGCCATGCAACAGTCGCTGCATAAGTCGGTGACACAGGCCGCCAGCTATTATAATGACGGCGAACGCAAGGCGGGCAGGGCGGCAAGGCTGGTCATTTGACGTCGGGGAACCAGACAGTTCGCCCCTGGCCTAAGCGCGGCGCCTCTTCCCTGGGCGCGGTTCCTTAGGAGCAACCCCGTTAAGGCGTTGAGCGCGAATGCGGTTCGTTACGTCAGTTATCTCGACCTCTGCGCGGGCGAACTCGTCCTGTGGCAGAAAATGCCCTTTGATCCAGCCATCGATATAGGTTTGGAGACGATCGACGGAGCCGCTCTTGATAAAGGCAAGAGTTAGGGCCCAATTCCTATATCTGATAAGCTTTTCGCATAGGATGGATGTGGCGCGCATTCTTTTCAGATCGTTCGGCCCGCCATTCGTCCAGAGAGCATTGAGGAATGCTATGGCCACCTTCAGATGCGACCTCATCTCGGCATTCTTCGTTCCAATGAAGTTCGCAATTGCCTGAAAATCCAAGAGATCAGGGGAGCTATCGGTCTCTAAAGCGTGGATTAGCACTTCGGCCTGAAGCGCAAGGTGACCATGCCGGCGCCAAGCCAGCTTAACCGTTAAATCAACGTATCGCGGAGTGTCGATATAGCCTCGCTCCGCGGCGAGCACGAACACAGCGTGAAGCCATACGCCATGTGCCGAGCAGGCGGCCTCAGCGACCTGACGATAATGCATATCTTCTGAAACGAGTACATATCCCTCCGCTGCCAGGTAGGCGGCATCGAGAGAGTGCGTGTCGAATACCTCGGTGATCGTCAATGCGATCTCTGAAGGATTGTCCGGGGCAGTCGCAGGCCTGACTTCACAGGCTTGCTCGATTTTGCCGATCTGCTCCTCGATGTAGGTGCGTCGAACTGCGATATCTTCTGGCGTGTGTTCCTGCTTAATAAACTCTCCATTGTGCCAGGCAACCGTCAATGACGGCTGACCGTCGACCTCGTGCTTGTCCCTAAGGGCTCGCAGTTCATCGATGACCGATTGAGGAACGACGAGTGTCCCGAACACCTTTTGCAAGATGTCGAAGGCCTCCATCGTGGCGACGGACCAAGCGGCATAAGCATCGAGCACGGCGCCGCCGGCGCGGCGCTGCTCAATGACAGATGTCGCTGTCAACCGTTCCGTTTCGGTGCCAATGCATGTGCGGATATCGAAGTCGAGCGAGCGGATGTATTCGGCAAAACCTATCGTGTCGCCGCCCAAATGCGCCGCGACCATATTCAGCGGAAGGTTCTGGAGAAGATACAGATCAGCGGCTTGACGGTTGCTTTCGGAGGCGCGTCGGACCTGTTCCAACGCTGGCTGGATGTCGCCTTCAGCCATCGTGATCGTATAGAAGCCCTTCGCATCGGGAAACCTCCTCTCGAAGTTCTCCATGACGTCGTGGAGCGCGTGTAAATACTTGTGCTTTATCTCCGTTACGCGCCATTTCCGACTTTCGCCAAACGCACTCGGCATGTCGAACGTGTCGCCAACCTTCAGGCCATTGGCGGTTGCCGCCAGAGAGTGGTTTGGGCTGAGAATTCCGTCGGCGGGCCGGTCCTCCCCATCTTCGATAACGAAGGCGTGACTCTTGCCGTGTTCGTCCTCGAGCCGAACCCAGGTGTCGATTCCGATGCTCTCAACAGCCGGAATGAGACCGTGGTCGGGGCTCATCATTATGAGTCCGAGGTAGCGGAGGGCGGCATCTGGATCGTTCTTCCCTGATTGAAGAACGTCATAGGCATATGCGAGCGCCTTCGTTCCTTCTCCTGCTGCACGCAACAGCTGGGCCAGAATCATCTTCTGGCCCGAGGTGCCGACCACGGTCGTAAGATCGATGCTGTCCAGTATCGGTTTCACCTCATCGGCCCGATCGCGGCGGCGCAGAACGGCGATGAGATCGAGGTAGTTGTCGAGATTTGGTTGGGTCTCAACAGCCTTACGCAGGGCATTCTCAGCCTCTGACAGCGCGCCGCGGTTAAACTGCAGGGCGCCTTCGGCATGCAGAAAGAACGGCAGCTCGCGAACCTGCGGCGGGAGGCGGTCGAAAAACCGTACAGCGCGCTGACGGATCGGGCTATCATTCACGAAGGCTCGCGCGAGCAGACGTAGTTCCTCGCTGTCGCGGTCCTCTGCTACCCGACCGTCAAGCAGATCGGCGACGATCGCCCAATCACCTCTTCGGGCAGCATGATGGGCAACCATCAGTCTGCCGGCGATGTGGCTATTCTCATCGATAAGGCCGAGCGCGGCATGAAAAGCACGTTCAGAGATGTCGTCAAGCTGCTCCATCCGAGCGAAATCGGCAACGACAATGCTGGCACGCGGATCCGCGGCCGCCTCGATAGCTAGGGCTTCAATTCGTTCCTTTCGTCCATCCTTGGCGCCGAGCTTGATGGCGGCCATCTCGGCTGCTGTCGCGATCAGCAGCTGTTCAACGGCGGGAATGTGATGAGCCTCCCCCTCATAAAGGCGCGCCAGCTCTGTCCAATTGCCCTGCGACGAGTGGAAGCGGAACCTCAGAACGGTCGCATCCGGACCATCCGGGAGTTTTGTGAGAAGCTCTTCCACAAGAGCATCGTCGCCGGCTTCGATTGCGGCGAACGTCGCTCGGCTGATGATGTCCGGATCGTCTGGCGCGAGCGACAATCCCTGGCGCGCAATCTCAAGTGCTCGGGGGATCTCGCCGAGCGCATGTAGCGCTACGATGAGATTGCCGCAGAGAGCAGCGTCCTCGGCGCGAAGAACCCCGTCTGTATTCCGTTCCTGGTTCCACTGCGCAACAAGCGTCCTGACAGCAGCTTCGAGGCGTGCCCGATCGTCCGAGGTGAAGAGACGAGTACTCTGATAGCTCTCGCGGGTCAGGATCTCGTCGATATCGGCCTCGGCAGCAAATTGAGTGGCATGGTGGTTGGCCGGATGAGTGGCGGTGGCCTCTCTTGCGGCGGACCACCATTCGCCGGCCGGCCGACGGCGGCGAATGAAATCGACTCGGGCAATCGCGACAGCCGGTGTGCCTTTGAGTACTTCTGGGACAAGGTCGAGCGGTTCGGTGATGGAGGTATCGAAGCGAGCGGCCTGAACTAAGCAGCCTGCGAGACCCTCATTGGTCGGATCCTCTTTGAGCGCAGCTGTGCCAAACGAAAGTAGTTCCTGCCACTGGCCTTGTAAAAGGAGTGAAAAGGCCTTGTTGGCGACGGCTTTCGGTTCATTGGGCGCGTGCTCATAGGCTTCGGCGAGCGTCGCCGCTGCCTTCTGATCGTCGCCGAGTGCAAGCAGGCATGAGCCGATATTTGCCTTGATACGGAAGAGGATGCGCCCCGATGCGGAGCTCTGCACGCGACTGAGGAGTTTTTCGAGCAGCGGAAGCGCTGTGCGAGGCTTGCCGCTAGCGGCCATGTCACGGTACGTGTCGATTTCGCCATCGAGATTGGCTTCAAACACGCCTGCCGTAATTGTCCCGTCACCGGGGAGGGATGGAAGGTGCGTGATCTCCGCAAGCCTAGCCTCGATACGTGAAAACCCCTCGCTCAGTTCGGATCGTGTTTCGCGCTGCGCCAGGGAAATCTTTTTGGCCTCGTCAAAAATCTGCTCGCTGAATGGCCCGAAACCCGGGTCAAATGCCTTCCGAGCCTTATCATCCTCGCTGATCTTCTCCTCGAGCGTATTCCACCCCCAGATAAACACGCGAAGCTTGTTGCCGCTTTTGCTGAGCTCCAACGTCAGTTCACGCGCGAGCTCCTGCATCGCAACGTCGTCAGGTGCAGTAGTGGTGATGAAATATTCCCTGAGCGGGGGCTTGAAGGTGAGCGCCTTTCGGACCTCGGTGCGGACTTCTTCCTCTGTGAGCACATGACCATCGCCTTTCAGCTTGCATTGAATGCCGACATGGTGCGCGGGGTCGTCGTTGCGGAGCCCGAACAGATCGACGCCATTCTGCCGCTGCCCACGACGTCCGTTCCGTTGCACGTTAGGGTCATTGAGGAGGCCACGCCAAAGCACGATCGAGGCACGTTCGAAAGCCTGCTCGTCGGCGGGTTTTGGAATCTGTGTTGCAGCAAGTCGCGACATAGGCCGGTCTCAGAAAGTCAGGCCGGGGTCATCGGGCGACTGGGCAAGCAGCGCCGGAACACGGCTGTAATGGTTGATCCAAAATTGTGTTTCGGTGCTGATCCAGCCGGCGACCTGCTGCAGCGAGGCATAATCGGCTGCCAAGTGCCTGTCGAATATTGGCTCGTGATGGGCGATCCGGTTTCGGAAGGTGCGAAGATAGTCGAGCGGCGTGTGCGCCGCCTTGCGATTGAGGCGCGCACGAGGGAGGAAGGCATTCTTGACTACTGGCTCAGGATCACCCATATTGCACCTCGTAAGCCCTGGATCCGCCTCTGCCTTCGGCATGCGTCCGGGGCTCAGCTTTTTTTGGGGTGATCAGTTCTGCGGCGAGCCTTCTCATCCTGCGACTCCCTTCGTCGTCGGAGTCGCTTGGTGACGTCGGTATCCGCGTTTCGCAACGGCCTTGCGGGCGGCCTTGTTCGCCTCTTCAACTTCCCGAAATTCCGGTTCGAGTTCCTGCAGCCGCTTCACAAGGCCGCTCAGATCATAGGTATTGCTCAGCTTGCCGCCGTTGCTGGCACGCCGTTCGATTCGCCGAACAAACCCTTCCCGCTCTAATTCGGCGATGTATCGTTGAACCTGGCGCTCGCTTAAGCTGAGCCGCTGGGCAAGCGTTTCCTTGCTCGGATAGGGCTTGCGCTCCTTGTCCCACCAGAAGTCGCAAAGCTGAAGAAGCACAGCGAGTTGCGTGGGATTGAGATTCAGTCGGCGCTGTGCTCGCAGGAGCAACGACGGAACAAGACAGAAGCCGAGGTCCATCACCGCCTGGCCCCACTTTTCGGCGGAAGCCTTTTTTGTCACTTTTGCCGGAGACGCAGGTTGCCCATCTTCGGGCCGTTGTTCAATATCGCTCGTCATGCTAAAAACACTCTACATTGGCTGTTCGCCAATAAATGCAGTGGGTTGCATCCATTTTCAAGATGGCGCTACCGGTCACCAGTGACCCTTGAGACTAGACATAGGTGTCCAGTCCCTAGAAGACAAGAGTGTCTCCTTAAGAACGTTTTAATCGGACGAAACGCAAGCGCAGATAAACGAGAAATGTTACGGGGGCGGTCGGGTATGACCGGTGGTACGCCCCCAAGAGAGGGACAAGCACAGTTAGAAGTCGTCTCTCCAGGGCCTCGCCACCGTCTCCTTAGGAGGAGACGACAGCGCGTTATGAATCTCAGTCAACCTAGAGCGAAGCTCGTCAAAGGTGATGATCGTGACTTCGGAAAAGGCATTCCGAATGATCTCAAAAGACTTTTTCAGATGCGTCTCTTGAGCTGACGTTCCGGCGATGACAATGCATCGCACCGCATGCGCATGGATGTCATTTCGTTCAGTTTCGTCCTTAAAGAGCGGCAAATTTTTATGAAGCCGGAATCGTTGGTCCAGCACCTGATATATGGCTCCGTTCAGTTCTGCCGATGGACCGTAGACATCAGTTCCTCGATACGCGCTCTGGGTTAGCAAGTTGGTTTGGGGCCGCTTGATTTCGATCAGGGCCAAGTTGCCGGTCGAAGCCGTGGCCATCAGGAAATCGGCAAATTTGCCGTTGCTACCATTGAAGCGTTTGCCGCCGACATAGGCGTTTTCCTGGATCATGATTGCCGGCGCGGAAAACGCCATGCTGAGAATGAAGGGATTATCTCTCAGGAACGCCTGCCATCTCGATTCGGGCAATTCCTTTGTGAGCATTTCGTTAAAGCGGTCAATCAGTCCCTTCAGCGTAACGAGCTCGATCTCGCTCTTTAGCGCCAGCAATGCATGGGGCTCGTCTTTCGCCAGAGTATCAACGCTCTGCCGCACGAGCCGCACGGCTGTGCGCCGATCTCGCTTCGAGATCCCGGCATCAGTTGCGTATCCCTGAGTGAGCTGAGAAATGGCATCCGGCTTGAGTTTTCTATCTTTCCGAGGGAAGCGTTCGCGATCCGCTGAATGCAAAAGGGCATCGTAAATGCGGTCCTGCTTCTCGTTTCGGGCTTCCCGGCGGAAACGATTGGCGATCCTGGTTAATTCGCGCTTCAGGGCATGAAACCGTTTTATTCCGAGAACGTATTCTGGGGGGCGTATAATTGCGTCCCTTCCCGCTTTGGCCATGAACAACCAGAGTGGTGATACCGTCAATGCCTGCGATGGAGCGGCAAATCGATCGAAACTCATACAGGAGCCCTAAGCCGAGCCGCCAGTTTGTTTCAAAGCCATCCGGGAGGCGATCTAAAAGTTCATCTACATCTTCGGACGTCTTCGGCAATCGGTATGGGCCGGAGGTGGAACGAGGAATCCAGATTTCGGTGAGAGAGCCATATTTGGGCTCTAAGTAGTTTTGGCTACCCCGCCCCACGTTAATCGGCCACATCACTAAAGCTTCGGGACACACCCGGAGGAGCAGTCTGCTCTGGTGTTCCTCCCCCTCGGGGTTCACGTCATTGAAGTAAACGTCAACCGTTTCTGCTGTTTCGCGATGATCGAAGAAATGCAGAAATGGTCCGCCTTCAGGCGTTAGGCGCAGATTGAAAGCAGATGGTCTGAGTGACGTCACGAAGCGTCGATCCTTTTAGAACTGTGCGCGACCAGGCCGCTTGGGTAATTCCTTTTCCAAGTCGTCTGGCTCGTACTCGAGAACGATCCTAACGGGCTCTCCCGCGAGATCTACTGCGACGTTGCGACTGATAACATTGCTTCGGTACGACGCATCCATGATATCGGCTTCAGACATTCCGAGAGTGGCAACCAGGTGTGGAGTAGTGAATGCTGGCCAGCGCACTCGAATAATTTCTGTTCGCGCAAATAGCTCTCCAGACGCAAGCGCTTCTGACGCCGCTCCCAAAGAAAGCACTATAAGCAAGAACCGCGACCAGAGCTGTAAGGATGGCGGCGACGTTAGCGAATCCGCCGAGAAGCTTTTCGATATCCATTGCTGCATGTCCTCGTCGCCCGATTGTAGCAGATGAAGCGTTGCACAATCGATCATTTGCGCAACGGTTGCATCAGAGCCGAAAAACACAGTGGTGGAAATAGCGAAGCGACCGATCGAGCCGCGACGGCAGCTAAGCGAGCGCGTCCTGCGAGTGGATATCCGCTTCCGGGAAGAGCCCGAGCCCGCGAATATGCGCTATGGCCGCAGTGGGATCGGCCACGAAAAGAACGACCACTAGGTCTTGCCGAGCGCGTGTGCAGCACACGTAGAAGAGCCGCCTCGTTCGCTCGACGCCGGTTTCGCCGCCTTCCTCCAGCGTCTTTTTGTCCCGCGCTGAAAGCTCCTTCAGCCCAAAGTATTTCTCGTAGGAGAATTGAAAGTGCGTGCCTTCGTCGTCGTCGAGCACGACAAGCACGCGATCAAACTCAGCTCCCTTCACGCCTTGCTGGGTGGAGAAAGGAGACTCCTCGTTGACGTAAGCCTGATAAGGCCGGAGTTGATTGGCCGGGCACGCGAGGAACGCAGCCATCGAATTGATCTCGTTTGAAGGACCTTCCTCCTCCTCTGCCTCACTGCCTTCATTCTCTTCCGCCTCGGGCTCCTCCGCCGCGACATCTTCGAGGTAGGCGGACAACCGGGGATCAAAGGCGACCAAGCGGCTCTCTCTGGCAAGCATCAACACGGCACGGATGGTCGATTGAGAGTCCGGCGCCATCAGCTCACCGATACTATTGCTCACAGCCTGAAGTTGATTGAGGCGCTCGCTGACGTCCACTCCTTGCAGGTTGGCTCTCACGAGCAACGGTGAATGGAGGCGAAGCAGTCGCATCGTATCGAAGTCTCGCCCGTCGCGGACAGCGTCCGCGAGCGGCAGGAGAAACGAAACCAATGGTCGCAACGGCCAAGCCGTCCCGTCCAGAAATCCATTCTTGAAGGAGTCCGGCGCCTTGTCGTTGAGCGCAGCGTAGAGGTCTCCGAAACCCAATCGCTTCGCCGCCATGCGATGTACGATCACCAGCATTTTTACCGGATCGTTCTCGGCTGCGGGCCGCCACATATCGTCATCGTTTGCGTTGGCAATCCACCTTCGAACTTGCGCCAGGCGTTCTTCGCGATGGACGTCGCTCGGCAGGACGAACAGTCGCGCCGTGCCTACGACCGGCACTTCTTCCTCGCCCTCTTTCTTCTTCCGGCCACCGACTTGAACCAAATCGTCGCCGCCACGACGGATGGCGTTAGCGAGGTTCAAAACCTTGGTCGGCGAACGGAAGTTTTCCGGCTTTGGGATCGCCCGCCAATCGTCGGGTTTGGGAACCGTGCCGATGCCGGTGGAATAGATGCGCTGCATTGGGTCGCCGAAGAACCCGAGGCAAAAGCGGCCCTGCTCCTGCTGCTGGACCGCCATCAACGCCTCGACGATGACGGGAAAGGTGTCTTGGCTCTCGTCCACGAAAACGAACGGAAATTGCTGCGCGATGAGAGTTCGGAAAAGCGGGCGATTGATCATCAACTGCGAAGCCATCTTGATGATGTCGTCGTGGCCGAGGATGCCCTTGGCGTAGTCACTTCCGATTCCATAAGTGAAGGTACGAACCCGAGCGATTGCCTCGCGCTGCTGCTCATAGCGCACAATGTCATGGGCGTTCTTGTCTCGTGTTTTCTGCTGAACGCGAGGGCCAAAATTGGCAGCGTCGTGCTGCAATTCTCCGATCCGCTCGTCGATCCTGTTCGCGACCCAAGCGGCGATGTCTTGCTGGAAGCCGCGCGCGATCGACCAAAGGAAACTATGGATCGTGGAGACGTGAACGAGGGGGGTATTTCCCACGTCCGCCCAAATCTCCCCGGCGGCGATCTCGGTATAGGTAATGCAAGCCACGCGCTGCCTCCGCAACCGCAAACGCTCGCCGTGGATTGCGAGGATTGAGGCGAGTCCCTTGATCAGCGACGTGGTTTTGCCCGAACCCGCCCCAGCGACCATGTTGAAGCTGGCCGGCGGCTGCGCTTCCAGGCAGTGCCGAAGATCTACGTCGGCCTGCGTATCGGGCTGTTGCGCGCGGCTACTCACCGATCCCACCCCCTTCAATTTCGGCTTCTACTTCAAGATCGACCTGTGCCTTGAGCCAAATGAGACCGTCGCGAATGTACGCCGGTACCTGCCACTCTTCCGGTCGGGCCGTAAGCACCCCAAGGGCGAACTTGGTCTTGTCGAACTTGTCGCCACTCACCCGCTTGTGAAGCCCCGCGGCCAGCGCCGCAGGATCAGCCAGTGCACCGCGTAAGCGCAGACCCAATTTCTTCTGTTCTGCGGTCTGGCACCATTCGGCGTTCTCGAGCCCGAAGGCTTCTTCCAAGGTGCGCCCGGCCAACTCGGCGTTATGACCATTCCACACGACCTGCACGGGCGTCTGATAGGTCACCCGGACGCGGGTCGTGCCGTCCGCCGGGGTTTCCTTTTCCTGCTCCGTCGCCGCGAAAAGTTCGTCGATCGATTGCTTTGCCGGAAGCCATTTCACGAGCGTCTGGTTGGAAGTGACTGCCCCGACCACACCCGGCAGGCATTTCTTACCGTAGCGACGAGCGGGCGCAGGGTCGACGGCTTCGCCAGCCCGTGCGGGCGGAGCATCACCGGCCAACACCGCCTCGAAGTCATCAACGGCTTCCGCTTCTGGGGCCTCTACTTCGATCTCAAGCTCGTCATCGTCGTCATCGTCGCCGTCATGGTCGGCAGGCAACAGAGTTACGCTATCCAGGTCAGTGATAATCAGCGTGACGATCCCGAGGAATTCAATCAGCGATTTGAATTTATGACCGAAGGCACCGCCAACCTCCAGAATGCAGATGCAGGAGGATCTTAGCGATGTCGCCGCTTTCGATATCATAATCGGGAGCAGCAATCGCTCGACGTTGCCCTCCACGAGCACGGCGGCATCCGAGAAAAACAAATCGCAATGGGTTAGCTTCAGATACCGTTGCAGAAAATCGCGATGCTCTGTTTCCTGCGCGTAGAACGCGGAGAGGTTGAGCACTTCGGTGACCTGGTCGTTTCCAACCAAATCGCGTCGGAAGTAGCGGATCGGCTGAAAGCCGCGCTCGTACAGGATGTGTGGCGAGTGCGTCGTAATGACCGCTTGGCTGGCGAATGATCCCCCGGCCTCACCCGGGATGACCAGCAAGTCGAGAATGTTGCGAATGAATACCTGCTGGAGTTGCGCGTGAAGGTGCGCCTCGGGCTCCTCGATGAAAATGAGATGGAGGGGAGCGCGCTTCTCCTCTTCGGCCTTCCAGCGCTCCTGAAGGTCTAGCACTTCGACCACCATGTAAATCAGGTTCTTGAAGCCGAGCCCGTTGTAGGTGTCCGGCAGCATGATCGTCTGCGCGCCTTCGCCCACGATGTAGTGGACGCGCGCGTCCTGCGTCATGATGGACGCGGGGTTAAGAGCCGACTTGATTTCGAGCCGCGGATTATTGAGGCCGGGATAACCCAAGCGCCCCAATCGTTCCAACGTGTCCTTGAAAACTTCCGCGAGATGCTTGTCGAGACCCACCTCAGACTCGAACAGCGCCTTGAGCGCCTGATGGTCGTCCTGACGCTGATCGAGATTGCGCTGGTAGAAGCGGCTTAGACGCTTCGACAAATCCTCAGAGCGGCCGCCGCCGGAAACCGTTGATGGGTCCGCGAGGTGCCGCTGCGCATTCAGGAAATCGACCTTGATGAGCGATTTCAGTACTGCAGCGCCGCCCGGGTCGTCGCCCAGTGGCAGCGGCTGATATCCTGCCACCGCCTGAAACTTCGCATCAAACTGCGTATGATCGAGGACAAAGTAGCGAAGCTCGTACTCGCGCCTCAGTTCCTCAAGCAAGTAAGCCGACAGCGATTTCGGCCAAGGCACATAATCGCCTGCGCCACCGACAAGCGCCGCCGCCTTCGCCCTGCCATCATCACGAGCGACGCGGTAACGCTGCATCAGTTCCGCGATGTTCTTCGGCGCGAGTTCTACGCGCACGCCAACGAGCGTTCCGGCCCAAGCGGTCGAAGGCAGGATGGGGATAACGAGATAGAGGTCTTCCGCTCCTACCTCGAACCAAAGGTCGAGCGAGACTGTAGGAAACTCGGCCTCGGCGATCTCACCCTCTCGTTCGCCGAGCTCATCCAGCAACGACCAGACATGCGAGCTGAAATCATACAGCGAAAAGGCATCTTTGCCGCCGGAGAGAAACATCTGCATCGCCTGCGTGGCAGACGTTTTTCCGCTGTTGTTAGCCCCAACGAAAATAGAGATGTCGGATGCAAGCTCGACATGCACGTTCCGGAGTCGGCGGAAATTCCGCAGTCGATAGGAATGTAGGTGCATCGTGTTCCCCCAGTTGTGAGACTAATGGCTGACAACCCGTTTGGGAAACGTAAACACACGGTTCCGTTGGTTGAATCTGAGGGTGCGGGCTGTCCGATCAGCTCATGATCGTCCGCTTTCAGGACTCGAACCGCCGCCACCTAATGTCCGAGGTGGGGCGTGCACAGCTGTCGTCCGCGAAGCATGGCGGGAATGACTGGTTCGGGGCGGACAGAACCGTGCTCCCACGAGTTCGGCACGGCTTGTTGCTGTGATGTTCACCTTCTGGGCCAAGAAGATCGCATAATGTATCACCCGGAACTGGCGCTCACCCGAGCAGCTTTACAGTTCCGCTCTCTTCGGCCAACTGTTTAGGACGACGGCTTCACGGCGCATAGTTCAGATGCGATCCGGGAACTCAAGCACTAGGATGATTAGTAGCGCGGTCGCATTCGCGTCTACGAAGGGAGCGAGCTGTCGGCGACAGTAGTGCTGATCGCCGGGTTAGAGGAACAGCTCTGCGCCCTCGATCTCTCGGGCGGCATCGATGTCGCCCCGCCGACCAGATCGGGTCGTTGTCCATTCCGTGAATCTGGACCGCGACGCCGTCCGGCCAGCCGCCACTGATTGGCAGGAAAGAGTAGAAGAGCAGGGCTCCGCGGGCTCCGGGCCGTGCCTGTACAAGCTTCTGTGCCGGCAGACACCGAACGAGAACCCAGCGTAGACGAGTTCGGGAGGCAGTTCGTCGGCGAGATGATAGGGCCCTCCGTCATCACCAACGGGGATGAACCTGTTGTCCTCCAAGAGGTCGTAGACGCCGATCGCCCGCTCGCGTTCGATGTGCACGCGAGCGCTCTGCAATGAGCCATCAAGGGAAAAATCGCAAAGCTGGAACCGTGTGTCTGCCATTGAGATACTATGTTGTGGCGGTGCTTTGCGCGAGAGGCGCCATCGTTGCGTGGACAGCGACCAGGCCCGTTTCATCGAATGTGATTGTCGAGCTGCGCCCGGCGGTCTTGCAGAGTATATGCCCGGCGGCGCAATCCCAGAGGTTGGTGCCGTGTTCGACGTAGCCGGCCAATCGGCCTGCGGCGACCATCGCCAACGAGGCGGCGCAACTGCCAAGGTTGGTGATATGGAACCCTTGGGCTTCGAGCCTCGCTTCGAGTTCGAGGCGGTGTTCCAGCTTCCAGACACGGTTACGTCCGATGCCGAAGGCCATGGGCATGCGGCCTGGCAGCTGGGGGAGTGCTCCGCTTCCGTGCAACGGCCCATCAAGCGCCGACCAGAACAGGGCGTCCAAGGCCGGCAGAGCAATCGCTCCCAGGACTGGTTCGCCGTCACGCACATAGGCGATCGAGACGGCCCAGAACGGTATCCCGCTCAAGAAATTGGCGGTGCCGTCGATCGGATCGATCAGCCAGTACTCCGCCGCCGCCTCGCCGGCATGTTCTTCTCCGACGATCGCATCGTCAGGGTAGGCCAGCCGGATGAGGCGGCGCCCCAGTGTCTCGGCGTCGCGGTCGACGGCACTGACATAATCCGCGATGCCCTTGGTCTCGACGGCTACCTGCGCCAGCCGATGGAAACGGCCGAGCGCAAATGCGCCAACCTCGGCGGTTACGCAGCGCAGCATCTCAAGTCTCGCGTCGAATGCACCTGTCACTCGCCAATCTTTCGCCGTGCTGTTGCAATCATTTCCTCGAGACGTGCCGCCACCGCATGGGCACGGTGGTAGAAGACGGCATCCGGGACGCCATACCGGTCCATTGGCGTCTCGAAATTGAGCGGCGTGACATAGTCAGTAGCCGCGATCGCCTTGGTGATCGCGTTCCAGTCCAGTCGGCCGTCAAAGGGCAGAAGGTGATTGTCCTTGGCGCCGAAATTGTCGTGGATATGCGTCGCGATGAGCCGGTTGCCATAGCGTTCGAGGACAGTGAGCCCGCCTGGCTCCAGCAATTCCCAATGACCACTGTCGTAGCAGAGGCCGATAAAGGCTGCCTCGTAGCGCGAGAACAGCCGATCATAAAGCTTCAGGAAGCTGCCCCCGCTGGCGTCGAGTAGGGTCTCGGCCGCGATCTGAACCTTCCGCTCAAGACAATAGGGGAGCAGTTCATCCAGGGATCTGTAGAGCGGCGCGAAGAATTTCGTCTCGCTTTCGGGGCTGCGGAAGACGTCATCGCTGATGTCGACGTGCAGGACGATGTTAGGCGCGCCGAACGCCGCCGCCAAGTCGATTCGGTTCTTCAGCAGTTCCACGCCGCTGAGGCGCTGCCATTCGTGCGGCGAGCGGATATCCTTGCGGCTCTCGAAGGTGAACGGGACGGGCCCGATAAGCTCACTCACCGTGTTGCGGCCATTGGTGGAGTGGACCGAGTGCACCTTGAGACCTGCTTCAGCAACGATCCGGCGCGTGAACTCGATCTCGGCATCCGCCATCCAATACGAACTGCCGGCATCGGGATTCCAGTTGATATGGGTAAAGCCGGCGTGCCGGACCAGATCGAGCGAGGTGCGGATGCCCTCGTCGAACCAGCGTTCCTGCGTAGGCCAATGCCAGACGGTGATGCAAGTATCCATTACTGTCTCCATTCAAATCTTGCTTGTTTCGGGTGCACGCCCCAGAGCGAGCCGCTCGGCGAGCAGGATCACTACCAACGAGAACGCCATGATCAGGGTGACGTAGACCAGGCTGATCGCGGCCTGCTCCGGGTCCGCCGAAACGGAGCCGTCAACGATCGCGATCGGTAGCGGCTTGTTGTGGACGTTGTAGAGAAACGCCGAGAGCGGATACTCTGCCATCAGATCGTTGAACGTCATGCCGGCGACGAGGGTCGCTGTCGGCGCGACCAGCGGGAGGATAACGCGCCGGAAGCGATAAAACCCGGAGGCGCCCATGGCACGTGCGGCTTCTTCGTAGGCTGGGTCGATGCCAAGGAAGGCGGCGCGCATGAAACGTACTGTGAGCGGCAGAATGATGACCGCATAGCCGATCGGCAGGAGCCAATAGCGGCCGAGCAGCACCGCATTGCCGACGAGCGGGTTGGGCAGATCGAAGGCCGCAATCAGGCCGATCGCTAGCAAGATACTGGGAACGACCCAGGGCAGCAAGAAGGTCAGATCCAGTGCCCGTGTCAGCCAACTGCGCTCACGCAGGATCACCGGAACCGCAAAGAGCGTCATGGCGAGCGCGGCTGACACCGCCAGCACGGCCATAAGCATCGAGTTTAGAAACGGCTCGAAAGTCGCCCCGGTGGAAAGGACGCGAATGTAGTTTTTCAGGGTTAGCGTCGAGGGCAGGACCTCTACCCCGACGCTTGAAGCCGGCGCTAAGGAAAACAGCACGACCAGCAGGACCGGAACCAGGTAGACGGCCACCAAGGCATAGGCGATGAAGTGTAGAATGGCGTTCGCTAAGGGGTTGCGCAGCTTCCGCAACTGAATCCGCGCGGTTGCCTTGGCGCCGGCCGTGCAGGGGCGTTTGCCCTCGAAATATTGCGAGAGCAGGATCAAAGCCATCAGCACCAGCGCCATCATCAGGGCCAGCAACGCCGCCATGTCGGGCCGCCGCAAGCTCTGCAGCGTTAGCACCATCTGGCTCAGCATATGAAAGTCGCGGCCGCCGAGGACTTGCGCAGCGGCGAAGGAGGCAATGGAGGTGTAAATCGTCAGCAACGTCACCGCGAGCATCGTCGGCATGATGACCGGCAGCACGACCCGGCGGAGGACCGTGAGCTCGGTTGCGCCCATGCTGCGCGCCGCTTCGATCGTGGCATAGTCGACGCGGTGCATGGCTGCCCGGAGGAAAAGGAAATGGAAGCTGGTCAACAAGAAGGTGTGGGCGACAAGCACGCCAAGCCACCCAATGAACCAGTCTCGCGGAAGGGTGGGGATCGCCCGCGTGAGCGCCGCCGTCACCGCACCGCCGGGGCCATACGTGAAATTGTAGCCGGCGGCGGCGACAACCCCGCCAAATATCAGTGGCGTGGCGTAGGCGATCTTGAGCAGCCAACGGCCGCGCACATGGAAATATTCGAGCACGGCGATCTGGAAGACACCGACAATGGTGACGGTGACGATCGAAGCGGCGGTCATCCATGTCGTATTCCAGACCGCGGTCCGGACCCGTTTCGAGGCAGCGAGCTGGCCGATCGTTTCAGAGAGCGCCCAGGCGCCATTCTTGAAGAGAGCGGTATGGATTGCCGCCGCCAGCGGTACAACGATGAAGCTGACGACTGCCCAGACTACCACCCCCAGGGCCAACCAGCAGAGCGCCCGCTCAATTCTGCCGCGGGTCATAGGCAGGTCCCGCCGAAGACATGAACCGCGCCGGGGCGAACGCTTACCCAGACCTCGCTGCCGACGTCGGGCAGATCGTCACCAAGGAGCATGGCGGAGATCGTGTCACCCTCGACGATCATGTAGACGCGGCTGTGCGAGCCAAGAAACTCGATATGGCTGACAGTGGCACGCGCCCCCCCGCCGCCATTTTCAGCAATAAGCACGTCTTCGAGCCGCACGAACGATCGGCCCTCGCCTTTCGCGCCGAGGAGCCGCCTTGCGACGGGCGGCGAAAGCTCGTTGGACGCGCCGATGAATTGGCAGATGAACGGCGTGGCCGGTTGGCGGTAGAGCGTGCGTCCATGGCCGATCTGCTCGGCGCGGCCGCCATTCAAGACCACGATCCGGTCCGACATGGTCAGTGCATCTTCCTGGTCGTGGGTCACGAAGATCGCTGTGAAGCCGACTTCCCGCTGCATCCGCTTGATCTCACGGCGCATCGTCACCCGGACCTTTGCGTCGAGATTGGAAAGCGGTTCGTCGAACAGGAGCACGCGCGAACCCGTGACCAGGGCGCGTGCAATGGCAACCCGCTGCTGCTGGCCGCCGGACATCTCGGCCGGATTTCTGGTCAGTTGCTCGTCAATACCCGAGAGCGTCGCCATATCGCGAACGCGTTTTTCCACCTCTGCTTGCGGTCGCTTCGCCACCCGCAACGCGAACGCAATGTTCTCGAAGGCGGTCATCGTCGGGAACAGCGCGTAGTTCTGGAAGACGATCCCGACATTGCGTCGCTCCGGCGTTTCGCCGGTGATGTCTCTACCTTCCAGAAGGATGCGTCCACCCATCGCCGGTAAAAAACCGGCGATGGCACGCAACACGCTCGACTTGCCGCTGCCGGACGGGCCAAGCAACGAGACGAACTCGCCAGCGGCGACATCGAGGCTGAAGTCTCGGACCACGGCCTTGCTGCCGTATCCTGCTTCCAGTTTTTGTATTGACAGGACTGCGTTAGACATCTTGGATCTCCGGGCGCCCTGAGGTCGCCAGTCGCGTTTTAGCGAATCTCAAGCTCAATCTTCTGCAGCCAGCCGTCCAGTTTCGGCGCGATCTCATCCCAGTCGAGCGGCTGCGCCTTCACAAGGTTGGCATTTTCCTGAACCTTGGCCGGCGACTTGGCAAGCGCCGCAGGATGCGCAGGCGTCTGGCCGAACTTCTCCGCATAAGCCGCCATCACTTCCGGCGATCCCCACCAGTCGACAAACGCCTTGGCCTGATCGATCTGATCGGTGTCAGCCATGATCGCAATGCCTTCGGCGATAATCGGCGTGCCGCCTCCGGTATCGATGATCTTGAAGTTCGCGCCGAGATCCTTGCTCATCCTGGCGACCCCACCAAACCAATCAGGACTGATCGACGCGCCGCCAGCCTTAAAGGCTTCGAGCCGCGCGTCCCCATCATTGACTACGGTGGCATTGGCAAAAAGCTTGCCCATGAAGTCCCAGCCTTCCTGGGTGACCTCGCCATTACCGTCGAGGAATCGCGCGAGGATTCCGGCGAGGTAGACGCGCGTGGTCTGCCAGGCGGTGCTACCGATCACATATTTCCCCTTGTACTCGTCCTTAGTGAGGTCCAGCCAACCTTTCGGCGCCTGTGTTTCCGGCAGCTTGGCGGGATCATAGGCGAGCACGATCGGCGTCTCCCAGAATTTGTGAACGATGCCTTCCTTGTCCTTGTGCTGAGCCGGCAAACCCGTCGCCCAAGATGGCGAGTAAGCTTGGAACAACCCCTCCCCCTTCAGCAATGCCATCGAGGAATCGATCATGCCCAATACGACGTCGGCCTGGGGATTGTTCTTCTCGGCGATCAATCGGTCGAACAGCTCACCGCCGGCTGCGTTCAAAAGCTCAATGTCGTGGCCGCCGGCTTTCGCCTGCTCGGCGATCCAGGCTCCGCGCTCCCCGCCCTGCGGCGAATAGACGGTCAGGCTCTCCGCCAAAGCAGATCCTGTCATGAGTGCGAGGGCCGTAGTTGTCAAAAAGCGCGTATATTTCACGAGATGTTTCTCCCAAATAGAAATTGTAATTACGCTTTTACGGTGGCTCCGTGACAGGTTAATTACATTGCGAAATTTAATTTGGTTTGCAATAACGATTTCGAAGCCGTCTTTGGACCCGATCCATTATGTCTATCCCAACCCTTTCTCTTAATGAGCGACGACTGATCGAGATGATCTCCATGCAAGGTGAGATCGCACGGGTGGATCTCACCCAGCGTTCCGGCATGACCGGCGCGTCGGTCACGCGTCTAACGGCAGGCCTGATCGAGATGGGGCTGCTGTCGGAGGAACCCGAACGTACCGGCGCGCAAGGCCAGCCTCGCCGGCTGTTACGGCTGCGAGCCGATCGCTTCATCGCTGCGGGCGTAACCTTTTCTCTGTCGCGCATGGAGGTCGCCGTCGTGAACCTAGCGGGCTCAGTGCTGGCGTCGCGCTCGCTCAGCGTCGACGCCACGACAGCGTCAGGCGTGGCCACGGGCGCTCAGGGCGCAGTTCAATCGATAGTCGCCGATCTATCCATCGACCAAAGCCGGCTGGTGGGAATCGGCTGTTCGGTGCCGGGCAATTTCGGTACAGTATCGCACCTCCTTAAGGCGCATCCGTCTTTCCCGGCGTTCGAAGACAGTGGCGCTGTCGAGGCATTTCGCAGTTCGTTCGACATCCCCTGCTACGTCGAAAACGATGGCGCGGCGGCCGCACTCGGCGAGTATGTATTCGGACGCGGAGGCGAAGCCGACGACCCGCTCCTCTTCATTCATATCGGCCACGGTGTCGGCGGCGGCGTAATCATTGATGGCCGACTCTATAGGGGCGCACACGGGAATGCTTGCCTGCCGGGCGTACTCTACCCCTACGATCTGCCGCGTCCCTCCGGACAGGATTTGCTCGTATGTCTTTCCCGAGCGGGATTTCCTGTCACTGATTTCGATGGAATCCCTGGATTGCCTCACGATGCGCGGCCGGAACTTGACGCTTGGGTCAAGCGTGCGGCCGCGCAATTGCGCCAAGCTGTCCGCGTTGCGACGGGATTTTTCGACCCTGCGCTCATTGTCATCGGTGGTCGCCTTCCGTTGGATCTGAACGAGCGCCTGGCCGCCGCTATCCTCGTTGAACCGATGGAAGGACCGTCGCGTGGACTGCTGGTGGCGCCGGTCGTGGCGTCACGGCTCGGCGCCCAGGCCGGCGCGATCGGCGCCGCCTGCATACCACTGTTCGCTACATTCTTCTCCGGTGCTGTTTCCGACGGCGGCAGCACTCACATCAACGGGCGGCGGCGATAAGTGCTATAGGCATTTTCGGCATCAGCAAGAATACCGTCGCGGATGTTGTGCACCGACATGGGATGACCGAGCCGGACCGGATACGATCAGAGCGATAGTTTCACCGATGGTGCAAAAAATCGGGCGACAGGACCCCGATGCTACATGGCGTAGCGTTGCGATTTTGGCGCCGCCGCACTTGATGGCTATCGGCGGCGGCGGGCAGCTTCCAACGACCAAGTTCTGCCCCGCCTTCGGAGCAAGGCATTGCTGTCGAAATTCTCCAGCCCGACGCCACTAAGAAGTTCGTCAGAGAACGACCCACATTTCCGATCCAGCGACTGCACGGGTGAGGGGTACTTCGAGGCCTTTAACCAAGCGATGTTAAGACCATCGTAGTTGGGGCGGCGGACGGTCCGGTTATTGCCTCTCCCCAGATCATAGCTCTTATTTGTAACCGTCGTTCGCTTGCAATTCACGCCCTAGCGCTTGATATTGGCGCCGATGCCATCCTGACCGACAGAGCTCACGTTCGACGGAGGATTGCCAGGACTAGCCTTACCGCAAGGAGTTCTAATCTGGCGGGAAAGATACTGACCGCTGTTGCAGGGCAGCATGCTGACGTCGAGAAAATCACTTCCCTTCAGAGACTTCTGATAAGCTACGACTTCTTTCACCGACAGCGGAGCCGAAAATATCGTCGCTCCCTCAAAGCCCGGCAACGCCTCTGTCGGCTCGATCGTCGGCGACGTTTGCCCGGGGACATTGGCAGCGCCAATAAGCCATGGCCCGACCGACCCGAAAATGACGGACTTCGGCCGGTCTGTCGGCCCACCAGAGTTGAAGGGAAAATGTGGAAAGCCACTGTCGAGCACTGCCTCATCCCATTGGTAAGCGGTAAACGCCAGAAGATAAGTGTACGGCGCAAAACGGTCGATGCGAACCTTGCCGTCTGGAGTGAAGGTATAATAGATCCACTCGGTTCCGGAGAAGTTGCCTGTTGGTCCCAGGAGTTTCATATCCCACGGCTTCTGCCAGTAAGCTGATTGCGCCATCTTGCTTTGAAGCAAGCTTTTAGCAACAGCCCACTTTTGCCCACTCGCACTAGGCTTGGCTCCCAAAGCGAATGACAGGTAAGCGTCATTGGAATTGGAACTCAATAGCGATAGTGCACTACCGCCATTGGGAACGGTATTATCGCCGGTCTTTTCGACCAAAAGGACTGTGAAGCCCGTGGTCGGGCTGATCGGCGCGATCTGCCTGGTCTCGATTGACGATCTGGGTGGAAAGTTAAAAGACGTCTTATTGGTATAGAAGTCAAATGCCTGCCTTGTATTATTAGGCACCGGATAATCCGCCTCTGCCGCAGAGTCGTGTATATACAACTTTGGGTAGTCGCCGAAAATGGGCACGACCTTGGGGGTGAGTGTCTGCGACACCTTTGTAGACGCGCTTCTAAGGCAGTCAGCCTGATTGGCGCATGTATCGGCGTGGCTTGCGCCAGCAACCAGACACACCGTTACAAAGAATGGCAGGGATATTATATTTGCAATTTTCATTGGAAGATCCGTCTTTGAAGCGCAGGTCTTACTTTAGCGGGTCAGTTCGCTGGTGTTGCGGCGCCCTAACTCGCGCAGCATGTCGCCAACCACGTCGGGCCAGTCAGTGGTGATCAGATTGGTACGGTTGATGATCGCCATTTCCGGATCTCCGCGATAGTCCGGCACAATGCCTCCTGGAGCGGTCGATTTGGGATTGGTGTTGTGCCCGAAGCAGCATTTCCCAGCGCTGTTGGCTACGCCCTCCGGGTAGTAGTTGCTTTCATGATAGGTGGCGAAGCCCTGCTTTTGATCGACATAGTCAAAATACCCTTGAAGCCCGTCGCCTTTGTAGAATTGGTTCATTTCAAACTGAACGGGGAACAGCGCCACATTCCACTGATCGTAAATCGTGTCCTGGTGAGGATCATGGTTTGAATCCTCCACGTTCTTGTCGTCCGGGTTTTCAACTATGATCAACCCACCGATGATACTGGGGTCATATGTAGTCCGGTTCAGAAACGTGCCAATGTCTACCGCATCCTTCGCTTTCAGCTTGAATACTATAGCCTTGCTGAGCTGCGGATCTTGCTTGGCCGCGAGGATGTCAAGGCAGCGTTGCGTGAGTTCGATAGGATCAGTGGGATCCTGATCGTCTACCGCCCCTTTCACGTCGACGATCATCACATATCCATGCCCATCATCGGTGACATATCCGGCGAGCAGATCAAGTGCCGCGGAAAACGTCAGGAACTTGGCCACGCGCCCTTGGGAATCCTTGAACACGCGCCCATGACGGTCGCGTAGATTAGCTTGCTGTACTTGCGAATAGTTCTGTTTGTACAGCAAGCCGCTTCCAGTGGATTCCCGCTCAATCCTGTAATCGTGAGATAGAATGACTTCTTTGTCGGCGGTAAAGCGGACATCGACCTCGACGGTCTCGATCTGTGAATTCCAGGCATCTTGCAGGGCGTAGGCTGAATTCTCGGGATAGACCTCCCAAGATCCGCGATGCGCGGATAGTAGAACCAAGTTCTGATTAGGTTTTGGCAATCTAAACATGTTTCTCGTGATGGCACCGACGAGATATGGCGAAGGCTTTATCGGAAGTACCGCCTCTGCCTTCGCATAGGGTGAACAAGACAAGGCGAAAATGGAAGTAGAAATAAGTGACGCACGCAAGTGCAAATCCCAGGACGCGGACCCCAGAAGATAACCGAACCGCGAAGACCAATAACTGTGAACTGATGGCAACAAGCTTTTTCTACGCATAAGCAGACCTGTCTGGGTGACGGATTGAACTAAGACGAGGAAGACTCGAAACTGGTCGGCGACACTGGGACCGTTCGCCAGCAGCTGAACTGTTGCCGGTCCCGATTCGCCCTGAACGTACAGGTGTTTCATGTTGGAGGCGATCGCCTCGACCTGCTGCGCGAGCAGCTTCACTCTGCGGTCGTTGACGGCCGGCGCCACGATCGTGCGTAACCGAGCATGCTCGCCCGCCTTGTGCGAGACCAGTCACCCCGACAATCACCGAATCCGGGGTGAATGCCACCGGCGGCATTCCCGCGGGCCGTCGGACCGTTGGCGCGTAGCGCCAACATCTCGGGCGAAGGCTCGATGTGATCGACGCGCCACATGGGCAACGTCGGCGAGGTTTGTTCGGACATGGTAGCACTTCACTCTCTAAGCGATGCAAGGGCGGAGGTGACCGGCAGGCGCGGTGGGCAGCGAATGACGTAAGACAGGTCTTTACCAGTAACAAATATTTTAACAAGACTAGAATAAGATATATTTGGAAATATATCTGTATATTCTTTGAATGGGCCGATGCGACTGGAAACTATATTGAAAATCTGGAGCGCCTGTTGAAGGTCTGGCGTGAAGCCGAAAACATTCAACCCGACGACTCGCCTCCAGATGTGGATGTTTCAGAACCGTCCGCGATCCTGACACCGGCCATATGATCCCGTCCGTGGTGGCCGCAGCTTTGTGCATAAAACCGCGCGGCCTGCTGGCAGATCGTAAGGCCAGAAAGGTCAATGCTTTGGATGAATGGATCGACGATGCCATTGACACCGAACTCACGGCGATCATGCGTTTCGCCGGCATTTTGCGCCGGGATATTGATGCCGTCAAAAATGCAATCGAACTCCCTTGGAGCAACGGTCAAGCCGAAGGGCAGATCAACCGCCTCAAGATGCTGAAGCGAGCAATGTACGGTCGCGGCGGTCCAAAACTGATGAGAGCGAGAATGCTGCCGCTGGATCACAGAAATTGTAAGCGGGTAGGCCATCCCACGTAGCGCGGTTTCGAAAGATCGCTCATTTTCGGCATGAATCATGCGGAGAAACCTATGAGCGACAGTGTGAATCAGGCTCGTGCCTTTGAGGTTCTGACGGCGACACCCATACGGACGAGGCGCACGCCACGAGATTGGCCGGATGCTGAGAAGACTCGGCTGATTGCGGAGACAATGCTGCCGGGGGCGAATGTATCAGCGATCGCCCGCGCTGAGGGGCTAGATCCCTCGCAGCTTTACGGCTGGCGTCGCAAGGCCTTGGCCTCGGGATCGGTGGTGCCGCTTTCGAAAGAGGCTAATGAAAGGGTTAGTTTCGCGCGTCGAAGCTGTTGCAAGTTCACCGGTGGAGATCGTCATGGGTGACGTCGTGGTGCGCGTGGCCGGAGATATCGAGCCGGATCATCTTGCCAAGATCCTACGGGCGGTGCGCAAGGCATGATTGCGTCTGGCGTTGTCGTTTACGTCTCCTGCCAACCGATCGACTTTCGCAAGGGAGCGGCTTCGTTGATGGCTTTGGTCAGGGATGGCGGTCTCGATCCTTTCTTATGCGTCGAGCGAGATTATGTGGCGGAGCCCGTCTCGGCGCCAGCCGAGGCCTGCCAAATCTAGAATTCTCCGCCACATAATATTCAGATGCTGTTCAGCAGTTGCAGAACGGCGTCATTTGGTCGGAAACGCACGCCGAGATCGCCGGAGACTCCAGCCTTCTCGAGTCCTTTGCGCATCATTTCGACATCCGCGGCGGCATAGCGGTGGGTCGTGGCGACCTGTGCGTGCCCGAGCCAGGCTTGGATCGTCAAAAGGTCCACGCCCGACTGGAGAAGCTTCATGGCAAGTGAGTGTCGGAAGATGTGCGGCGATATGGGCTTTTGGGCCAAGGTCGGCCTGATGGTTACGGCCTGGGCCACCGCACGCCGCACGATATGGGTTGCTCCGAAACGCGTCAGGCGCTCGTTGCGGGCGCCAATGAATATCGGCCGCGGCTCATGGTTCGCGATACCGTGCTCGGCCAACAAGGCTGTCAGTGCTCTCGCCAGATCCTGGGGGATGGGGATGACGCGGTCTCTGCGGCCTTTGCCGCGCAGCAGCACTTGCGGGTGCGACCTTTCCAACTGGAGGTCGTTTGCGTTGACGCCGGTGGCTTCGGAGACCCGCGCGCCGGTCCGTGCCAGGAACAATAGAAACGTGCGGTCACGCCGACCACGGGACGTCCTTGGATTGGGCGCCGCAATGAGGGCATCCACTTGGGCCTCGGTGAGATGATGCGTCACCTCGATGTGCGCCCGTTTTACGGGAATCGTCAGCACGCGTTGGGCGACACCGAAGGACGCCGGATCGGCGGCTGCGGCATGGTGGAAGAAGGATCGGATCGCCGCCAGGCGGGCGTTGCGCGTGGCGATGGTGTTGTTCCGCTTCTCCTCGAGTTCGTCGAGAAAGGCGAGAACGAGGTCCCGATCGAGCTCCTCGAGCGCCAACGCCGCCGGCTTCTTCCGCAATCTGGTGGCGGCAAAGAGGATCAGCATCCGCAGGGCGTCGCGATAGCTGGCCACGGTCGCGGGAGTGGCGTTTCGTTGTTTGGTCAAGCGCCGGCGAAAGTAGGACTCCAAGAGCGGCGCCAGGAGCAGGTGTTCACTCATGCTGCGCCTCCATCGAGGAAGGCGCGCTCCGCCGCCATGGCGAGAAGATCCACCGAGCCAGTGAGGTAGTAGGCTGTGTCGCTGTAGCTGGCGTGGCCGAGATAGGTGGCGAGCAACGGGAGCAGCGCCTGGACGTTGGCGCGCTGCTGGTGCCAAAGGCTCAGGCGGGTCACGGCAAACCGGTGCCTCAGATCGTGCGGCCGCAACGGCTTGCCGTCATCAAGGCCGGCGAACTTGCGGACCTCAGCAAAACCGTTTTTTAGGCCGGTCGCAGAGAGGCGGTTGCCACGGGAGCTCAGAAAGAAGGCCTGGTCCTTAGGCTGAGGAAAAGCTGTATCGCGCTCACGCACGTAGTGGCGAAGGGCAGCCTGGGTCGTCGTGTGAACTGGAACGAGACGGTCCTTGCGGAACTTCGTCTTCCGAACGAGGAGAACCCCGTTGGTCAGATCGACGTCGGTACGATCAAGCCTGACCACTTCGCCCGATCGCAGTCCCGAGCTTGCCAACAATCCGATCAGCGTCGCCATCGTGCGCCCCCGGAGGGGGATGCCTGGCGAAATGCGGGCGCATGCGTCGATGAGCGACGCCAACTCTGACTCGCTGAGGATCCGCGGAGGCGGAATCGCCCTGGACCTGGGGAATACTCTGCGCTCCAAGGTCTCGGTTTGGGCGTCATAGACGGCGAGATACTCGTAGAATCGGCTGAGCACGCCGTGACGAGTGGCGCGGCTGTTTGGCGGCACCGCCGAACGACAGGACGAAGTCCAGCGCCATCGTCCGGGTGGCGGGCGCATCGAGCTGAGCGCGTTCAACATAGCGGACGAAAGCTCGCAACGTGCCGGCTTGCTTGCTGAAAGAGTAGCCGAGCGACTGGCGCAGTTCGATGTAACGCTCAGCCTTCTCGCCGAGGAATCGGGCAAAGACGGTCATGCCACGCCTCCCGGAAAGGGGAGTGCGACCTCGGCGAGCTGCGAGGCCGCAACCTTCACGTACAGCGCCGTTGTGTTGATGCTCCGGTGGCCAAGAAGATCGGCGACCTCGTTGATCGGCCTTCGCTGCCCGACAAGCTGGGTAGCAAGGCTGTGGCGCAGGAGATGCGCACCTGCGACCCGCCCGAGTTCGACCCCGCCATGCCGCAACCGCTTCCGCACGATCCTTGAAACAGGCGCCGCACACTTGAACGGTCCCACCGGCGGCGTGAACGACAGGAACAGATACGGACTATCCACCCTCGGTCGAGCGCGCAGGATGTAATCGGCGAGTGCGGCGCCGGTCTCCTCGAGGAGTGGCACCACCCGATCACGCTTGCCTTTGGTCCGCCGGACAAAAACCTCGCCAGTACGCCAGTCGATATCGCGAAGCCGAATGGCGCGTAACTCGCCGTTGCGAATGCCCGTGGTGGCGAGCAGCAGCAGGACGGCTCGATCGCGGATGCCGACCGGCGTCGTTGCGCCGATTGCATCGATCGCGTGCCGAACGTCATCCCATGCAAGGCGCGGCGGCAAATGCGCAAACGCCAAGAGGGCGTCCTTGGGACGATGCGGGCGAGATCTTGGTGATGGCGACCAGCCCAATATAAAAACCGAAGAAATGTTCGAATGTGAGAAGTCGCTGCCGTGCGGCTCCCGGAGGTTGTCGATAGCGACAGCCGATACTCGACAGCAGCAAGGACCTGCTTGGCCGTCAACGCCTCGATGTCCTGGCCGGGATGGTGATGGCGGCACCAATCCAGAAAGCGGCGGCCGCCCAGAAGAACGCCTTCGCGGGACTTCGGCTCCAGGCCCCGTACCCTGCGCAGATAGTCCGAAAAGGAGGCCAGAAGCGGAGCATCCGGATCATCCTCTTCACTTGGAACGGAAATAATGAACCGCTCCGGAGCCACTCGCCGTGCGTGTCCCAGCGCCGGAATAGCGGCGCAGGGGAATCCCACGCCCATCCGAGAGGCACGAAATATTATGTGGCGGAGAATTCTAGATTTGGCAGGCCTCGGCTGGCGCCGAGACGGGCTCCACCACATAATCTCGCTCGACGCATAAGAACCGTTGGACTAACCCGCTCCGCTACGCCGGAGCGGCAAGGAGGTGACGTATTCAGTAGGAGCCCCAACTGCGCGAGGATGGGACGGCTGGTTGCAGCCCATCCATTGGACAGAGGAGCTCATCATGACCCCACTTCGCCAGCGCATGAGCGAGGACATGCAGGTGCGCAATTTTTCGCTCAATACCCAGCACTCGTATCTGCAGCAGGTGTCGCTGTTTGCACGACACTTCGGCAAGTCGCCGGACTTGCTCGGCCGTGAGGACATCCGGACCTATCAGGTCTATCTGGCCAACGAGAAGAAGCTGGCGCCTAACTCAATCCATATCGCCATTTCGGCGTTGCGCTTTTTCTTCAGCGTCACTCTCGAGAGAGATTGGGTGCCGGAAGAGGTCCTGCCGCTTCCCAGGAAGCCACAGAAACTACCAATCATCCTCAGCCCGGATGAAGTGCAGCAGTTTCTCGGTTGCGTGCTCGATCTTAAACATCACGCCATCCTGACGACCTGCTATGCGGCCGGTTTGCGCATCTCGGAAGCGGTGCACCTGAAGACGACTGACATCGACAGCCAGAGAATGGTCGTCCGTGTCGAGCAGGGCAAAGGCCAGAAGGACCGCTATGTGATGCTGTCGCCCAAGCTCCTGGAGATCCTGCGCGATTATTGGAGGATGCGGCGGCCAAAGGAGTGGCTCTTCCCCGGAGATCGCACCGGCCACCCGATCACCCGGGATGCAGTTGGACAAGCCTGCGCGAAAGCGCACGATCTCTCCCGCTTGTCCAAACCGGTGACGCCGCACAGTTTGAGGCACGCCTTCGCCGTTCATCTCCTGGAGGCAGGCGCCGACGTGCGGACCATTCAATTGCTGCTCGGTCACCGCAGTCTCGCCACCACCGCCCATTATCTGCGCATCGCCACCAACAAGGTCTGCGCTACGGCGAGCCCCTTCGAGCTTTTGCCACGTCCAGCGCCCTCCCTGCCGCCGCCCGCCAAACCTGAGTATTTCTGAGCTCCCGATGGTCCGTTCGGGGCCGAAGTGGCGGACATATTCCGTCGCTACTGAGCCGCGCCGGGTTTGCCGGAGGCTCCAACTTCTGAGAAAGTGGAGCCGATATGAGCAAGACAACAAACAAATTTTCACCTGAAGTCCGCGCCCGAGCAGTGCGGATGGTTTTGGATCACCAAGGCGAATATTCCTCGCGATGGGCAGCGGTTTCCTCGATTGCCGCTAAGATCGGCTGCACCGCGCAGACGCTCAATGAATGGGCGAAGAAGGCGGAAGTGGACGATGGTTCCCGGCCTGGGCTCCCAAGCGACGTCGCCGAGAAGATGAAGGCTCTGGAGCGGGAGAACCGCGAGCTTCGGCAGGCCAATGAGATACTGCGCAAAGCGTCCGCTTATTTCGCGATGGCGGAGCTCGACCGCCCATTGAAGCGATGATCTCCTTCATCGACGAACACCGCTCGGTATTCGGGGTCGAGCCGATCTGCAGACTGCTGCCGATTGCCCCATCAACCTACTACGAGAACGTTGCCAAACGCCTGGACGTGGACCGGTTGTCGGTCCGCGCCCGCAGCGACATTGCATTGAAGATCGAGATACGCCGCGTCTTCGAGGCGAACTTCCGCGTCTACGGCGTGCGCAAGGTCTGGCGGCAATTGAAGCGGGAGGGCTTCGACATAGCCCGCTGCACCGTCGCCCGGCTCATGCGATCGATGGGACTTCAGGGTATCATCCGAGGCAAGCCGATCCGCACGACGATCCCGGACAACACGGCTCCCAGCCCGCTCGATCGGGTGACCGCCAGTTCAAGGCTCCTGCGCCGAACAGGCTCTGGGTTTCGGATTTCACCTATGTGGCCACCTGGCAAGGCTTCGTCTACGTGGCCTTCGTCATCGACGCCTTCGCGCGCCGGATTGTCGGCTGGCGGGTGAGTCGGACGGCGCATGCCGGGTTCGTCCTCGATGCTTTGGAACAGGCGCTTCATGAGCGGCGTCCCGTTCATGGCGGCGGCCTGATTCACCACTCGGACAGGGGCGTTCAATACGTGTCGATCAAGTATTCGGAGCGACTGGCCGAGGCAGGCATCGAGCCTTCCGTCGGAAGCGTCGGCGACTCTTATGACAACGCCCTCGCCGAAACGATCAACGGCCTCTACAAGGCCGAGGTCATCCATCGGCGCGGACCGTGGCGCAGCTTCGAAGCGGTTGAATTCGCCACCCTGGAATGGGTCGACTGGTTCAACCATCGACGACTTCTGGAGCCCATCGGCAACATCCCGCCAGCCGAAGCCGAGGAGCAGTACTACGCCATGCTGGAAGAACCAGCCATGGCTGCATAACTTAAACCAAACAGCCTCCGGCAAACCCGGCGCGGCGAGGCCTATCGTGCCCAGCACACATCGCTGTCGACCGCTCAGCGCCGCGTCATGACGGCGATCGAGTTGTGCCGGACCGCCGCGCTCGGTGGGCACGTCGAAGCGTGCGATCAATGCGGACACAGGCGCATCGCCTTCAACAGCTGCCGCGACAGGCATTGTCCCCGCTGCCAATCGCTGGCCCGTGCGCAATGGCTGGAGGATCGACGCGCCGAGCTGCTCGATACACAGTACTTTCATGTCGTCTTCACGCTGCCGGCGCCCATTGCCGCCATCGCCTATCAGAACAAGGCGCTCGTCTACGGCCTGCTCTTCCGCGCCACCGCCGAGACGCTACGCACCATCGCTGCCGACCCCAAGCATCTCGGCGCCGAGATCGGTTTCTTCGCCGTGCTGCACACCTGGGGGCAAAATTTGTTGCACCACCCCCATCTGCACTGCGTCGTCCCGGGTGGCGGGTTCTCGCCAGACGGCACGCGATGGATCGCCTGCAAGCCGGGCTTCTTCCTGCCGGTCCGCGTTCTCTCACGCCTGTTCCGACGATTGTTCCTGGAGCACTTGGAGAAAGCCTTCGACGCTGGCAAGCTGCAGTTCTTCTCCGACTTGCGGGCGCTGAGCGAACGTAACGCCTTCCTGCACTATCTGGCGCCACTGCGAAAGGCCGAGTGGGTGGTCTACGCCAAGCCGCCCTTCGCGGGACCCGAAAAGGTCCTGGATTACGTCGGCCGATATACGCACCGCGTCGCCATTGCCAACAACCGCCTCATCGACATAGAGGATGGCAAAGTCGCCTTTCGCTGGAAGGACTATCGGCACGGCGATCGGCAAAAGGTCATGACCGTCTCGGCCAACGAGTTCATCCGCCGCTTCCTGCTACACGTCTTGCCCGAAGGCTTTCATCGTATCCGCTATTACGGTTTCCTCGGTAATCGCTACCGCGCACAAAAGCTCGCCTGCTGTCGTGACCTTCTCGACATGCCGGTTCCCGAACCGTCGGACAGCCGACCTCCAAAGGACTATCGCGACCGCCACGAGGAGCTCACCGGGCATTCCCTCAGGCAATGCCCGGCCTGTCATCAAGGGCAGATGATCATCATCGAAATCTTCGACGGCGTCACCGGACCTCCGCGATACTGGGATACGTCATGAACGAACCATACTGCTTGCATCGTCGCCGCATCACCCGTTCGGCCGGCAAACCGCGCCGATCCCGCCAAGGTGTGTGCCGTCGTGCCCACCAGCCCCTCACGGCAGGGATACAGCATCAATCGTCACGTTTATCGAGACCTGAATCCGTGCTGCTTTGGTCACCCACGCTCCCGCCACCCCTTCATCCACACCACCATGCGATGCCCTTTCCTTGGACGGGCACCATTCAATACCCATAGAACGCCACTCGCGCCCGCGGTTTAGCCCAACACGTTTTTAGCGCACCGTCGCCATCGCCTCGGAGTGCTCGTCCACGTCGATACCCGCGACGCCACGCTAAAAACGCTCTGCATTATGTGGCGCGCCACATAACCGTTCAATAGCGCCCTTTACGTGTTCCGTTCCAAGCGGAAGGACCGTGTCCGGATCGTGTGGTGGGATGGCAGCGGGGTCTGTCTCTATTCGAAAGTTATCGAAGGAAACGGCTTTTGCTGGCCGGCAGCGACGGCGGCGCGCATCCGTCTGGATCATGCCCAGCTCATGGCCCTACTGGCCGGAATGGATTGGAAGAAGATCCGCCCGGCGACAATCAGGAGGCCGCTTTCGACGGGCTGAACCCATCCAAGAAATCCCACGCATGTTACTGTAAACGCTAGGAAAAGATCACTATTTGTGATCTACACCCTGCTATGACGTTCTCTGCTTCGGACCTTCCTGACGACGTTGATGCACTCAAGGCGATGATCGTCGCCATGAGCGCAGAAGGCGCCGCTGCCCGAGCGGAGATCACCCGGCTTGAGGCGCTCAAGAAGGATACGGACGAGCGGATAGCCACTCTCACTGCGATTGTGAAAGTGCTTGAGCGGGCTCAGAAAGGCAGGCGCTCGGAACGGCTGCGACTGGGGATCAACGACGATCAGATCGACTTTGCGTTCGAGGAAGTCGAGACCGGCCTGGCAGCGATCGACAGCGAGCTCGACCAGTCACGGAAAGACAAGCCGAAGCGGGAAGCATGCCCGCGCAAGGGCTTTGCCGGCCGAAATACGCATTCAGAGGGCGTGACGGTGTGCTGCAGGCTCTAGCTCCTGGCCATATCATCGAAGCCGGGCTGCCGAGCGAACGGCTCCTAGCTTACATCGCCGTGTCCAAATATGCCGACGGCCTTCCGCTCTACCGTCAGGAAACAATCTACCTGCGCGATAGCGTGACGCTGAGCCGCTCTTTGATGGCTCAATGGATGGGACATCTCGGCTTCGAGCTCAAGATCCTGGCCGATTACATCCTGGAGAAAATCAAAGCAGGTGAAAGGGTCTTTGCCGACGAAACGACATTGCCGACCCTGGTGCCTGGTTCGGGAAAAACAATGACGGCATGGCTGTGGGCCTATGCACGTGATGATCGGCCGTTCGGGGGATCAGGGCCACCAATGGTCGCCTATAGATTTGAAGACAGCAGAGGTGGGCGCTGCGTGGCCCGTCACCTGAGCGGCTTCAACGGCATTCTTCAGGTCGATGGGCACGGCGCCTATACGAGCATGGTCAAAGAGCAGGTGAAGGCCGGCAGCAACGAAACCATCACGTTGGCAGGGTGCTGGGCGCATGTCAGGCGCAAATTCTACGAACTGCATATCGGTGGTATCAATCACGCCGCGACAGCCTCGGTGAAGGAGATGAGCGAGTTGTGGAAGGTCGAGGACGAGATCCGGGGAAAGGATGCCAACATCCGTGCTGCCGCACGACAAGAGCGGTCTGCGGCCATTGTCGCCAACCTTTTTGACATCTGGGAAAAGGAGCTGGCGAAGGTCTCTGGCAAGTCCAAAACCGCGGAAGCGATCCGCTATGCAATGACCCGCCGACAATCTCTGGAACGCTTTCTCGGTGACGGCCGCATCGAGATTGACTCCAATATCGTCGAGCGCGCAATCCGTCCCCAAACGATCACACGGAAGAATAGTCTATTTGCCGGAAGCGAAGGCGGTGGCAACACATGGGCCACGATCGCCACGCTTTTGCAGACCGCCTTATGCCGCGCGCGGCATAAGCAGGTTTATGCCGACCGGCGAACTATGCCGAGCACCTGCTCCAACATACCATTTGAAACGCGCTTTTCTCGCCGTTTCCGCTGGAGATTTGTTGTAGGCACTCGGCATAGTTCTCATGCTCAGAGGGCATTCAGGAATTCCAGAAGCCGGTCGCTTGGTCGAAATCGCTCGGCCTTGGCGCGTTCGTACGGCTTCAGCTTTGCGAGCGCGGATTCCTTCAGTTCAAGATGTGCATGAAGATAGGTCAGCGTCGTTTCCATCGCCTCATGGCCCAGCCACAGGGCAATGACCGAGCAGTCGACGCCCGCCTGTAGCAACTCCATGGCAGCGCTGTGCCGCAAGACATGGGGCGATACCCGCTTTGAGCGAAGCGAGACGCAGTGCTCGCGCGCTTTGGCGACATATTTGTTCAGAAGTGCCTGCACACCGTCGGCGCTGAGCCTGCCACCGTACATATTCGGAAAGAGAGCCGTTGCGCCTCGCTTCCCTGGTTCCTTGAGCCAACGCCGGAGGGCTTGCTGTGCAACCTTGGTGAGCGGCGTACTTCGCTCTTTGCGGCCCTTGCCGACGCATTGCACATGCGCGCCCTGGCCCAGCATTACCGAGTCTCGGTCAAGATCGATGATCTCGGAGACCCGCAGCCCCGTTTGCGCAGCCAGCAATAGCAGAGTGTGGTCGCGGCGCCCCAGCCACGTGCTTCGATCCGTGCAGTCCAGGATCGCTTCAATCTCGGGCCTGGTTAGAAACTGAAGCTGCCGCTTGTCACATCGCTTGCTGGGGATCGCGAGCACACGCTGAATATGGGCGCTATGTGCCGGCTCCTCGAACGCCGCATATCGGAAGAAAGATCGAATGGCTGTGAGGCGGAGATTCCGGGTCCTCACCGAGGCGGATCTCTTCGTCTCAAGATCCTCCAGGAATGCGCCGATGAAAGGAGCGTCCAAATCCCGCAGTGTCAACTGAGATGGGGATCTCCCAAGGCGCGTCTGTGCGAACGCAAACAGGAGCCTGAAGGTGTCGCGATAGGAGGCAATGGTGTTGGAACTTACACCTCGATGCTTCATGAGCCGATCTGTGAACCACCGCTCGATCAGCACGGCCAGGTCGTTCGTGCGTCTCATGACCGAACCTCCCAGCGCTTATCCAATCGCCGTACGGCATGGTTCATCAGTTCTGGCGCGGCGGACAGGTACCAGTAGGTGTCGCGAACATTGGCATGGCCGAGGAAGGTCGAGAGAACCGGCAGCTCGCGTTCCACATCTTCGCCAGCGCGATGCCAGTTGATCAGGGTCTGGACGGCGAAACGGTGACGAAGATCATGAATCCGCGGGCCATCGCGATTCCCCTCCTGCCGTAATCCGATTTGCCGGGATAGTCGCCAGAACACGCGGTGCACGTATTGATGCAGCAATCTGCCGCCCTGTTCGGCGACGAAAAAATAGGGACTCCGCGGCGTACCAAGGTGTGCCTCGCGTCGGGCGGCATAGTCTGAAAGGACAGCGATTGTCGTCGCATGCAGCGGCACCAGCCGTGACTTGCCGAACTTTGTCTCTCGGATGGTGAGAATGCCCTGGTCGAGATCGACGTCGGCCCGGAGCAGGCCGAGCGCTTCGGAATGGCGCAGTCCAGCGACAGCTATCAGTCCGAACAGACAGTGATATGTCCAGCGTCGAAGGGCGTTGGCCGGCGGCAGCGACAGGGCCGCCGCCAGAAGCGCCTGAATCTCAATGTCGCTATAGATGTATGGCCTTATTCGCCGCGCCGGCGGCACAGCGTCGCTTGGTGGCACTTCCGTCAGAGGATCGAAATGAGCGAGGTGCTGGGCAAAACAGCGCACATCAGCCAGGCGGATGGACCAACTCGGCTGCCGGCCCATCGACGTCACCCACTCCATTGCCAGATCAGTCGTGATGGTCTCGGCGCCGCGGGCCTCCATGAAAACGACGAACTCCGACAACCGTCGTGCCGGACCGTCATATTTGTATCCCAGCCCTTGGCGCATGCCGACATAGCGGTTGAGCGCAGTGCGAAGCCGGCTCATTGGACACCTCCCGGCCAGGGCAGGCTCAGTTCACGCAGCTTGTCGATATCGAGCTTGGCATAGATCCTTGTACTGTCGATGCTTCGATGGCGGAGCAGTTGGCCGATCTCGGCGAAGCTGGCGCCCGACCGCAAAAGGTCGGTCGCGAGGCTGTGGCGGAAAAGATGGGCGCCGTGATGCGCATAGCCATCAACTCCTGCCCGTTCGAGAGCTTGCTTGGCGATCATCGTGATGGCGCAGCCGGAGGCAAAGCCGACGTGTGGGGCAAGTGTTCGCAAGAAAAGTCGCCGACACGCTGAAGCGGGCCGCCCATGCCGGATATAAGCCACGATAGCTTTTCCGACGTCGTGACGTAGCGGCATAATCGCCTGCCGCCGCCCCTTACCGTGCACGAGGATCGTGCCCGCCTGCCAGTCGATGTCGTCAAGATTGAGGGTGGCAACTTCGCTGGCGCGCAAACCGAGCTTGGCCAGGATCATCAGAACCGCATAGTCCCGATGACCCATTGCCGTCGTCCGATCACAGGCGTCGAGAACCTTCTGGACCTTCTCTGGTGGCAGGAATGTTGGAAGGCCGGCAAGTCGCCAGCGGCGGATGGACGGCACGCAATCGGCCAACGCCGTCGAAATAAAGCCCTTCAAATGCAAATAGCGCAGGAAGGCGCGTACCACCACGCACATGGCTTTGCCACTGTCGGCGGAGCCGTCGAGCGCATGTCGCTCGACATAACCGATGATGCTCTCCGGGGTGAGCGCTGCAAACCCATCTGCGCCGGCAGGACAGACCTCCCGCAGAAATCGATGTGACAGCAGCTTGTGGCTTCGCACCGTCGAGGCGGCGAGCCCTCTCTCATTCGACAGATATGCCGCGAATTCATCGACGATCTGCTCGTGCTCAGTGCGCTTAACCGGGAGGGCGGCTGGTATTAAGCCCTCTTCCCGTAGCGCAGAAAGCAAGCGTCGGAGCGCCGATCGGTCGCCCGTGTCGGGGCTCCAGTGTTTGAAACGATGCTCAAGAAAACGATCGACATGAACTTCTCCTAAATCCTGCGGATCATGTCCATTGCCAACATGCCAGTCCATCAGGTCTCGAAACAGGCTCAGCGAGCGCCAGGTGCATCGCCTACCCAAGCCTTCGTTTGACATCTTGGCGGCGTAAACGCGCGCAAACTCCCGATACGGACCGTAGACCAGCTTCCGATACAGGGCGCTGCGCTTCAAATAGTCACTTGCGTTCATGCGTCCTCTCCTTCGCGTCAATTGCGACGGAGAGACCCTACGCTATGCCGATTGGGCCATCGCTATGTTACCGAAAACGTTGGCAAAAACTTGATTAATCGGCATAGTTCGCCGGTCGGCATAAACAGCTAAAATGAACAACGTCGATCCGCTCGCCTGGCTGACACAGACCTTAGTTCGCATGGCCAACGGATGGCCCGCGCAAGATATCGACGCTCTGATGCCGTGGAACTTCAAGTCGAGCGTGGTCGGCTAACCGCTTACCAGAAATTGAGGATGAACCCAATTAAATGCAACACGACACTTGGCCAGGTGATGAGGGTCAATTACCAGTTCTTGGATCGGCAGCGTCATCGACCTCGACCGACTTTTGTAGATCGGCGCGGCTCGCCTCCTCCACAAGGAATAATGTCAGATCGCATCCTTCGACTGCTCCAATTCCATGAATCACTGTGGCCATGAACAGTAGGTTGGCATAGCCTAACCCTGACTGGCGGATTTCTTCGGGGTCAACGGCTCCTTCGCTAAGCTTAAACTTGAGGTCGCGGGCAATATCTTTAGAGCCTGACTCGAAAAGAACTCAATAGACATGGTACCTTGCGAGCCTCCGGGTGAGAATGCGGATGTGGGCGATGAGCATCCAGGCTTCAGCGGAGGCAATTGATTTTTCCCAATCCTTGGCCAGTCGACTGCATCGACCAAGCCGGGCGAATGTGCGCTCCACGACCCAGCGACGCGGCAGCACCTCGAAGCCCTTGGCCTTGTCTGTTCGCTTGACGATCTGCAGCGTGAACTTTGCGGCGTTGCGCAATGCGGCCCGCAGTTTCGGACCGGCATAGCCGCCGTCAGCAAAGATATGCCTGAGCCACGGCCAGCGTCTGAGGACGGTTTTGAGCGCCGCTACGGCACCATCGCGGTCTTGAATGTCAGCACTGTGAACGACGAGCCCCACCATCAAGCCGAGCGTGTCAACAACGATATGACGCTTGCGACCTTTGATCTTCTTGCCCGCGTCATAGCCCGCGATCCCCCCGCTTTCAGTCGTTTTGACGCTCTGACTGTCGATCACGCCTGCCGTCGGTGAGGCTTCCTTTCCTTCCAGCTCTCGCGTCTCCATAACGAGATGATAGTTGATCCGCAGCCACAAGCCAGTCGCCCGCCACTCGTAGAAATAACCCTGCACGGTTGAATAAGGTGGAAAATCCTTTGGTAGCATCCGCGATTGGCAACCAGTCGACGCGATATAAAGCAGTGCGTTCAGAACCTCGCGCGATTCCGTCTTGCGCGGTCGACCAAGCCTGCGGGGCATCGGCATAAACGGAGCAATCAGCGACCGCTCCCTGTCCGTCAGATCACTTGCATAACGCCCCGTCCGTCGGCCATATTGGCGACGGGTGAAATCAGTCCAGCCCATTGCGGTCTCCATCGAATCCTAAGCAAATCCGAAGGAATCACAACTGGCTGATTTCACTCAACTCTTTTTCGGTCAGGCTCTTAGAGCGACTCATTGCTGTTAAAGCCCAGTTGAGCCTTCTGGGTCTTTGCGCCTGTAGTAAGGTCCTGCAGCAATTTGCCGATGTATCCGGTCTTGCGCGAGATGCCGACCTCGCGACACAGCGCCGCCATCTTCTCGCCGTGCAGAAGCCGCGCAATGAATTTGACATGCTCGTCCATTCGCTTGCGAATTGTAGGGGCGAATGCCGATGCAGCGGAACCGGGGCCATCAAACATGGCGGTCCGATCATTCTCTCCGATTGATCGCTTTCCGCTCGTGTGCAAGTCTCTCCAATTCTGTTGCCGAGGAGGCTGCGTTGCGACTTGCTCTGACTGGGCTCACTCTAGCACGACGCTACCTTTGGGGATCGCTGGTAGCTGCGCTCATCCCACTCCTGATCGTTGCCTTCCTCTACGACCGTTACAGTGTGGATCTACTTGATAATCTGGTCCGCAATCGCATCGATAACCAACTTGAGTCAATTGCCGCCAAGTCTGAGAACTTCATTGCCGTGCAAACCGGCCGGCTGGAGAGCATCGTCGATCTACCTGACACGACAGCCCTCTTCAAACAGGGCGTTCCGGCGCAGATAACTGATCAATTGCTAGACTTGTTGCTGCTAGAAATGGAGAGCGGTGATATTTACGCTGTTGAGTTCATGGACATCGACGGCAACGTCATTCAGACAATCCCGCCGACCCGCCAGCGCGCGCGGCCTTACGACTACACAACACTTCCTTTCGTGCCGCACGGCAAGGCTGAGATTATTGGGCCGGAACCTCCCCGCAGTGGCCGGCCCGGTTGGTTCCTTATCCGCATGCCGGTGATACTCAATCAGGAAATTGTTGGGTTTGTCTCTCTGAGAATGCGGCTGTCATCGCTCACCGAGCAAGTAGCAGGCTTGTTGAAACCAGACCTTTATGAACCTCGTGTGGTTGTGTTCGACCGGATAAACCTGACGGCCGTCG
Source organism: Sinorhizobium meliloti (assembly GCF_035610345.1). The sequence continues at coordinate 126,135 of NZ_CP141215.1, read as the reverse complement.
GGACCGCGGCTGAGCCAGGGACGGCGATAGCCCGGTCGCGGCACATAATGCCTGGATGGCGAATAGACCTCGTTGAGGACGGAGACCTATTCAGTGAGCCACGTACGCAGGTCCGTTACCAGCTGTTGCTCATAGCTGCGATTTCAGCGATCAGCGTCACCGTTCTGTTCATCCGCATGTCGCAGCGCGTCACTCGATACCTTTTGCCGTTGAGCGAAGGCGCAAGGGCTATTTCGAATGGCGACTTCACCAATCCAGTGCCGGAGGACGGCCCCGGCGAAATGGGCGCGCTGGCGCAGGCGTTCAATCGGATGCGCGTGCAGCTCGAGCGAATGATCAGTTCTCGCGTCGACATGGAACGCCGGGCGGCGCTCGGTAATATCGCCGCGGGTATCGCCCACGAGGTGAGGAACCCTCTGACGACCGTCGCAGCAACGCTGTACGGGTTGAAGCAGGGCGAACGTGACTCTGAGCGGCGGGAAATGTACAACATCGTCTCCGAAGAGATCATTCGTGTCGATCAGACGATTGCAGAATTCCTGAAATATGCCAAACCGAACGAAGCAGTCATTGAGATCGTACAATTGAGGCACATCTTCAAAAGCACGAAAACGCTGCTTTCGGCTGCCGCGCACGAAAAAGGCGGAGAAATATCCCTTATTGGGGATTCGTCCATTGAGTTGTTGATCGACCCGGCTCACCTGCGGCAGATCCTGCTTAACCTCACGCTAAACGCAATCCAAGCGATAGCGCCCTCCGGCCACGTGTCGCTGCGCGCACACCGGCCGGGCAAGGTGGTGGAAATCTCGATCACCGACGACGGTTCGGGAATGGACGAAGAATCGGTTGGCAAGGCCTTACGACCCTTCTTCACCACACGACCGGGGGGCACAGGGCTTGGATTGCCCATTACCAACCAACTTGTTGAGGCCAACGGCGGTACGATGATTATCGAAAGTTCTTGCGGCCACGGCACTGTGATCACCCTCCGATTTCCAACCGATTTCGATAGGAGCAATCAGTCGTGATGAATACGCGCATCCTGATCATCGACGACGAAATTCGGATCACGAAGTCGCTCGCCTTTTCGCTGAAGCAGGCCGGCTTCGAGTGCTTCGAGACGCACAATGGCACACTCGGATGTAAGGCTGCCAAGAAGGAGAACCCGGATGTCATCCTGCTCGACATACGCATGCCGGGAATGAATGGCCTCGAAGTACTGGAATGGCTCAGGGTCGAGACGCCCGACATACCCATCATCATGATGTCGGCCCATGACAACACGGCCGATGCCGTCAATGCGATGAAGATGGGTGCGATCGACTATCTCGCCAAGCCGTTCGACATGGACGAACTGATACTGCTGTTGAAGGAAACAAACTCGAAGCGGCAACTCGAAAGCGAAGAGCAATATTTGCGGCAGAAGAGTTCCCGGGAAAGCGCATTCATCGGCGGAAGTCCGCAGGTCAAGTTCCTGCGCACGCAAATTGACAAGGTCTCCGCCAAGCGGGTGCGCACGGTGCTGCTGCTTGGCGAGACAGGAGTCGGCAAAGCAGTCATCGCGCGACAACTGCATAAGGCTTGTTCGGGCGATGATGCACCTTTCGTAGAGATCCATTGCGCGACCCTTCCGGAGAACTTAATTGAAACTGAGCTCTTCGGAGCCGATCGCAATCCGCGCGGAGGTCCTAGGCGGCGTGGGCTTATAGAGATTGCCAATGCCGGAACACTTTTCTTGGACGAGGTTGGGGCTATGCCGCTGTCGGTACAGGCGAAGTTGCTCACGTTCCTCGAAAGCAGGACCTATCGGCCGGCCGGCAGCGTGCGTGAGCTCAGCGCCGACGTTATGGTTGTGGCGGCCACTAACAGCGATCTCGAAAAGGCCACAGAGGAGAGCCGTTTTCGGCTCGACCTCTATTACCGGCTCCGGGTGATGCCCATCGAGATCCCGCCGCTTCGCGAACGGGCGGAGGATATTAATCTTCTAATCGATCATTTCGCGGGTCGCTTTGCTAACGATACTGGAGCGGCACCTATCGTGTTTTCGCAGGCGGCGCGGTCAATTCTCGCCGGATACGACTGGCCCGGCAATGTTCGCGAACTGAAAAACCTCGTGGAGCGGCTGACAATCCTCGGTGGTTCGCAATTCATCTCCCCGGCTGATCTCCCCAGCGAGTTCCGCTCGGTAGAACCGTGTGAACCGGTAAGTATCAAGGAATCCATTTTCAGCGTTGAGCGCAGTCTCGTGGAAGATGCGCTTGCCAAGAGCCATGGGCGCAAGGGCCTTGCCGCCGAGCGGCTCGGCGTTTCACGCCACGTGCTGAAACGCAAGTTGCAGAAACTAGGACTACAGTGATGGCTATCCACAAAATTACTACCCTAGCTACCACAATCGCTCTACTGGCAATCGACGGGGGACTTGCGCAACCCGTGAAGATCGGCTGCCTCTATCCGCTTTCCGGGCCCGCAGGCCTTTATGGCAGAGATAGCGCCATTGCGATACGCTTGGCGCAACGGCGCATCGAGTCCTTGAGGGGGGCCGGCTATCCCGAGCTTGAAATCATCGTCGAGGATACCCGCTCTAAACCCCTGCGATCGCTTCAATTCGCTAGAAAGTTCATTGATACAGATCAGGTCGACTTCTTATGCGGGGTCGTCAGTTCAGGTATCGCGTTAAGTATCACAGAGCTCGCGCGTCAGACCGAGACCTTCTTTATCGGTACCGACCACGCCTCTCCGAGCCTCGTCTCTACCGAGCTCCATCCATTCTATTTCCGTGTCAGCAATGACATACGCCTCTCGATGCTAGCGGGGGCGAAATATATCAGGGATCAGTACTCTGTTTCGGCCAAGCCGCTGCGCATCGCATTCATCGGGCCGGACTATGAATACGGTTACGAGGCTTGGGAGGACCTGCGCTGGTTCCTTCAGGAGAATGGTGTAGATTTCGAAGTCGTCGGGGAATTCTGGCCGAAGCTGTTTGAGACCGACTATTCGATATACGTAGAAGCACTCGATCAGGTGCAGCCGGATGTTATCGTCGACGGCCATTGGGGGGTCGACGTTGTCACGTTGATCAAACAGGCCGCACAGCACGGTCTGCTCGAAAAAGCGACCTTTATGAACTTTGATGCTGGCGGCAATTACGAGGTACTAGCCCAACTCGGCAACGACGTGCCGCTCGGGCTGGTGCTTTCGGCGCGGCATCATGTCAACTGGCCGCCGACACAATCAAACCGGGATTTCGTCCAAGCGTTCCACGAAGAAGCTGGGCGCTTTCCCAGCTATGCGGCCGAAGGCGCATATTCGGGAATCTTGGCGATTGCCGAAGCTGTGAAGGCGGCAGGCAGCGCGGGCGACGCGGACGCAATCCGGAGCGCATTGTCTTCTCTTAAGCTCAAGTTGCCGGAGGATCCCGAGGGGTTTGTGTCCTTCATGGATCCTCTGAGCCATCAAATGATGCAAGCCCAGGCGATCGGCAGGACAGTCGTGGACAACCGCTTCTTACCGGCAACCAGGCTGCTGGGCGGCTGGTCGGTATATCTTCCGCCAAGGCAATGGCCCGAAACGCAGAGAAACTGAAAATCCGAGCGGTTTCCGCTCACAATTCGGTTGAACCGAGCGATATGCGCTCAACAACGTTTTGTTCCTTCATTGTGACTGCTTCCCCTTCTTGGCAGCATAGCCATTGTTCGGTCTCAGGACTGGCAGGGAGGACCTCACGTAGTATCGCTTTCGGTAGCGCTTTGAGCGGGCTGCCATGCTGCGAGAATTCTGCCTCGTCAAGAGGATGGTATAGGGAGGAATAAGATGAGAAATCCACGTCTGCTGGGCGCTTACCACGGTTACACACTGAAGAATACAACTGCGCTCTTAGCGGCTGCAGCAATCGGTTGCGCAAGTTTGGTCGGCAGCGCGAACACCGCGTTTGCGCAGGAGAAGACACTGAAGATCGGCATTGTCACGTTCCTCTCCGGAGGGGCAGCTGGTCCATTCGGTGTCCCGGCGCGCAATGCCGCCGAGCTTGTGATCGAGGCGATCAACTCGGGAAGCGTGCCTGCGCCATACCAAATCGCCGGTATCGGCGGAGCGACCATTGATCCGATCTTCGTGGATGAGAATTCGAAACAGAAGAACGCTGATTTCCAGAAGCTCGTCGAAAAGAACGGAGTGGAAATGGTGGTCGGTTACATCTCGTCCGCCAGTTGCCTGGCAATCGCGCCGGAAGCGGAGAAGCTCAAAAAGCTGACGATCCTGTTCGATTGTGGAACGCCGCAGGTCTTTGAGCAGACCGTCACCGATCCAAAATATACATTCCGCACGGGTGGCCTTGCGACCATGGACAGCGTCGGCGCCGTTCGCTACCTGCAGAAGATGGGCATGAATGTGTCGTCATATGCCGGCATGAACCAGAACTACGCCTGGGGGCAGGATTCCTGGCGAGACTTCGCCGGTTCGATGGCTCAGGTCTATAACAGTGCAAGGGTTGTCAGCGAGCAGTTTCCGAAAGTTGCAGTAGGCCAGTACGACTCGGAAGTGTCAGCGCTACTGACGGGGAAGCCGGATGTCATCCATTCCAGCTTCTGGGGCGGCGATATGGAAGCATTCGTAATCCAGGGATCGGCGCGTAGCGTATTCCAACGTTCAAAAATGCTGTTGACGGCTGGCGAGACGGCGATGCATCGGCTAGCAGCGCAGATGCCCGATGGCACGATCATTGGTGCCCGCGGAACGCATGGCGAGCTAGCCCCACAGTCGGCGTTGAACGATTGGTTCCGTAAAGCCTATTTTGACCGGTTCGGCGCGCTACCAACCTACCCATCCTACAAGATGGCCCAAGCGCTTCTCGGCGTGAAAGCCGCCGCCGACAAGGCAGGCAGTTCCGATCAGGATGAGCTGATCGGCGCAATGAAGGGCCTCGAATGGGAAGGACCAAGCGGCAAGATCTCCATGGCGCTCGCCAATGGTCACCAGGCAGTCCAGGACATTGCCTACGGCACCTACAAATACGACAAGGAAAACGGCAAAGCGACGCTTGTCGATGTCGTACGCTTCAAGGCGTCCTGCGTAAACCCGCCGGCTGGAGTCAAATCCGGCGATTGGATCGCCGGTGGGTTTAAGGGCGCCGACTGCAACTGACCCCTCAGTTTGCTGGAAGGGTGATGCGACCGAAGGGGCCGTGCCACCCGCTCGACAAGCCGCGACTAGTTTTCGAAGTCCGAACACGGGTCTGCAAAGCGCGGCGTCTTGCCAACATTTTCTGGAGCTAGTTCCATGCTCACTATGGTTGCCATAGCAGTAGACGGCTTGGGCTTTGCGGCCTGGCTTTTCCTCTCATCCGTCGGACTGACATTGATCTACGGCGTGATGCGGATCCTCAACATTGCCCATGGTGGTTTCTACGCACTCGGTGCGTATTCCGCCGCCTGGGCGATCGGCCTCTACACTCAAGGGGGTGGCCCGATCGCATTCACCTATCTGCTCATTCCCATCGCGGCGTTTGTTGCCGGCGTCATCGCCGGACTGCTCGTGGAGCGGGGAATCCTCCGCTTCATGTATGGACGTGACGAGGTCCTGATGGTGCTCGTCACCTACGCAATTTTCCTGATCCTCGAAGACGTCACCAAGCTGATTTGGGGTACGGAATCCTATGTTTCCTATCAGCCTGCTCTCTGGCTGGGCACCGTCGATATTTTTGGGCTTCCCTACACAGTCTACAAGTTTTTAATCATCGGCGTGGCGATCGTGTGCGGACTGTTGCTCTTCTGGGGACTCAACCATACCCGCGTCGGCAAGCTGCTGCTTGTCGTCATCCAGGATCGTGAAATCAGCAGTGCGCTTGGCATCAATGTTACGCTGTTCTTCACCGTAACGTTCCTCATCGGTGCCACGCTCGGTGCACTTGGCGGTGCACTAACGGCGCCTGAGGTATCTGTGGTTCCCGGTATCGGTTCGGAAATCATTGTCATGGCCTTTGCCGTTATCGTGATCGGAGGGATGGGAAGCATCGGCGGCGCAATGATCGGCGCATTGATCGTAGGGTTTGCCCGCGCGGCCTCGGTGCACCTCTATCCGCCAGCCGAACTCTTCGTGATCTATCTCGTCATGGCTGCCGTTTTGGCGTTCAAACCCTACGGGCTGTTCGCTCTCGCCGAAAGTAGGAAAATCTGATGCTGAGACTGTCTAATCGCACGGAACTCACTCTATTGCTTGCGCTTCCTGTCCTGGTCGGGCTTGCATTTATTCTGCCGACCTGGGTCGTCAACTACGCGCAGGTGTCGCTAGGTACTGGCCTAGTCGCACTCGGGATACTGGTCCAGATGCGCGCCGGACTAGTCTCGTTCGGTCAGGGGCTCTACTTTTGCGTCGGCGGCTACAGCGCCGGCCTAGCCGGCCGGTATTTAGGCGTGTCGGACCTGTTTCTGCTTCTTTTACTGGCGATGATGGCGAGCGGGCTGATCTCGTTGGTACTTGGCTTCCTGTTACGGCGCTACCGCGAGATCTTTTTCGCGATGCTCAGCCTTGCGGTTTCGATGATCCTGTTCGGGCTGCTTTCAAGAACCGAGGCACTCGGCAGCACCGACGGCTTCAACCTGCCGGCGGCGACCTATTTGGGCTGGAAGCCGGAGGACGACCTCGCCCGGTTTGCTCTCTACGCCGCGACCTGTCTCGTTTCCGTTTTCTGTGCAATTGCCCTGAACCGCTTCCTGAATGGTACCATCGGTTATGTGAACGAGGCAATCCGCGGGAACGAGCTTCGAGTTGAATATCTCGGCGCGTCGGCCCGCAATGCCGTCCACATCACCTACGTGCTTGCGGCAGTGGTTTCTTCCATTGGCGGGGTACTCTGGGCGATGTCGCTTGGCCATGTCGATCCGGAAATGACCAACTGGACGACGTCCGGTCAGTTTGTATTCGTCTCTATCCTGTCGGGCACCGGCAATATCATCGCGCCGTTTATCGGGACCTTCATCTTGGAAATCGTGCGTGTCTATGCCGTCGAGTTTTCTCCGAACACCTGGCAGATGGTCCTTGGCACGGTGATGCTGCTCACGATCATCTTCCTGCCAAAAGGGCTTTGGTCGCTTATCGCCAGAAAACGCACATCAGGAAAGCAACTGAGGCAGCCGGCGCTTGCTGCGGCAGGAGAGTGACATGACTATCCTTGAGACCAGAAATCTCGAACGCACCTTTGGCGCGGTTATTGCTGCCCGCGACATCAACATCAGGATTGATGCCGGCGAAATTCTGGGCGTGATTGGTTCGAATGGCGCCGGCAAAACCACCTTCGTCAACATGGTCACCGGATATCTCAGACCGAGCTCAGGTGACATCCTCTATCGTGGCAAATCGATTGCCGGCAAGCCGACCCGCGAGATAACCAGATTGGGCATTTGCCGTTCGTTCCAGATCCCGCAGCTGTTTCTTGAGCTGTCGGTGATTGACAACGTATTGATCGCGCTCGCGGTCGCCAGGCAGGGACGGGCCGGCCTATTCAAGCCGGCGGTCAATGGGACCCTGGAGGCGGAAGCGCTGTCGCTGCTCGCCCGCTTTGGCATTGACCGGTATGCGGACCAGGAAGTGACCACCCTGCCACAGGGAGTGAGGAAGCTTATCGACATCGCGATGGCGACCGTGGCGAAGCCGGATCTGCTGTTCCTCGACGAGCCGACAAGCGGTGTCAGCGCCGACGAAAAGATGGATGTCATGCGCGTCCTCATCGATGCCCTGAAGGCCACCGAGACCGCCGTTCTCTTCATCGAACACGATATGGAAATCGTCGAGACATTCTCGCCTCGATGCGTCGCTTTTTACGAGGGCACCATTCTCGCTGACGGTCCGACGGCGCAAGTTCTTGAGGATTCCAACGTTCGGGAGTTCGTGATCGGTAGCCAGTTTCATCGGAAGGGTGCGGCCGATCTCCGACCCGCGAAATCAAATGAGAAGGGGGCCTGATGCTTTCCGTCAAAAATCTCAGCCTGTCCATACAGCGGGTGCCGATCCTGAAGAACATAAGCCTGGATATCGAGACCGGTTCGACCTGTGGCCTCGTTGGACGAAATGGTGCCGGCAAGACAACGCTGATGCGCGCAATCATGGGCGTTCTTCCGCTGGAAGCCGGGACGATCCGGTTCAACCACGTCGACCTTCATGCGACGAAAGCACATCAACGGGCGACACTCGGCATTGGATACCTTCCTGAGGACCGCAAGCTGGTGCCACATTTCACGGTCGACGATAACATTCAGGTGTCACTGTGGGCGACCAGGAACAACGACCGAAGCCGGGTGAAATGGGTCTACGAGCTGATTCCGGAGATCGGCCGGTTCGCGGACCGTAAGGCGCTGACGCTGAGCGGCGGCCAGCAGAAGCTTGTCGCCCTTGCTCGCGCTCTGGTCGCGGGGACCAACCTCCTTTTGATCGATGAGCCCTTTGAAGGCGTGGCGCCGGCGCTCGCACAACGGCTGATGGAAGTCATCGCCGATCTAAAGTCGGAGCATCTTTCCGTCCTCGTTTCGGAGTCCGATTATACGTACTCCCGCAAAGTCGTCGACAAGGTCTATTCGATCGAACGAGGCCAACTCCGCCTCATGGATATCCAAGAGGCAGCGTGAGGTGGACCATGAATGACTTTATCTTCAACACCACGCCTTCGATACGCCATATGAGCGGCGGCGCGGCAAGGCTTGGCAAAATCCTAAACGGTCTGCCTTTCGCGCGACAGCAGGCTGCGGTGATGTTGGTTACCGATCCGGGCATTATGAAGCTTGGGCTGGCAGCGCCCGCGATCGACGATCTGAAGGCGCATGGTTTCGACGTCACAGTTATCGATTCAGTCGAGCCCGATCCCAAGGCATCGACTGTCCTTGAAGCGACAGAACTTGCCAGGAACAAGAACATCGCTTGCGTCGTCGGCTTTGGCGGCGGCAGTTCCATGGATGTGGCGAAGGTGATCGCCGTGCTCGCCTGTAACAGTCAGCCGCTGGACAAGATGTACGGCGTCGACCAGGCAATCGGTGGGCGGCTGCCGCTCGTACTCGTGCCGACCACAGCCGGCACCGGCTCGGAGGTGACGTCCATTTCGATCCTCACAACCGTGACAGAAGAGAAAAAAGGTATCGTATCGGCGATTCTGCTGCCAGACATTGCGCTTCTTGATCCGGACCTGACGCTTGGGTTGCCTCCACATATCACCGCCGCCACTGGCGTCGATGCGATGGTCCATGCGATCGAAGCCTATACGTCAAGAAGCGCCAATAACAATCCGATCTCCCGGGCCTTGGCCACGCAGGCTCTCGACCTGTTGGGAATTAATATCCGCGAGGCTGTCTGTAACGGCGACAATCGGGAAGCGCGCGGCAACATGCTGCTCGGCTCAATGCTTGCAGGCCAAGCCTTCGCAAACTCGCCGGTCGCTGCCGTGCATGCCTTGGCCTATCCGATCGGAAGCCTTTTCCAAGTACCGCATGGGCTGTCCAATGCGCTCGTTCTTGCCGAAGTCATGCGCTTCAACGCGCCGGAATGCGGTCCGCAATATGCTGAGCTCGCGCCGCATGTCTTCCCGGACATCAACGTCGGTCGGTCGAGCCAGGCGGTCGCCTCGGAATTCATTGAACGGCTGTCCGCGCTGAACAGCGAACTCGGCCTGGAGGCGGGTCTGCGCCATGTCGGCATTACGCAAGCCGATATTCCACGTCTGGCGTCCGATGCAATGAACCAGACGCGTCTGCTCGTGAACAATCCAAAGGAAGTCCGAATGGAGGATGCCGCGCGCATCTATCTAGCGTCGCTCTGACAGGAGGAATTGCTGGCGCGGGAGGCGGTCGCCGCGAGATGCTAGCTTAAAAACGATCGCGTACCTTGGAGGAGGAAATCGAAATGATGAAACGTCTTACAACAGACCACAGGCCGGCAAATTTCTCCCGCCGCTCGCTACTTGCACTCGGTGGTGGCCTTGCTGCCACTGCGCTGACCGCGCCTCGACTGATCACCCCCGCGGAAGCCTGCGCTCCCAGGCTAGGAACTCGGGCACCCTTTTACTATCTCTTCGCCTTAGGTGAGGCGGAAGTAAATGTCGTTTCTGACGGCCCGCTTCCGCTGGGCGACCCAGGCGGCTCCTTCCTTGGCATTCCGAAGGAGGAAGTGACCCAGATGCTGGCCAACAACTTCCTCGACACCAAAAACGTGGTTCTGGAGCAGAATATCCCTATCGTGAACATGGGCGACAGGCTCGTCATGTTTGACACGGGCATGGGCACCTCACAGCTCTTCGGCCCTACCACCGGCCGGCTTGGGAGGAGCTTGGCGGAAGCCGGCATCAAGCCGGAAGACATCGACGCAATCGTCTGCTCGCATGCTCACATCGATCACATTGGCGGTATTGTCGGGGCGGATAGCAAGCCGCTGTTCCCGAATGCGGAAGTGTGGCTCTCCGAAGACGACTTCAATTTCTGGACCGACCAGGGCAAACTCGGCTCGAACGTCAAGGCGTTTGTAGAGCACGCCCGTAAAAATCTTCTACCCGTTCGTGAGCGGATCAAGTTCTTCAAGGACGGGCAGGAGTTCCTGCCCGGTGTCACCGCCATCGCGGCTCCCGGGCACACCGTGGGCCACACGATGTTCATCATCTCCTCCGGAGGCAAGAATTTCTGCTTCATGGGCGATCTCACGCATCATCAGGTGCTGCTGCTCGAAAAGCCAATGATGGAATTCGCATATGATACCGACCCCAAGCAGAGCGCGCAAACGCGCCTAAGACTATTAGGCATGCTGGCAGACGAAAGAATTCCCGTGATGTCCTATCATTTCCCTTGGCCGGGCTTCGGTAACCTCGCGCGCGCAGGGCAAGGCTTCCGATTCTATGCCGAACCTATGAAGATGATCCGTTAAATACTCACCTCCTTCGTAAGATTCTCCATCACTGGTTCACAAACTAAAGTCCTGCCTGCGGGCGTCGCTGGCAGGCCCCAATTATGATGCGGGAGATACACCATGCCTTGCCACTTCACCGCTTCGCAGCTCGCCGACCCCTCTCTTCTCGTCACGTCCGGCTATGTTGGCGGAGAGTGGCTAGCTTTGTCAGAAGGCGACAAGCAATTCGAGGTCCGCGATCCAGCGACAGGTGCGGTCATCGCCACGCTGCCCGATCTCGGCGTTGTCGAAGCGAAAATAGCGATCGATGCGGCCTATGCAGCGCAGAAGTCGTGGGCGGCCATGACCGGAAAGGAGCGCGCTGCCGTGCTGCGCCGTCTCTACGACTTGATGATTTCGAACCAGGCTGATCTTGCCGCAATCCTGACAGCGGAGATGGGTAAGCCCTTGAGCGAAGCGAAGGGCGAGATCCTCTATGGTGCTTCCTATGTGGAGTGGTTCGCAGAAGAAGCGAAGCGCGTCAATGGCGACATTATTCCCGGCCATCAAACCGACAAGCGTATTATGGTCATCAAGCAGCCGATCGGCGTTGTTGCCTCGATCACGCCTTGGAACTTCCCCAATGCGATGATGACGCGCAAGCTTGCTCCAGCGCTTGCCGTCGGCTGTGCATTCGTCATGAAGCCTGCCGCCGAAACACCGCTCTCGGCGCTTGCGATGGCTAAGCTCGCGGAAGAAGCAGGTCTGCCGAAGGGCCTGTTCGCTGTGATCCCCTCGACGGATGCGAGAGCGATCGGCCAAGAGTTCTGCTCAAACGACAAGGTGCGCAAGCTATCTTTCACTGGGTCGACCGAGGTGGGCCGCATTTTGATACGACAATCTGCTGATAAGGTGATGAAAACCTCAATGGAGCTTGGAGGGAACGCACCCTTTATCGTCTTCGACGATGCTGATCTTGACGCGGCCGTCGAAGGTGCAATAATCTCGAAGTATCGCAACAATGGCCAGACCTGCGTGTGTGCCAACAGGATCTATGTGCAGGCAAGTGTCTATGATGTGTTTGCCCAAAGGCTTGCAACAGCCGTACAAGACATGAAGGTTGGCAACGGTTTTGAGGCCGGCGTCCATGCCGGGCCGTTGATCTCCATGGAAGCGTTGGCAAAGGTCGAGGACCACGTCGCTGATGCCCGAGCCAAGGGTGCTTCAGTTGTGACCGGTGGGAAGCGCCATGCGCTCGGCGGCACGTTCTATGAGCCAACGGTTCTTACCGAAGTGACGAAGGCGATGAAGGTCGCGCGTGAAGAGACCTTCGGACCCATAGCGCCGCTCTTCAAGTTCGAAACCGTCGATGAGGTGATCGAACAGGCAAACGATACCATCTTCGGTCTCGCATCCTATTTCTACTCGAAGGATATGAGCCGCGTTTGGCGGGTGGCCGAGGCGCTGGAGTACGGCATGGTCGGCGTCAATACCGGACAGATCTCGACAGAGGTCGCCCCCTTTGGCGGAATAAAGCAGTCCGGTCAGGGCCGTGAGGGCTCCAAATACGGCTGCAGTGAATATTTGGAAATCAAGTACATCTGCATTGGGGGGGTCGCGACCTAACCGGGCCCATCCGCAAACGGTAAACACGGAAAGATTGGAGGAACCGCGATGTTGCCGCGTGCAAAGCTCGGCGGCTGCGACATGATCCTACAGAGGGCGAATAAGCGCCTTATCAGCGCAGTTACGAGAGCCCAGCGTGCTCGCGATTGCTTTTGCGCTCTTTATTAGAACTAGGCCCTGTTGACAAAGTGGATTCCCAAATCAGCAGAGGCGTGATTCATATGTGGACGCCCCTATGGCAAGGGCCTTTTGTCGGGGATGGTTTGATCGGTTGCTTTCATATGTCCGGCCTGTTTGTGCGGCGTAGAGTTTGACCGCTGGCCCTGATGGAAATCCGCCGGTGAGGTCCCTGATCAAGCTGGCGCGCTTTTGAAGCGCATTGAATCAGACGGGTTGGCCTCACCATTGGCTCGATCGTTACACATCATCGACTGCCGTTACCAATTCGGGTTGTCTGGGATCGAACTCAGGCCGTCAGCTCATGAGCCCTATAAGCTTCCTTTCGGGTCAGTACGACCCATGCGATCCGCGCGAGCTTGTTGGCGAGCGCGACGGAGACGAGCCTGAACGGCTTTTTCTCCAAGAGCTTTCTGATCCAATTCGCCATGGGTGTTGCCTTGTCCTTCGTGTGACGGATGACGGCGGTAGCACCGACAACCAGCAATCGGCGCAAATATCGGTCTCCTTGCTTGGAGATGCCACCGAGCTGGGTTTTGCCCCCTGTCGAATGCTGTTGCGGCGTCAGGCCGAGCCAAGCGGCAAATTGCCGACCTGAACGGAATTGATCGGGATCGGTGACGGTGGCAGCAACAGCCGTGGCCGTGACTACGCCGAGGCCGGGGATCGCTGCGAGCCTACGACTGGCTTCGCTGTCGACATGCCAAGCGTGAAGTTGCTGATCCAGCACCGCAATCTCATCGGTAAACACCATGATCTGCCGGATCAGAATATCCAGCGAAGTGCGTGCATAAGAAGGTAGGCCGTCCTCATCGGACAGCGCTTGCTGCGCCAGCTTGGCCAGATTGGCAATGCCGGGATTGGCGACAAGGCCGAATTCTGCCAAATGCGCCCGCAGCGCATTTGGGACCATGGTGCGCTGGCGAACGAGCAGCGCTCGCGCGCGGTGGGTCATGAGAATGCCCTGCTGCTCCACCGTCTTCACAGGTACGAACCGCATCGTCGGGCGCTGCACGGCTTCGCAGATTGCTTCGGCATCCAGCGCGTCGCTCTTGCCACGCTTGACATAGGCCTTCACATAGGACGGCGGGATGAGCCGGACCTCGTGCCCCATCGCCGCGAGCGTGCGAGCCCAATGATGCGCTGTTCCGCACGCCTCCATCCCGATCAGGCATGATGGTAGCTTTGAGAAGAAGGGCAGCATCTGCTTCCGATGCAACCGCTTCACGAGCACGGTGTTGCCTGTCTCGTCGATGCCATGCGCCTGAAACACGTTCTTGGCCAGGTCAAATCCCATGATAGTGATCTTCATCGTGAATGCTCCTCTTGCTGCTTCGGATGACAGGCCGGCATCATAGCCGCAGCCGGTGCGGGGGCGTCCACATCATCAAGACTGCTTTTTAGGAGGCGGTTTTGGCACGCGGCGACCTTTCGGATATGGAATGGCGGATCATCGAGGGGCTGCTGCTCACCGAACGCGGCAGGAAGTCTCGGCCCGCGCCATGACAATCGGCAACATCTGAACGGCATGCTGCATGTTCTTCGGGTCGGCTGCCCCTGGCGCGATATGCATGAGCGCTACGGAAAGTGGAATTCGGTCTATGTGCGCTTCCGCCGTTGGGCCGAGCAAGGCGTTTGGGATGCTCTCCTTGAGACCCTCGTCGAACTCGGGCTGACGGATGACTGGCAGCACATGATCGACAGCACCACGGTTCGCGGCCACTCGCAGGCTGCGGGCGCAAAAGGGGGACTTATCAGGAGGCTTTTGGTCGATCACGCGGCGGCTTTACGACGAAAATCCACGCCCGCGCAGACGGTCAAGGACGCCCTCTCGGCTTCATCCTGACCGGTGGCGAGGCTTCGGATTACAATGCCGTTCCTGATCTGCTGGCGATACCGGTCAGCAAACCGAGATTGTTTCTGGCCGACAAAGGTTATGACGGCGACTTCCTGCGTGAGGAACTGCTGATCCACGGCATCAGGCCGGTCATTCCACCAAAGGCCAACAGGAAGAACCCGCCTGCCTGCGACTTCCGGGCATACAAGGATCGAAACCGCATCGAACGGATGTTCAACCGCCTCAAACAGTTCCGTCGCATTGCGACCCGATACGACAAGACCCGAAAATCCTTCTCAGCATTCCTCGCCCTGGCCGCCGCCAAGATATGGCTGCCATACTTTGTCAACGGGACCTAGGATTCGATGGAGACCGCAATGGGCTGGACTGATTTCACCCGTCGCCAATATGGCCGACGGACGGGGCGTTATGCAAGTGCCAAGGGCTTCGAGGTGCTGCCGCGTCGCTGGGTCGTGGAGCGTAAGCGGTTAGCTGACGGCGTCTGACCTGAAGTTCCAGGGCATGAGAGCTTCGATTTCGGATGCGGGCCAGCCTTGAGCGATGCGGGTCAAGGTCTGCGAGAGCCAGTCGAGCGGATCGACGCCGTTCATTTTGCAGGTTTATGCCGACCGGCGAACTATGCCGAGCACCTGCTCCAACATACCATTTGAAACGCGCTTTTCTCGCCGTTTCCGCTGGAGATTTGTTGTAGGCACTCGGCATAGTTCTCATGCTCAGAGGGCATTCAGGAATTCCAGAAGCCGGTCGCTTGGTCGAAATCGCTCGGCCTTGGCGCGTTCGTACGGCTTCAGCTTTGCGAGCGCGGATTCCTTCAGTTCAAGATGTGCATGAAGATAGGTCAGCGTCGTTTCCATCGCCTCATGGCCCAGCCACAGGGCAATGACCGAGCAGTCGACGCCCGCCTGTAGCAACTCCATGGCAGCGCTGTGCCGCAAGACATGGGGCGATACCCGCTTTGAGCGAAGCGAGACGCAGTGCTCGCGCGCTTTGGCGACATATTTGTTCAGAAGTGCCTGCACACCGTCGGCGCTGAGCCTGCCACCGTACATATTCGGAAAGAGAGCCGTTGCGCCTCGCTTCCCTGGTTCCTTGAGCCAACGCCGGAGGGCTTGCTGTGCAACCTTGGTGAGCGGCGTACTTCGCTCTTTGCGGCCCTTGCCGACGCATTGCACATGCGCGCCCTGGCCCAGCATTACCGAGTCTCGGTCAAGATCGATGATCTCGGAGACCCGCAGCCCCGTTTGCGCAGCCAGCAATAGCAGAGTGTGGTCGCGGCGCCCCAGCCACGTGCTTCGATCCGTGCAGTCCAGGATCGCTTCAATCTCGGGCCTGGTTAGAAACTGAAGCTGCCGCTTGTCACATCGCTTGCTGGGGATCGCGAGCACACGCTGAATATGGGCGCTATGTGCCGGCTCCTCGAACGCCGCATATCGGAAGAAAGATCGAATGGCTGTGAGGCGGAGATTCCGGGTCCTCACCGAGGCGGATCTCTTCGTCTCAAGATCCTCCAGGAATGCGCCGATGAAAGGAGCGTCCAAATCCCGCAGTGTCAACTGAGATGGGGATCTCCCAAGGCGCGTCTGTGCGAACGCAAACAGGAGCCTGAAGGTGTCGCGATAGGAGGCAATGGTGTTGGAACTTACACCTCGATGCTTCATGAGCCGATCTGTGAACCACCGCTCGATCAGCACGGCCAGGTCGTTCGTGCGTCTCATGACCGAACCTCCCAGCGCTTATCCAATCGCCGTACGGCATGGTTCATCAGTTCTGGCGCGGCGGACAGGTACCAGTAGGTGTCGCGAACATTGGCATGGCCGAGGAAGGTCGAGAGAACCGGCAGCTCGCGTTCCACATCTTCGCCAGCGCGATGCCAGTTGATCAGGGTCTGGACGGCGAAACGGTGACGAAGATCATGAATCCGCGGGCCATCGCGATTCCCCTCCTGCCGTAATCCGATTTGCCGGGATAGTCGCCAGAACACGCGGTGCACGTATTGATGCAGCAATCTGCCGCCCTGTTCGGCGACGAAAAAATAGGGACTCCGCGGCGTACCAAGGTGTGCCTCGCGTCGGGCGGCATAGTCTGAAAGGACAGCGATTGTCGTCGCATGCAGCGGCACCAGCCGTGACTTGCCGAACTTTGTCTCTCGGATGGTGAGAATGCCCTGGTCGAGATCGACGTCGGCCCGGAGCAGGCCGAGCGCTTCGGAATGGCGCAGTCCAGCGACAGCTATCAGTCCGAACAGACAGTGATATGTCCAGCGTCGAAGGGCGTTGGCCGGCGGCAGCGACAGGGCCGCCGCCAGAAGCGCCTGAATCTCAATGTCGCTATAGATGTATGGCCTTATTCGCCGCGCCGGCGGCACAGCGTCGCTTGGTGGCACTTCCGTCAGAGGATCGAAATGAGCGAGGTGCTGGGCAAAACAGCGCACATCAGCCAGGCGGATGGACCAACTCGGCTGCCGGCCCATCGACGTCACCCACTCCATTGCCAGATCAGTCGTGATGGTCTCGGCGCCGCGGGCCTCCATGAAAACGACGAACTCCGACAACCGTCGTGCCGGACCGTCATATTTGTATCCCAGCCCTTGGCGCATGCCGACATAGCGGTTGAGCGCAGTGCGAAGCCGGCTCATTGGACACCTCCCGGCCAGGGCAGGCTCAGTTCACGCAGCTTGTCGATATCGAGCTTGGCATAGATCCTTGTACTGTCGATGCTTCGATGGCGGAGCAGTTGGCCGATCTCGGCGAAGCTGGCGCCCGACCGCAAAAGGTCGGTCGCGAGGCTGTGGCGGAAAAGATGGGCGCCGTGATGCGCATAGCCATCAACTCCTGCCCGTTCGAGAGCTTGCTTGGCGATCATCGTGATGGCGCAGCCGGAGGCAAAGCCGACGTGTGGGGCAAGTGTTCGCAAGAAAAGTCGCCGACACGCTGAAGCGGGCCGCCCATGCCGGATATAAGCCACGATAGCTTTTCCGACGTCGTGACGTAGCGGCATAATCGCCTGCCGCCGCCCCTTACCGTGCACGAGGATCGTGCCCGCCTGCCAGTCGATGTCGTCAAGATTGAGGGTGGCAACTTCGCTGGCGCGCAAACCGAGCTTGGCCAGGATCATCAGAACCGCATAGTCCCGATGACCCATTGCCGTCGTCCGATCACAGGCGTCGAGAACCTTCTGGACCTTCTCTGGTGGCAGGAATGTTGGAAGGCCGGCAAGTCGCCAGCGGCGGATGGACGGCACGCAATCGGCCAACGCCGTCGAAATAAAGCCCTTCAAATGCAAATAGCGCAGGAAGGCGCGTACCACCACGCACATGGCTTTGCCACTGTCGGCGGAGCCGTCGAGCGCATGTCGCTCGACATAACCGATGATGCTCTCCGGGGTGAGCGCTGCAAACCCATCTGCGCCGGCAGGACAGACCTCCCGCAGAAATCGATGTGACAGCAGCTTGTGGCTTCGCACCGTCGAGGCGGCGAGCCCTCTCTCATTCGACAGATATGCCGCGAATTCATCGACGATCTGCTCGTGCTCAGTGCGCTTAACCGGGAGGGCGGCTGGTATTAAGCCCTCTTCCCGTAGCGCAGAAAGCAAGCGTCGGAGCGCCGATCGGTCGCCCGTGTCGGGGCTCCAGTGTTTGAAACGATGCTCAAGAAAACGATCGACATGAACTTCTCCTAAATCCTGCGGATCATGTCCATTGCCAACATGCCAGTCCATCAGGTCTCGAAACAGGCTCAGCGAGCGCCAGGTGCATCGCCTACCCAAGCCTTCGTTTGACATCTTGGCGGCGTAAACGCGCGCAAACTCCCGATACGGACCGTAGACCAGCTTCCGATACAGGGCGCTGCGCTTCAAATAGTCACTTGCGTTCATGCGTCCTCTCCTTCGCGTCAATTGCGACGGAGAGACCCTACGCTATGCCGATTGGGCCATCGCTATGTTACCGAAAACGTTGGCAAAAACTTGATTAATCGGCATAGTTCGCCGGTCGGCATAAACCGCCTTATGCCGCGCGCGGCATAAGCAGGTCTGCAACAAGGTGGCCACCGTCGCCCAAGTTCGTCCACCGCCCTCGCTGCCGGCGAATAGGCTATTCTTTCTCGTAATCGTTTGGGGCCTGATCGCCCGTTCGACGATGTTGGAGTCGATTTCGATGCGACCGTCCGTCAGAAAGCGCTCCAGCGCCTCGCGCCGGGTGAGCGCGTAGCGGATCGCCTCGGCGGTTTTGGATTTTCCCGAGACTTTTCCCAGTTCCTTTTCCCAGAGCTCGAAGAGGCTGGCGACGGTGGTCGAGGATTTCTCCTGGCGCCGGGCCGCGCGGCTGTCGGCATCCTTACCGCGAACTTCATCCTCGATGCGCCAGAGCTCGGTCATTGCCAGGACAGTGTCTGTGGCGGCCTGCGAGACTCCGCTGATGTGCAGGTCATAAAACTTGCGCCGTAGATGTGCCCAACACCCTGCAAGCTGGACCGTTTCGTTGCTGCCGGTTTTGGCCCGCGTCTTGGCGAGATTAGTATAGGCCGAGTAGCCATCCACTTGCAGGATGCCGGTGAATCCGGAGAGATGACGCGTCACGCAATCCGCACCTCTGCTGTCTTCAAATCGATAGGCCACCATCGGCGGACTGGTTCCGCCATAGGGGCGGTCGTCGCGTGCGTAAGCCCAAAGCCAGGCCGTGGTGGTTTTGCCCGAACCGGGCGCAAGAGTGGGTAGGGTCGTCTCGTCGGCAAAGATCCTTTCGCCCTCCTTGACCCTCTCCAGGATATAATCGGCCAGCATCTGCAGTTCGAAGCCCAGATGCCCCATCCATTGGGCCATCAGCGATCGGCTGATCTCGACGCCATCACGCAAATAGATCGCTTCCTGCCGATAAAGAGGAAGGCCATCGGCGTATTTGGAAACGGCGATATAGGCGAGCAGCCGTTCCGTCGGCAGGCCGCCTTCGATGATGTGTGCCGGCGCCAGGGCCTGGACCACGCCGTCGCTGCCCCGTAGATCTGTCCCGGATTGTTTGCTTGTCCACTCTCTGCACTCGGGGCATCAGCTCGTCCTGGAGCTACATAGACGCTCCACCCCAGGGAGAAATCGCCGCGATTTCGAGCATGTATCACGCCAAATCCGTCAGTCGGAAAAAGAGACCAAACGAGAATGTATTTTCGAATATATTTCGAGTATATTGACAGGTGTTGGAGAAATATTATCAAACAGCGGAATATATTAATAAATATATATACTACCCTCTTGTCTTAGACGAGCATTACTAATAGAGCTCCGTCCTACGTCATTCGCTACCCACAGCGCGTGCCGGTCTTCCGCCCTTGCATCGCTTAGAGAGGGAACCGCCACCATGTCCGAACAAGCCTTCCCGACCCTGCCGATGTGGCGCGTCGATCACATCGAGCCCTCGCCCGAGATGTTGGCGCTACGCGCCAACGGTCCGATCAACCGCGTGCGCTTCCCGTCCGGGTGCGAAGGCTGGTGGGTGAAAGGCTACGACGAGGCCAAGGCGGTACTGTCTGACGCGGCGTTCCGGTCCCCGGAATGCCGGCATCCGCAACAGAGCGAACGCCTGATCGGCGGGTCCGAACGGCCGAAATGGCCCAAACAACGAACGAAGGGATCAAGATTGCGGCTAGCGCAAAGGCGTTGTTTCGCAAGCGGCTCAGGGGCGGCAAGGGCGGCTTTAGCGACGCGGATTCCCGTCGAAGACAGGAGCTCCCCTGCACTCCTGCGGCCTCGCACGGCTCTAGCACGATTTAGCCCCTCAGTGCATGCAGTTGCGCATTCATGTGTCCGAACGACCGAAACAGTCCAAACAATGAAGGAAACAAGATGACTGGCATCCCACACCCACCCAGCTCTGTGGGCGAACAGGGCATGGTCAAGGGGTCAGACCTCCTTGTCTCGGCGCTTGAGAACGAGGGGGTCGAGTACATCTTCGGCGTCCCCGGCGAGGAAACTCTCGACTTAGTCGAGTCGCTGCGCAAGTCGAAGATCAAGCTCGTGCTGACCCGCCACGAGCAGACGGCGGCCTTCATGGCCGCCACCCACGGCCGGCTCACCGGCAGGCCGGGCGTCTGCATAACCACACTCGGCCCGGGCGCGCTCAACCTCTCCACCGGCGCGGCCTATGCCCTTCTCGGCGCGATGCCGATGGTGATGATCACTGGCCAGAAGGCGATCAAGAGCAGCCGCCAGGGGCGCTTCCAAATCGTCGACGTCATCGCCACGATGAAGCCGCTGACCAAGATGACGCGGCCGATCGTGAGCCCGGCCAGCATTCCGACCCTGGTGCGCGACGCCTTCCGCACGGCGATGGAGGAACGTCCGGGTCCGGTTCACCTGGAGCTGCCGATGGACATTGCGGGCGACAAGGTTCCGTCAGTGCCCTCGGTCCCCGTTCACCCGATCGAGATTCCCGTCGCACACCACGCCGCGCTCGACCGTGCGGCGGAAATGATGCTTGCAGCCAGGCGTCCGCTGATCATGCTGGGCGCGGCGGCAAGCCGCCCGCGCTCGACCTTCGGCATCGCCGGCTTCGTGCGCCGCACCGGCATTCCCTTCTTCAACACGCAGATGGGCAAGGGCACCGTGCCCGGCGGCGCCAACCTTTATATGGGCACGGCGGCGCTTTCCGAAGGCGACTATGTGCATGACGCCGTCGAGAAGGCCGACCTGATCATCACGATCGGCCACGACACCATCGAAAAGCCGCCCTTCATCATGGGGCCGAAGGGACCGAAGGTCATCCATGTCGGCTATACGCCGGCGACCGTCGAGCAGGTCTTCTTCCCCCATGCCGAAGTGGTGGGCGACGTCGGCTCGAGCCTCGAACTGCTCGCCGACCGCGTAGAGGGCAAGCTGCCCGACGCCGGCGCATTGCTGCCGCTGCGCAAAGAGATCCTGTCGCGGATTTCCGACCGCGCCGATGAGGAACGCTGGCCAGTCACGCCGCAGCGGCTGGTGCACGACGTGCGCAAGGTCATGCCGGAACACGGCATCGTGGCGCTCGACAACGGCATGTACAAGATTTGGTTCGCCCGCAACTACCGGACCTATGTCGCCAATACGCTGCTGCTCGACAACGCGCTGGCGACCATGGGCGCGGGCCTGCCCTCGGCGATGATGGCCGCCATGCTCTATCCCGAGCGCCGCGTAATGGCGATCTGCGGCGACGGCGGCTTCATGATGAACAGCCAGGAACTGGAGACGGCCGTCCGCCTAAAGGTCAACCTGGTCGTGCTCATCGTGGAAGACGGCGCCTACGGCATGATCCGCTGGAAGCAGGCCGTCGACGGTTTTCCGGATTTCGGGATGACCTTCGGCAATCCGGATTTCGTGAAATATGCCGAGTCCTATGGCGCCAAGGGCACGCGCGTCCAAGCGGTGGACGATCTGGTGCCGGCGCTGGAAGCCGCTTTCGACGGCGGCGGCGTGCATGTGGTCGCAGTGCCGATCGATTGTTCGGAGAACATGCGGGTGCTCATCGACGAGCTGCGCTCGCGCAAGGCGAAAACAGCGAGCGCCACCGGGACAGAGGATCAGAACATGAAGCCATTTACCTTCAAGACCCTGCCCAACCTCCTTTTCGAGGCAGGCGCGTCCAGAAAGGTCGCTGGCCTCCTCAAGGACTATAAGGCCGCCCGTGTGCTGCTCGTCACCGACAAGGGCGTGCGGGAGGCCGGGCTGACGCGCAATGCGGAAACGTCGATTGCCGAAGCCGGCATCGCGCTCACCGTGTTCGACGGCGTGGTCGCCGACCCGCCATGGCATGTCATCGAAGTGGCGGCAGAACTTTGCCGCGCGCGCGGCTGCGACGTTGTCTTGTCGATCGGCGGCGGCAGCGCGCTGGATACGGCAAAGCTCGTCGCCTATCTCGCAAAAAACCCGCACAGGGTTGATGATCTCTGTGATGTCGACCTTGCCGGCGAGCGGCTGCCGCTGCTGCTGGTGCCGACCACGGCGGGCACCGGATCGGAAGTGACGCCGATCGCCATCGTAACGACGCCGACCAGGGAGAAGCTAGCCGTAATCTCGACTCGCCTCATCCCGGACTGGGCGATCCTCGATCCCGAGCTGACGCTCGGCCTGCCGCCGCAGGTCACCGCCGCGGCGGGCATCGACGCCATGGTGCATGCGATCGAGGCCTATACTAACAAGATCAAAAAGAACCCGATCTCTGACCAGCTCGCGCTGAAGGCGCTGGCGCTGCTGTCGGCCAATCTCAGGCAAGTGTGCACAAATGGTTCGAACCTCGAAGCGCGCTCGGAAATGCTGCTTGGCTCCACGCTGGCCGGCATGGCGTTTGCCAATTCGCCGGTTGCCGCGGTACATGCGCTCGCCTATCCGATCGGCGCGATCTTCCATGTGCCGCACGGCCTCTCCAATGCGCTGGTCCTGCCTTACGTGTTGGAATTCAACCGGCCGGCGGCCGAAGCGCTCTATGCCGAGCTTGCCGACGTTATCCAGCCCGGCTATCGCCGCCAGTGTGATGCGGCGGACGCTGCGGCCTTCATTGCCGAGATCAAGGCGATCTGCCGTGACTGCGAGGTGCCCGGCTCGCTTTCGGCGGTTGGAATCGGCGAAGGCGATCTTTCCAAGTTGGCGGAGGATGCGATGAAGCAGACGCGCCTACTGGTCAACAATCCCCGCGAGCTCGATTACGACCAGGCGCGGGCGATTTATGCCAGCGCGCTTGCAGGCCGCGGCCCGCCCGCGGGCGAGTGAGCCGGCCATGAACCCGAGATCGGACGACCTACCGGAATTCTCGCCGATGCTGCTGCGCATGGCCGACCGGCCGGACCACCGGGGCGCAGCCCGCCGGCAATGGCTGAAGGAGCTCTATCAGGAGAACCGCCTGATTGAGGGCAGGTTCGCGCTGTCGGGCCGCGTCGTCCACCTCCGCGCAATCGACGCGCCTGTGGTCAACATCTTCGCGCTGGACGACCATATCATCCCGCCGACCTGTTCCAAGGCGCTCGGCGGCAAGATCGGCAGCACCGACTATACGGAGATTCCGCTTCCGCGCGGGCATGTCGGCCTGTTCGTTTCGCGCAGGTCGCCGGGCAAGCTCGCCAAAAGTATAGCCGAATGACTCCAAGCACGAGAAGGGTAGGGATAGCGATGCAAAGCAAGATTGTTTCCGCCGCCGATGCCGTCGAGATGATCCGTTCGGGCGATACAGTCGCCCCTTCCGGCTTCGTCGGCATCGGCACACCAAATGCGGTGATCTGCGCCATCGAGAAGCGTTTCCTCGAAACGGGCGAGCCGCGCAATCTCAGCCTCGTCTTTGCCGCCGCCCCAGGCGACGGTGAAGACGAGGGCCTCAACCGACTGGCGCATGACGGGCTGCTGAAACGTACCGTCGGCGGGCATTTCAGGCTGGTGCGAAAGCTGGCGCAACGGGCGCTCAGCGGCGAGTTCGAGGCCTACAATCTGCCGCTCGGATGCGTGTCACATCTCTTCCGCGAGATCGCCGGGGGCAAGCCCTGGCTGATGTCGAAAGTCGGGCTTAGGACCTTCGTCGACCCGCGCAACGGCGGCGGCAAGATCAATTCCAACACGACGGAAGAGCTTATCGAGCTGATGGAAATCGACGGCGAGCCGTGGCTCCGCTACAAAACCTTCCCCATCAACGTCGCCATCCTGCGCGGCACTACGGCCGATCCATCCGGCAATGTCACGATGGAGAAGGAGGCGCTAACGCTTGACAACCTGTCGCTCGCCATGGCCGCCAAGAATTGCGGCGGTATTGTCATCGTGCAGGTCGAGTGCATCGCCGCCGCCGGCTCGCTCAACCCGCACGCCGTCAAAATCCCCGGCGCCCTCGTCGACTTCGTCGTCCTCGCGGAGCAGAAAGATCACGCGCAGACCTATGCGACCCCATACAACGGCGCCTTCTCCGGCGAATTCCGCGCGCCGACGGACTGCGTTGACCCCATGGAACTTAACGAACGCAAGATCATCGCGCGGCGCTGCGCCTTCGAACTGCGGAAAGGCGGTATCGCCAATCTCGGCATCGGCATGCCGGAAGGGGTTGCGATGATTGCCACGGAAGAGAAGATTATCACGTTCGTCACGCTCACCGCCGAAGCCGGTATCATCGGCGGCATCCCACAGGGCGGGCTGGATTTCGGCGCGGCCATCAACCCTGAATCGACCATCGATCAAAACCAGATGTTCGATTTCATTGACGGCGGCGGGCTGGACCTCGCCTGTCTCAGCTTCGCGCAGGTCGATGTGCAAGGCAATGTCAATGTGAGCAAGTTCGGTGGCCGCCTCACCGGCGCCGGCGGCTTCATCAACATTTCGCAGAACGCCCGCCGGCTCGTCTTCTGCGGTACGTTCACCGATGGCGTGCAGACCGAGATCCGGGACGGCAAGCTCGCCATCCTGCAGGAAGGCCGGCTCGCGAAGTTCATCGAAGAGGTCGAGCAGATCACCTTCTCGGGCGAATATGCCCGCGAGGGGCACCAGACCGTGCTCTACGTCACCGAGCGCTGCGTCTTCTCGCTGACCCACGAGGGGCTGGAACTGACCGAGGTCGCGCCGGGCATCGATATCGAGCGCGACATCCTCGCCCATATGAAGTTCCGGCCAATCATCCGCGAGCCGCGCGAGATGGCGGCGGTGATCTTCACCGACGGTCCGATGAATCTCGACAAGCTGCTGTTCGAACGTCCGCTTTCCGAGCGCATGGAGTTCGACGCAGAGCGGAACACGCTGTTCCTCAGCCTCGGCTATAGCGTCCACACCAGCGCCGATGTCGAGGCGATGCGCGAGGCGATCTTCGAGCTCTACGAACGGCTCGGCCACCGCTTCTCCGCCGTCATCGACTACGACGGGATCAACATCGCATCCAATCTCAGCGACGCCTGGTTCACCATGGCGGCCGAGGTCGAGCGCCGCTGCTTCGACCACGTCTCGCGCTACACGACCAGCGCGTTCCTGCGCCTCAAGCTCGGGGCGGCGCTGACCGAACGCGAGGTTGCGCCGCATGTCTTCGAAAGCCGGGACGAAGCCGCCGCCTACGTGTTCGATCCCGCCCGCCGCCCGCAAGTTTCATCCGACGCCTCGTAACCCATCGTTTAAGGAGACGCCAGCCATGCTCACATCGCGGACCCCGGATATCCGAACGCTCACTAACCAGATCAACGAAATGCTCGCCAAGTTCAACATGCCTGGCGTCGATCCGGCAGCACTTGTGGAGAAGCAGTCCAGGAATATCGGGGCCGTAGTGCAGGCCACGCAGGTGCGAAAAGCGTTCTGAGAGGGACAAGACAATGAATGGCAACAAGCAGACGACAGGCGCCTATCCAGTTTCGAAGGAATGGGCCGAGCGCGCTTTCATCGATGCGGAGCGGTACGAGGTGATGTATGCGGCCTCGATCGCAAACCCCGAGGGGTTCTGGGGCGAACACGGCAAGCGCATCTACTGGTTCAAGCCTTACGGCACCGTCAAGAACACCTCGTTCGAGCGGGGCAAGATCTCGATCAAGTGGTTCGAGGAGGGCACCACCAACGTTTCCTATAATTGCGTCGACCGGCATCTGCCCGACCGGGGCGACCAAGTCGCCATCATCTGGGAGGGGGACGACCCCAAGGATGACGCCCGCATCACCTATCGCGAACTGCACGCCCATGTCATGAAATGGGCGAACGTCCTAAAGTCGCAGGGCGTCCGGAAGGGCGGCAGCGTCACCCTCTACCTACCGATGATCCCCGAGGCGGTCTATGCCATGCTCGCCTGCGCGCGCATCGGCGCAGTCCATTCGGCCGTCATCGGCGGTCTCGTGTCCGAAGGCTTGGCAAGCCGCATCGCCGATGCCGCGAGCACCGTCGTGGTGACCGCCGACCAGGGCCCGCGCGGCGGGCGCAAGGTGGAGCTGAAGGCCAATATGGACGCTGCGCTGGACAAGCTTCCCGAGGCGGTGACAAGCGTCATCGTGGTCAGGCGCACCGGCGCGCCGGTCGAGATGCTGCAAGGCCGCGACCATTATTACGACGAACTCGCCGAGACCGTCCGGGATGAATGCCCGCCAGAGGAAATGAACGCGGAAGACCCGCTGTTCGTCCTCTATACCTCCGGCTCCACCGGCACACCCAAGGGCGTGGTGCATACCACCGGCGGCTACCTCGTCTATGCCGCGATGACGCATCAATATGTCTTCGACTACCGCGACGGCGACATCCACTGGTGTACTGCCGATGTCGGCTGGATCACCGGCCACAGCTACAGTGTCTACGGGCCGCTCGCCAACGGCGCGACGACGCTCATCTTCGAAGGCATCCCGACCTATCCGAGCGTGTCGCGCTTCTGGGACGTCGTCGACAAGCACAGGGTCAACCTGTTCTACACCGCCCCCACGGCGATCCGTTCCCTGATGGGATCGGGTGAGGACGCGGTGAAATCGCATTCGCGCGCCTCGCTCCGCCTCCTCGGTTCGGTCGGCGAGCCGATCAACCCGGAAGCCTGGGAATGGTATCACCGCGTCGTCGGCGACAGTCGCTGCCCGATCGTCGATACCTGGTTTCAGACCGAGACCGGCGGCATCCTGATCACGCCGCTTCCCGGCGCCACCGAACTGAAGCCAGGCTCCGTCAGCAAGCCCTTCTTCGGCATCAAGCCCGAGCTCGTCGATGCGGCGGGCGACGTGCTCGACGGAGTTGCAGACGGCCACCTGGTGATCGCCGACAGTTGGCCGGGCCAGATGCGCACGCTTTACCGCGACCATGAGCGCTTCGAGCAGGAATATTTCTCCACCTATGCCGGCAAATATTTTACCGGCGACGGCTGCCGGCGCGACGCTGACGGCTACTGCTGGATCACGGGCCGCGTCGACGACGTCATCAACGTCTCGGGCCACCGCATCGGCACGGCGGAAGTCGAGTCCGCCCTTGTCGCTCACCCCAAGGTCTCGGAAGCTGCGATCGTCGGCTATCCGCACGAGATCAAGGGGCAGGGCATCTACGCCTATGTCACCCTTATGGAGGGCGAGGCTGCCTCTGACGACCTGCGCAAGGAACTCGTTTCCTGGGTGCGCAGGGAGATCGGTCCGATCGCCTCGCTCGACAAGGTCCAGTTCGCGCCCGGCCTGCCGAAGACCCGCTCTGGAAAATCGTCCGCCGCATCCTCAGCAAGATCGCGCAGGACGATTTTGCCGCACTCGGCGACACCTCGACGCTCGACGACCTCGCGGTTGTCGATCACCTGATCGCCGACCGGCAGAACCGGAAGGCTGGCTAACGGCCGGACAAGATGAAGACGCGGGTAGGTCTCGAAGTGCTGCTCGAAGCCGTTGGGATGCGTAAGCGTCGAGGCATAGCTCCTGAATCGGGACCATGAGTGGGGGCACACTCGGGACAACACCCTGCCGCGAGGCTCCCGCGTTGAAGAGCCGCTTGGATTGTGCATTAATTTGCCCGCCCCTTGGAAGATCGCTTCGCTGCTGTCGACTGGGCGAGGGGTCCGAACGGCTGTCAGGTGGCGGCGTGGTTTGAATGTTCGATGCATGATGTCATCGAGGCGGGCGACCATGTCATGATGGTCGGTCGCGTGACGGCCTTCCAAAGCAGCGGCTTGAATGGCCTTGGCTATGCACGCGGCGGCTACTTCGCTCCGAGCGTTGCGGCAAAGGACAATTCCTCTGCAACGGGCGGAGAGAGATCAGCGCCGTCGCGGTGTTGGAGCGCCACGGCGGGGACTGTCAGGAATTCTGTGCGGTGGGCCGGTTTCATCAGTTGAAGAACCGCTCGCCAAAGATGACGGCGAACTGTGTCTTTGCCTCCACCCATTCCCGCGGCGCCCGTTTCCATTGCTCGGCCGCGTTGTTAAGAACGAGATATAACAGCTTCATCGCGGCTTCGTCACCAGGGAAATGCCCGCGGGAACGCACAGCTCGCCGAAGCTTCGAGTTGAGGGCCTCTATTGCGTTCGTCGTGTAGATGATGCGGCGGACCCCTTCGGGGAAGGCGAAGAAGGGAACGACGTGTTCCCAGTTGCGCCGCCAGCTTTGAGCGATAGCGGGATATTTCTGGCCCCAGTACCCTTCCTCGAAGACCTCCAGCGCCTTCAGGCCCGCCTCGGCATCTCGGGCGCGGTAGATGGCTCTCAACGCCGGCACAACGGTCCTTCTATCCTTGTAGGATACGAACTCCAACGAGTGCCGGATCAGGTGGACGATGCAGGTCTGGACGATTGTTTGGGAAAGACGGCGGTGATGGCCTCGGGGAAGCCCTTCAAGCCGTCGACCACGGCGATTAGGATATCCTGGCAACCGCGGTTCTTCAGCTCGTTCATGACCCGCAGCCAGAACTTTGCCCCTTCCGTCTGCTCGATCCAGAGCCCGAGGATCTCCTTGCTGCCGTCAGCGAGCACGGCCAGGGCGACATAGACGGCTTTGTTGCGTACGAAGCCCTCGTCTCTGATCTTGACCCGGATGGCGTCGAAAAACACGAGGGGGTAGCAAAGCTCGAGCGGCCGGTTTTGCCACTCTCCGACGGCCTCCAGAACCGTATCGGTCACCGCCGAGATCAGATCCGGCGACACATCGATGCCGTAGAGCTCTTCAAGATGCCCCTGGATCTCGCGCACTGTCATACCACGGGCGTACATCGAAATGATCTTATCGTCGAAATCGGGAAACCGGCGCTGATATCTGGCGATCAGCTTTGGGTCGAAGGTACCCGCCCGATCGCGCGGGATGGTCAGCGTCATCTTCGATGTGCCAGTCAAAACCGTCTTCTTGGAGGAACCGTTGCGCCTGTTGGCGGGGCCGCCCTCCAGGCGCTCGACGTCGAGATGGTCGCCAAGCTCCGCATTGAGGATGCGCTCTGAAAGCGCCTTCTTCAGATCGTCCAGCAAACCGCCCTTGCCGAAAACCTCGGATGGATCACGTCCAGCCAGGAGCTGGTCCAGAAGTTCTTTCTCGATAGCCATGTGATGATTCCCTCCTTTTCATCATCATGGCCCACCGCACAGAATTTCTGACAGTCCCCCTGACAACGGATCAAAAACCTCCTGCACTCGAAGCGCCAGAGAGGAAAAGCCACAGCGCATGTCCGTATAGCCCGTCGAAAGCCAGACCTTGACCCTTGTTCCCATCGGAAACGGATTCACCGCAGCGCCTCCAGCCCGCGCAGGATCCGAAGCAGCGCTTCAACGTCGACATTGCGGTCCACGATCACACGGCGACCATTGGCGCTGACAACCTCCATAAGCCCACTTTGTGCCGTCGAAGAATTGGTCGGCGCAACAACCGGCGTGCCTGGCTCCGGGACCAACAGTGCAGGAATAAACCCTTCACTCCCCCGGCTATTGCCGAGTCGTCCCTCGCGAGCTGCTTTACGCCAATCGTTCAACTGAAAGCGTGTGATCCCATGCCGACGTGCCGTTGCCGTGACTTGACGCGGGGCGGAATAACTCTCCGCCACGATCGCAAGTTTGGCCTCGTTGCTGAAACGGCGACGCCGCCCGCTATCGACAATCTCATACGGCTAACTTGCAGCCGCTTCTCTATCGTTAAATCCACGTTTCTCACACTGTCCATATTGACGTCCATATAGACAGAACATCCAGTTCGCCTCACTTCTCAGCAAGGTGGCCCTCCTCGGATGCGTACCACGGAGTTCACCTCGAACGCCATGCTGGCCTGGAGCGAAGAGACGGGCGTCGCCTGGCACTTCATCGCTTCATCGCTCCCGGCAAGCCCATGCAAAACGGCATCTGTGAAGCCTTTGATTCGAAGATGAGGGACGAACTCCTGAACGAGACACTGTTTTTCGGCCTCGATCACGCACGGTCAGCCGTGTCCCGGTGGGTTGCCGACTATAATGCGGCCCGTCCACACTCAGCCCTCGGCTATCAATCACCGGCGGCCTATGCCGCCCACCTCACCGCAATGGGCGAAACGGCTCCGCACAAACGCTGCGCGTCCCGCCCATTACTTCACCCGCGCAAACGCGCATAACTAACCACCGAACTCCAGCCGCAAACGGATGAGTGTCGGGGGTCACAGCACAATAAATAGAAAAAAGAGAACGTATGACATTGCACGCACCGCGGAAGCGAATATTTCATAGTACCAGAAACATGTAGCTCTCGCGAGGTGGTCTGGCTTGGAGTTCGGCCATTAAAACCGGACGGGATCGGGGTTCTGTTTGACAGTTTAAGAACTCACGTGGTGACAAATAGCCCAAAAGCCTTATGTGGATGAAAGCATGCATGATTGAGTTCTGGCCTTGTGCCGGCAATCGTACCTGGGACCGAACGCTATCCGAGAAAGCTCAAACAGCCGGCAGCGCGAGGGCGGTTTTGCTGGCGTGCGTGCGAGTCAGGTAGTCGCCGAGATCTTCCTGCAGAGCGTTGAACAGCTTGAGCGCCCTACGAGCTGCCTTGCCAGACATTTCGCCGCCAGGCATGTCGCATTTGAATGACGCCTCCGCGACGGTAGGTGCCCCTTCCACACTTCCACAGCCCCGACGTGCCAAAGTGTCAGCGTGAACTCTTCGACGATATTTTGAGCGAAGCGGACCTTGCGCCCTTGGCAGCGAATTCATGAACTTTGGGTCCACGAGCAGTGGGGACGGCCGTACAGCGACCGTCTCAGCAGATCTTCAATTGTAGGAAGAGGTGCCGCAGGCGGGCTTCGGTACGAGAGGATTCGTCCCAATGGCGACGTCGCTTTGTTGTCAAGGATTAACGGCTGTGGATTGAAGGGCTCGCGTGAAAAACGATAGTGGCGGCCGGGTCGGGCGGCTTCATTTCAAACGGCGCTATGTCCTCCTCAAACTGCGGCTTTTTCTCGCCGTCAGATCGGTCGAGTCGCGTATCGGCGACCACAAAGAAATCCGCCATGCGCAGCTTGAGCGTTATCTCGTGCTCATCGGATGTCGGCACGCCGGCGCTCGCGTCGACCCGCGAGCGTACCGTCAGATCTGCAGCGGCAAGAGCGCAATTCTGCGGGTCCCAGACCGCACGTTCCGCTCGAGCTACTCGTCAAATGCGTTTTGGACAGCATCGCTACTGTTGAAGGATTTACGAATGATCTGTTCGATTTGTCTGTGCTAAAAGGCGTTCGCACTTGCCTCCGACAGCGGTGCGTTGAGTGCCTGACCGATTCCGTTACCAGCATCTTTTTCACGCTGTCAATCGACGGGCGCATCCGGCGCGTCCATGGTTATTGCGACCTCGCTGACAAGGGTTCGCCCGAACGCATGGCCGGGGCGACAATTACCACCATCAGACCCTGCTCCAGCGCAACGGCGCGGATTGCGAGATTGATCTCGCTGTCACTATCACGCCACTCGGGGCCATCTCCCGCCTCGAGCATACCCTCGACGGGTTTGAGAAGGAGCGGGAACGTTATCGCCAGAGGTTGGCGAAGTACCAGCGGCGGCTTTCCTCGAATCAGTCGCGGTAGGGTGGTATCTTCGCCTTTGCTGACGAACTGCCTGAGAAGCGCCAGAAGTTGCGTGAGGTCGAGGAGGCCTTGGCGCAATCCGCTTGCGATGACACTGAGGTGCAGAGCATCGCGGCCTAGTCCGCTTTTGCTGACGCAACGCCTCGACCAGGTCGCCTATGTGTTGGTTGCGATATTCAGGCGGTAGCGCGTTGCCTTGCGCTCGCCGGTGCGCAGCAATGCGCCCTTCTCGACCAGGTCGGCAAGGTCGCGGGTTATCGTCGAGGGCGGAGCGCCGGTGATCGTGGCGTAGTTACTGGCGCTTAAACCGCCGGTGAAACCTTCAGGCCCCTCGGCCAGCATGCGAAGAAGGACTTTTTCCTGTCGCTCGTTCAGCGTGCCACGCAGCCTGTCCATGAAGCGCGTCTTTTCGATCAGGAAGCGGACCAATTCGTCGGCGGATTTCTGGGCTTCGAGCGCGCGATCCGCGAACCATGAGAGCCAATCATCGATGACAAGCGTGGAGCTCGCCGCCTCCAGCATCGCGTAATAGTCTTTGCGGTGTCTCAGCAGCGATTTCGACAATGCGGTGAAAGTCGGGGTGGAGATCGCTCGTGCAAGTGCGCTTTCGGCGATTGCACGGCCGATACGGCCATTGCCGTCCTCGAAAGGGTGGATGCTTTCGAACCACAGATGAGCGATGCCGGCACGGGTGAGGGCGGCAAGCGGGTTCGGCCTTTCCGGAGAGGTTTGTTCAAGCCATTCGAGAAGCCTGCCCATCTCGACCGCCAGGCGCTCGGATGGAGGTGCTTCGAAGTGTACGCGCTGGCGGCCGAAAGCGCCTGAGACGATCTGCATCGGCTCGTCATGACGGCGGTAGCTGCCGATGTCGGCAATGTCCCGGCGGCCGTTCATAACCATTCGGTGCCATTCGAAAAGCCGATTCTCGGTGATAGGGTCTAGCGGGTGGCGATAAAGATCCGCCATCATTTCGGCAATGCCTGCCTCTGCTGGCCTGCTGCGGAGGGGTGCCGCAGACATTCCGAGTTGCCGCCGAAGGGACGATTGAACGCTGTCACGGTCGAGGACTTCCCCCTCGATGGCTGATGTGCTCAAAGCATCGGAGCTGAGAAGCTCGATCACGACGTCCTCGCGATCATTCTTCCCGAGATAGCGCATGGTGCCGACGGCGATAGCTGCATTCTCCATGAATGCCTGCTCCCTGGCCCGCAGAAGCTCAGGGTTCCATTCGAACTTCGGCCACCCCGCCAATTCCCAATTCCAGGCCACGGGCGATAAACTCCATATTTATCGCCCACTATGCCTTAATAATATGAGCGATAAAAGCGATTTGTTTCGCTCATCGCCTGTTTCTGCATCCGTCTCCGCGTCGACCGCGGCGCTCTCAACGGGCGCGGCGTCATGGCCATCCGGCGTGGCGTCAACCTGGGCTTCCTCGTCGTCGAGAGTGCCCGGATGCTTGATCAGATCGGCGACGCCGTTCGGATCCGGGGCGAAGAGCGCCGAGGCAAGGACGAAATGACCTTTCTTGAAGTGGTCGCCAAAGTGCGAGGGCGGCTATTCCGCCGCGACGCGATAGGCGTCCTGCGCATCGTCGGGGTCGGTTTTAGCAGGAACCACTGACCGAGGAAGGATGAATGCCTCTTCAGGATTATGCCGCCAGACACGGCCGTTCGTTTAAAGCGGCTATCCGGAGGGCGTCAAAAGCATTCCGGCCTGGTGAGCGAAGCTCTTACGGCAGATTGGAATTGGTTTGGCGCGCGCCTTGCCTGGTTTCCTCTTCGGCTCTGGCATCCGGTGTCGATCCCCTTGGCCGTTCCGCCCTTCGGTTTCGTTTCAGTCTGAACCGGCTGTCGGTCGTTTCAAGGCCGCTGTCGCGCCGCGGGGCGGCCGGTCATGCCGCTTGTCGCAGAGCAGGAACGCGGGCCTCGCAGGTCTCAATGACCCGCTTGCCCGCGCACCGGCCCCGCTCGATCTGGCCTCCCGAGCCTTGAAACGCCCGCCTTGCGCTGGCTCGTCTCGACCGCACCGAAGGGCAGATCGGCCAAGGGGCCGAACCGCTTCGGGCAAACCGAGAAGGAAACCATCATGGCAAAGCCCGCAACCCAGTCCCGCCAATCCGCCCGAGTCGTCCAGCTCCGCAAGGGCGCTACCATCGAAATGGTCCGCCTGACATGCCCCCGATGAAGCGCAGGCGCTCCGGATCGCCGAGAGCTTCGGGACCGCAATTTTCGACAGCGACAGCATCCGCGACATGCACGAGCGCCTGATCGTCGAAACCGCCACAGGACTATCCGAGGGCTTTAGCGAACGAGCCGTGCAGATCCTCGCCGCCCACGGAGATCGGCCCGATGCCCGGCTGCGAGACTGAACGCATCGTCGCGGTAACCGTCCAGTCCGCACCTGTTCGGCAGTGCCTTGCAGGTGATGCGGTTGTGGCCGTCGGCGGTGGCATCGACGGAAGCGGCAAGTCCGCGGGCGCGACGTGTCATGCGCACGCTGCCGGATGATACCGTCAAGCTGCCGCTCGCGGATGGGCATCCATAACCGCATGGCATGCTTCGTTCCATCCGGTTCGGATTGGGCCGCACCCACGCAGACCTCGATAGATCTGGTGTGACCGAGGACGCCTCTCGGCTCGATCGCCATACCGCAACGGCCGCTTGCTGCTTTCTTCCCTGCGAACTGCGTTCGCATTCCTCTCGGTAACCAAGAAAGCCGCTCCCGGCCGTCCTCCATTCACGTTCCGGTCCTGAAGGGTGCGGCGTCGACCGCCATCGGTCCTTACACCGCCATCGAGGCCGCGGTCGGAGCAAACCGGAAAGGATCACGAGAATGGCGGTCATCGGCGAATTCACCATCAACGGCAACAACTCGATCATCGGCAATGTGCGCACGCTCACGGTCAGCATGCGGGTCCGCCTTGATCTGGAGCAGCAGATCGGCGTCCGCCAAAAAATGCTCAGGCAGTTCGGCAGAGATGGCGAACGCCTGTTCCCGCGCGTCCGCAATCGCATCGCGGTGTTCACGTACGACCAAACGTACTCAACCGCGGATATCGGAGACGCCGTTTCATTCATTCTCTCGAAGAAGATGCTGTTTTCCTCCCGGGTCGGATCGTTGGGGATCGTCAATTATCAGGACGGCCTTAAGACCTTCGCCATTGATGAGCCGGCGTAAGGCCCCATATTTGCGCTGCTGGAAAGGCAGCGCTCCCTAGCACAACTTAGAAGGAGCGCTGCAGTTGGTCGACTTCGTGAATGGATGGCGAGGCGGCTGTTCTCGACGACAAGGGCCGCTCCGATTTCGGGATGCTGAAGCGGGCGCTCGGGCGGCTCCCTTCGCCGGTCGAATCTGACGTCATCCTCTGCTACGGCTTCGACCTCCTCATCGACTGCGGCTGCGGTTCCCTAGGCAGGCTGCTGTCGCCTGATGAGGAAATATAACGAAATATAAACTGCGTACTGATTTGACATAGATCAAGGTATCGAATAGCTCGCGTCCTATAACAACTGGACAAAGCCCGTCCGGACGGAGAATGCAATGGCTACTTTGAAAGTCGATACTTCCAATTTCCAAAAAGAGGTTCTGAACTCGGCCGAACCGGTCGTAGTTGACTTCTGGGCACCATGGTGCGGCCCGTGCAAGATGATTGCACCCAGCCTCGAAGAAATCTCCACCGAGCTTGCCGGCAAGGTCAAGCTCGTTAAGCTCAATATCGATGAAAACCCCGAGCTGACGGCCGAGTATGGCGTCCGCTCGATCCCCATGCTTGCAATGTTCAAGGCAGGGGAAGTAGCCGACACCAAGGTCGGAGCCGCACCGAAGACGGCACTCATCTCCTGGATTTTGAACGCAATAGGTTGAGCCATTTAGACCTAGAATTGCAAAATACGAGCGCCCGGTTTGGCCGGGCCCTTTCTTGCCCTCGAACAATCGTGGCCGAGAATAGCGATTGCGCCCTTCCTCACCCGTGCAAGGACCGCGACGTCGCAAATGACGCTTGCCGTTTCATAAATGTATCGGGCCCTGCGCACGTGGAGTGCTGTTGCAGCAGATCATGATGACAGGTCCGCACACGCCGTTCCCAATAAAGAGTTCGGACACGAAGCCGCTTCTTCACAGAACTTACGGCATGTTGATCGATTGTTTCGCCCATCATTATGGCAGAGCGTTGTAATTGAGCGAAGAGCGTCAGGCGAAAGCAGGATCTCCCAAGGACGATTGTGCGGCATGCATAAAAAGTCCGAACACAGCGATTCCCTGCTTGATGATGCCGAGGCCTTGCGCAGGCGAGGCGGACGATCCCTTTGGTGGTGGTGACTCAGCGAGGCTTTCGCCGTGCGCGACGCAGTTCCAGATGTCCCGAGTAACCGAAATTCTCGACATCCAACTTACGACATCGTCGTCCCTTTTTGTCGGCTTCGCGACACGCATTCTGCCTGGCACAATCCAATATTTTCCGCCCACGTCGCTGAAAAAGCAGCTAATAATTGTTGGTCAGCTCAATCGGCCTGCTTGGCACGAATCTTGAGAGCTATTGCGAGGCAGCGGAACGGCCCTCCGCATCCGCGTTGCGGGATAACCGCATTGCCTCGATCACATGAAGGAACACTAACTATGACGGGAAAGTGCGGAACTGGCAAATCGCCGAGAATGTCGGCAAGTTCCAAAAGGGAGTGGACGTGCTCGCCGGCATCCGCGACGAGGATGTCGATGTCGATGTCGATGTCGATGTCGATGTCGATGTCGGTGCGGCGCCGAAGACGTGTCATGCTTCACGCACGGCCAAGGCTTTCTGAGCTCGAGGCGATCTGGAGAAAGACGTCACCCTGCTGGAACACTTGGTTCGGCAGCGAGCACTGGCTTCTCTATTGCGCCACAGATCCGATGGTAATCTCGACTACGACCGCTTTCTCTTCGACTACTCTATGGGGCTCTCAAACAGCGGATCCGACGAGCTCATTGGTTGGGTGAGCGACTTGCTCCACGGCAATGATGTTAAACGTACCGAAGCGGCCCAATCAATCGTAAGTTTCATCGACGAACTTGCAGCGAGCCGTCGGAAGCAATCGGCTGCCGATTTCATGACATAC
Organism: Sinorhizobium meliloti; assembly: GCF_035610345.1. The sequence goes on along the minus strand of NZ_CP141215.1, from coordinate 89,107 downwards.
ATCGTGCAGGCGCAGGTCCAGGGTCGTAGCGTAACAGATGAGGAAGTCCGGGGCATCGGTGTACTCTTCTTTATTGCCGGACTCGACACGGTCGCTGCCGCGTTAGGCTTTGACCTGGCCAATCTCCCGCAATCTGGAGGATCAGGAATCGCTGCGGAGAGAGCCGACCCGGATCGCAACCGCAGTTGGAGAATTGTTGCGCGCCTATTCAACCGTTCAGATTATCCGCGTGGCTACCAAAGATGGGCTTTGAAGGAGTGTCCATGCGTAAGGGAGACTTCGTTTCCTGCGCAACGATGATTGCTAACCGCGACCCCGCGGAATTCATGTGCCCCGACACGATCGACTTGGCGCGGCAGGACCACCGCTACATAGCATTTGGCTATGGTCCTCATCTTTGCCTCGGGGCAAATCTTGCCCGGCGTGAAATTGCCGTAGGCATCCACGAAAGGCTGACTCGGATCCCCAACTTTCGAATCAAAGAGGGTATGTCGCCGATGACCTATGGGGGTCATGTATTCGGGCTCAAAAATTTAATTTTGACTGGTCCTAACAAACTCAGCGATGGTGGGAAAAACAATGGACGAGGCCAATATCAGTGAGCTACTCGACCGCGAGGCCATCAGAGACTGCCTCTACCGGTATTGCCGCGGGATCGACCGGGGGGATGAGGCAGCGCTGCGCAGCGCGTACTGGCCGGATGCGCATGACAACCATGGGGGCTATTCTGGTCCATCCGAGGACTTTATCCGACTTGCGCTTGGCATCTTCAAGACCGAGCCGCGCCATGTTCATCAGATAGCGAATATACTGATTGAATTCTCCAGCCCGTCAGAGGCCACGGTCGAGAGCTATTTCACGGCGCTTCAACGTGGACCGGACGCAGGCGGTGAGATACGGCAGGTGCTCCTGTGCGGCCGCTACGGCGATCTGTTCCATAAGCGGGAAGGGGAGTGGCGCATCATAGCCCGAACAGTGATTTACGATTGGATTGAGCAGCAGATCCCACCCGGACTGCCTGAAAGCGAAAGGTTCGCTTCACGGCGGCCAATTGGAGCGCCGTATCCGAATGATCCGATTTATGCGCTTCTCAAAGGCACCAGTCCGAGATGTGGACCAACATCGGAGGCGAACGACCATGATTGATCTGCAACATCTACCATTTCCTACCCCTGGAGTCCGCTTAGTGACGATGCGCATAAATGGTTGTCTCTTGATCTTCATATCTGCGCCGCCGACGTGCTCATCCAGCAAGGGCCCGGTGTTGGCGGAGCAATTACGAGAGCACAAAGAGATCTCTCCTCAAATCAAGTCATCTCTTCGTCTGCAGCGTTTTCCTGAGAGAGCGGCCTCAGCGTTGCTTCACTTGTGCAGACCTGTTCCTAAGAAAGGGTCGGAATGCGGCTCTGCTTCAAGAAAAAGCAGACGTTGCATTCCCGGCTCCTGCAGTGAGGAGGCCCGACACTCAGCGTGCAGAGGAGTTCTCATGAAACAGTGACCTGCCACTGAGAATTTCCTCCAGTTTGGATTAGAGTCTGGCCCATCGAGGACGGACTTATGAAGAAGCAGAGATTTACGGAAGAGCAGATTATCGGGGTGCTGAAGGAGCAGGAGACGGGTGTTAAGGCCGCTGATCTTTGCCGCAAGCACGGGATTTCCGAGGCGACGTTTTATAATTGGAAGGCCAAATACGGCGGCATGGAGGTGTCGGAGGCCAAGCGTCTGAAGGCGCTTGAGGACGAGAATGCCAAGCTGAAGAAACTGCTCGCCGAGCAGATGCTGGATGTTGCCGCTCTTCGTGAGCTTCTTGGAAAAAAATGGTAGGGCCTGCCGCCAAGCGTGAAGCCGTCACGCATCTGAAGGTCACAATGGGGCTTTCGGAACGGCGGGCCTGCCAGATCATATCTGCCGACCGCAAGACGGTCCGTTATCGATCCAGTCGACCGCCTGAGTTGGAGCTGCGAACGAAGCTGCGCGATCTCGCCAATGAGCGGCGGCGCTTCGGCTACCGACGCTTGTTCATTCTGCTTCGGCGAGATGGTGAGCCTTCCGGTGTCAATCGCATCTACCGGCTCTATCGCGAGGAAGGTCTTTCCGTGCGCAAGCGGAAGGCCCGGCGTCGTGCTGTCGGCACGCGTGCGCCGATCCTCGTCGCAGCAAAGGCCAATGCACGCTGGTCTCTGGATTTCGTCCACGATCAATTCGCCTGCGGCAGGCGCTTTCGCATCCTCAATGTGGTCGACGACGTCACGCGCGAATGCCTGGCGGCAATCCCAGATACGTCGATCTCTGGCCGTCGTGTTGCTCGCGAACTGACGACATTGATTGAACGGCGAGGCAAACCCGGCATGATTGTCTCTGACAACGGCACCGAACTGACCTCGAATGCCATCCTTGCCTGGTCAAAAGATCATCGTCGAGGAGCCGTTCTCCCACGAGCGCGGCCCCTTGATGGCGGTCGAAAGGAGAGGGGCGGTCATGCCCGCGTGCGCGCCGGAACAGGTCGCCGCAAAGCGGACAGGTGATGCGCCAGCCGAGAAACTGGCTGCGAAGGAGAGGCCTCGGTTCGTGTTCACCCGGATGACAGGCTGAGCAGAACTGCAGCGGCCTCGCTGCAATCAGGCGTCGCGATGATGGTGCGATATTCGAAAAGGTCGTGCGGCGCACGACGGCCGGTTCGGTCGAGAAGAGGCCGGCGAGGCGGATGACTTGATCACCGTTCAGACTCCGATCGGCCGCATGCAAAGACGACGCCTCGGGCAGACCATGCCGCAGCATAGCAAGGGGCGGGACCGCATAGAACGCGGCATGCCGGCCGATCCACGAGGATAGGAGTTCGTCAGGATGGGGCGCCAGTCTCACCGGCAATTGCCGCGAGGATGTTTCGGCGTCATGCGAAGGCTGCCTCGGCATCAAACTCCGGCTCCCACTTCTCGATGGCTTCGTCGGTTATCTGTTCGCGCCCGCTTGCGATGGCCTCGATGGCGAGGGAGTTGATGATGTGAAAAATGTTGGCTGTAATGCCCTCGGTGATCTGCAGCATCCGCCGCAGCGATTTCGCGCTCAGCACCGAGGGCTGACGCAACGGCGTGTTGCGCAAGATTGAGACTGCCAGGGATTCGAACTGTTCGTTCGCAGCCCAGCGGCTCAGCGTGAATTGCTCGAACCGGCGGGCCAATTGCACGTCGCCGCTGATTGCTTCACGCGCCTCGTTGACGCCGAAGCAGACGAGCGAGATCCGGAGACGGTTGCTGAGAAAGCGTAAGGTGTTGAGGACGATGCGCTGCTCGCGATAAGTTCCGGCAAGAATGTTGTGCACCTCGTCGATCACCAGCACCTGCACGCCAATTGCTTCCATGATCCGCAATGCCGCCTGCTCCATCTGGGCGATATCGGCCCGCGGTCGCTGCGGTGCGCCGAGCAGCGTCAGCAGTTCGGCGTAGAACCGCCGTTCGCCAGGCCGGCTGGTCATCTCCATGGCCAGAACGGGTGTCTTCAGGGTTCCGGTCAGCGAATTGAAGCTTGACGGATGCTGATCGCGGAACCGGTTCATGATCATCGTCTTGCCCATGCCGCTGTCACCGTAGATAGCGACGGACGGCATGCGCGTTCCTCTCGGATGATCGAGGAGCCGGCTCAGCCGATCGAGCGCCTGCTTGGCGCGCGGGTAGAGCACCCAGCGGCGCGATCGTATCGCGCGAATGCGTTGTTCGTCCGCTTCAGCAAGCAGCGCCGCGGCGCTCGCGGTCAGGTGGGAGATTTCGTTGTTCATGCCAGCTCACTCCGTGTCCTCGACAAAGGGCACAGGTTTGCTGGAGTCGATGCCGCGAAGCGAGCCCCAGCCCCGATCATCCACGTTCGTTTTTGGCTGTCCTGCGCCGCGTCGTACGGCTGCCGTCTTCTTGGTTGCTGCATCCACCAATTCGCGCTGCGCGACCGCAGTGCCCACGATCGCGCGGGTGTTGATTTCCTGTCGCCCTCTCGCCAACAGTGCGCGACGTGCCGCCACGGCTTCATGCAGTGTCACTGAAGGCAGGGTCAGATCAGCATAGCGGGCTTCCACGAAGTTTCCCGAAGGTCGCCGCACGAAGATACGGGCCATGTCCCGCGGGTCGTATTTGACGAGCAGGCGCCGGTTCGAGCGACCGACGTCGGCGCTAAGCGCAGCTGACCAGTAGCGCAGACCAAAGAGATGAATGCCGGTTGGCCGCAGGGTGCGCTCCTGCTCGGGCAGGAACGTCAGCCAGAAACGCATCCGATCTTGCGGCAGGCGCAGCGGAATCTCGTTCTCGTGCTCCTTCCAGACGGCAATTGGCGGGCGGCCCAAGGTGCTGTGGATCGACTGATGGTACGAGCCGACAATGTCGAGGGCGATGTAGCGCTCGAGTTCGCGCAAAGTGAGCGCCGAATGCCGCTTCGAATCGTATTCGCCGAGTTCCTGCGCATTGCTGAACGTCGTGCCGGGCAGCAGGTGGAGTTTTCCCATCTGGGTGCCGATCAGACGTTCGATATGGCCGCCGAAGCGCGGCTCAGCCGGCGGACGCCATTCGATCGCGATGCCAGCATCCTGGCACCCTCTCTTGAAAGCACGGCTCCTGAAGTCGGCGCCGTTGTCGACGTGAAGTGTTTCCGGCAGGCCGGCGACGGGCCACGCTTCGGTGATCTCGCGTTCTCGCAACCAAGCCGACTTGTCGAAGACCGAGTGCAGCAGGCACAGACTTGTCGACAACCGGGAAGGCGCGTCCATCGTTAGGTAGAATCCCGTCACCATTCGGCTGCAGACATCCATCGCCAGCGTCAGCCAGGGCCGGCCGATCGGCTGGCGGGTTTCCTCGTCAACGACAAAGATATCCGCTTTCGTATGATCGACCTGAACGACCTGCAAAGGTCGGGAGGCGGCAAATACCCCGGGAACGGCCTGTGTCTCCTTCACGATCTTATCTTCGCCACGGCGTTTGGCGCGTTTCTGCAGATCGATGTCTTCGAGACGAGCCTTGATCGTTCGGCGATGCGGCGGCTTGAGCCCGGCCGACATGGAGTTCGTTTGGACATCCCGGACCAACTGTGAAACGGTCGGACGGTTTCGCGTCAGGTAGTAACGGCTGATGGTCGTGCGGATGATCTCTTCCCGCTGGTCATCCAACACCCGGTGGCCCTCCGGTCGACCGCGTTTGCGATCCACCAACGACATGACCGTGCCACCGGCTCGAAACAATTTGATAAGGCGGTACGCGGTCGCTCGACTGATTTCGAGCTCGGTCGCAAGCAGTGCCACATCTCCGGCTGTCATTTTGCCAGGCCGACTCTTCAGGAATTCCCGAACCGCGTCTGCGCGTCGGCACGCTTCATCCCAAAGCGCTTCGTCGACCTCGTCGGGGAGTGGGTCACTCATAACAAGAACACCGTCGCTTACGTCGATCGTCTGATTCTCACATTAAGTGACCAAATCCAAGCATAATTCTCAAATTAAGTGCTCATTCTCAAATTAAGTGCCGAACTATCTGGTTGAAATTGCTGCGACCAGATTCTGGGAATTAAGTGCAAAACCACAGTTGCGGCGTTAATTCAGATGGTTAATGATCGCCTAAGATGACCAAATGCTGCTTTGGAGGCGTCACCGGCGCAAATTTGGTGGCCGTGCCGCTTTGATGGGCGAAGCGCGTCGCGATACGCATCATAGGTGGAAGAAGTCCCGCCGACGCCGGCGTCAGCGGTAGTCGGGCAACGTCCAGCCGATCGTTGGTGAGGGGAGGGCGCCTAGGCTTTGGTCGGGACGAGGGGGGCCAATGGCGGAATGGCCTGAGGGATGATGCTCGGGGCAGGCGTCGGCCGTCTCGTGACGATCTGGCGAGGGTGCTGCTCTGGCGGACGATCACGCCGCTCGGGGAAGGGAAGATGCGCGGGTCACCCTGGACAAGCTTTCCGAAGCCATCGTCGGCGAGCTGGAACGCCAGGGCTCGATGTTCGGGAAAGCAGGATGTCTTCGAAGAAAAGACCTGGCCGGTCGTTACTCGGATGCCTGTTTCCCTTCCGGCCAAAGCGGCACCTGACGTCTCATTCGGTGGCTTCCGCGCCAAGTCGATGATGGCTTGATATCGCTCATCCGCATACTCTTCGTCTGGTGCTCCTGAGTACCAGTCCCGCAAACGGCGTTCCATCCTATGCCTACGTCTTCCCCCCATTACTCCTGATCACGCCGTTTGCGGAGGAATCGAAAAAACGGCGATCAAAACAACGTCACAATGTCGCTTGGGGTTGCGCGAATGATCAGCGACACGTTTAAGTTATCGAAAGCCATTTGTGGAATCTTCCGCTAAAAACCGTGTTGTGTGAATCGGCTGAGAATCGCCAGTTTCAAAGGTAGATAAGAGCGAGGGTTGGACTTGAACAACGCCAAAACCATCACTGACCCTCACAACGACTTATTGCCCGGAACGTTTGTCCGTATCCGTTCGAAGAGCTGGGTCGTTGAGCAGAGTGGCAGGCTTGGAGCAATTCCTTTCCTCGATCTCATATCCGTTGAGGACGATGCGCAGGGTGAAGCTCTACGCGTTACCCTCGGGTCAGAAGTCGATCAGCAGGTTATTGATCCCAATGATTGGTCAGCCCTGTTTCAGACCAAGTTTGAGGGACCGGAGCGCCTCGGTGCGTTTCTGAGGGCAACTGAATGGCGTACGGCGTCAGCGGCCGATCGCAAGCTGTTTCAAGCCCCGTTTCGGGCGGGTATCCGCCTCGATGCTTATCAATTGCTTCCTTTGGCGAAAGCCCTGGACTTGCCCCGTGTAAACTTGCTCATCGCCGACGATGTCGGCCTCGGTAAGACGGTCGAGGCCGGATTGATCGTCCGAGAACTTCTTCTTAGACGCCGAGTCGAGATCGTCGTTGTCGCCGCCCTGCTTCGATGTTGCTCCAATGGCAGGACGAGTTGTCCCAAAAGTTCGGCCTGGATTTTACGATAGTCGACCGCGAGTATCTCCTCGAGACCAGAAGAACCCGAGGGTTCTCTGCCAATCCTTGAGCGTCGGTTCGAGATTCCTCGTCTCGCACAGTGTGCTTTCGGATGAGACCTATATGTCCGGTCTCCGTGACCTTCTCGGGGAATTCCGCGCGCGGTCGCTCTTGATCTTGGACGAGGCGCATCACGCCGCTCCTTCGTCAGGCACAATCTGGGCGACGGAAAGTCAGATGACTCGTGCCGTGCGCCAGATCGCCGGCCGCTTTGAGCATCGCCTCTTTCTTTCCGCCACGCCGCACAATGGGCACTCTAATTCGTTTGCTACGCTACTCGAAATCCTCGACCCACAACGATTCACCCGCGGGATCACCGTTGATGCCAAGGAACTCGAGCCGGTAATGGTGCGGCGGCTCAAGGAAGACCTTCGGCAATTAGGACAGCCATTCCCTGAGCGGATCGTCAAGCCGATCAAGATCGAGAATCTTCCATCCAATGCGCCTGAACTTGTTCTAGCCGAGATGCTGGAACGAATACCGGTCGTCTTCGGAAGGCGGATCACGTGCAAGATTCCTGTTCGCCAATCTGCAACAACGCCTGTTCTCATCGATCGCCGCTTTCGACAGGACGCTGCGGACACACCGGAAAACACTCGCGCGCAAGCGGGATGAAGCGAGCGCTGACCCCACTGATGTCGCCGAAACTGCTCGAAGACAATGACATGATCGATGTCGCAACTGTCCAGGCGAAGGGGGGAGCTCGGCGACCTCGGAAGCCGCGATCAAGTATGTCGATCGGATGTTGGCCATCACCGAATCCGCTCGAGACGATGCGGACGCGCGTATCGAAGCGATCCTCGACTGGGCCGAAGCGGAAATGCTGGATACCTCTCAGCAATGGCGGGACCGGGCGTCTTATCCTGTTCACGGAATGGGATGACACGCGGCGTTGGCTAGTTGAGCGGTTGAAGGAGGGACTCCTCAAGCGAAGCCGCAACCGTGTCGAATTGGACGGCCGCATTCTCCAGTTCACCGGTCAGACAATGCTCGAGGAACGCGATCGAATCAAGATTGCTTTCGAATGCGCCGTTCGATGAAGAACCGGTGCGCATTCTCGTCTGTACCGATGCCGCGCGAGAAGGTCTCAATCTACAAGCGCGATGCCATGACGCTGATCCATGTCGAGCTGCCTTGGAATCCGTCGCGCCTTGAGCAGAGAGAACGGTCGTATCGACCGTAAGCTACAGCCGATCGGCCTTCGTAAGACTGCGGCTAGCTTTTCTAGACCCAGTCGCGCTGGAAGACCGCGTTCTCGATGCGTTGGTCCGAAAGACCGAGACGATCCGTAAGCAACTCGGTGCATCTGGAGAGGTACTGCGACAGACCATCGAACGCAGATTGTCGAAGGATGGTATCCGTCGCGGTGACGCGAAGAAATTGATGGAAGAGATAGAAGGCCAGGACTCTAAACAGGTTCTGGTCGCGGAGCGCGAGCTTGGCGATGAGACGGCAAAGCGCCTGACCAAATTGAAAGAGGAGCAGGAGCGACTTCAACGCTTGCTTGAACAGGCGCGCAAGCGGGTCGGCGTCGAGGGCTCCGACATTCGACAGGTCGTCGAAATCGCGCTGAAAGATGATGAAGCGTCCCTTCAGACCGGTCACTTCAGCGTTCCGGAGGCTGTAGCACTCGATCCAAAACATCCTGCCTTCTCGAAGGACCCAAGTTGGGCCACGCTTTTTGACGAACTCCGACCTGGGAGGCCAGCCCGTCCCACGGATCGAAACAAGTGGCGAAACGCTACACCAGTCCGCGGGCTGGTGTTCGAGCCGCCCCTCGTGGCAGCGGGACAGCCTGAACCGCAGGACGTGGTGCAACTCCATCTCGAGCACCGGCTGGTCAAGCGCCTGATCTCGCGCTTCGCCTCGCAGGGTTTTCGATCCAGCGTCGGTCGTGTGACAGCAATCGTCGGTCCGGGAGCACAGCCGCGTGTAGTCCTCGTTGGTCGCCTGTCGCTCTTCGGTCCAGGTGCCCGGCGACTACACGAGGAGATCATTCCGATCACGGCAGCGTGGCGTGACACGCGACGCAGTGAGACGCCTCTCGCTCCATTCGCGGAAACCGGTGAGGTGGCGACGATAACCCAGCTGGACGAAGCATTACGCGTCGGCCGCACGCCGATCCCTACCGTTATCGAACGGCTGGAAAAGACAGTTGAGCTAGACATCCGAGACCTGCGTCCGCACCTCGAAGCTCGTGCCCAGGAATCTGAACGGGCGGCACTTACCGATCTGGTCGAGAACGGTCGCCGTGAGGCGGACGCCATGGCCGAGCTTCTGCAGCGGCAGATCGCCAAGGTCCGCGCAGCGATGCGCGACAAGAAAGCTCCGGACCAGTATGAATTCGATCTCGCCACCCCCGAGCAGCGCCAACAGGCTGAGAAGGAGCAGCGGCAGTTCGAGGCTGACCGGCGCTCCTGGGATGACAAGCTTGTCCGGCTTCAGAAGGACCTCGACGACGAACCGCAGAAAGTTAGGGAAGGCTATGAGGTGAAAGCGCGACAGCTTGAGCCGCTTGGTATTGTCTATCTTTGGCCCGCCACGAATTGAGTGCCCGGATGAATTACTACGCACGCGCTGACGAAACTACCGAATGGCTCAACTACCTCCAGCCCGAAGGGCTGGTAGTCGGGCCGAATGTGCTCAGGGACAAGGGGCTGACGCCGATCCGGCAGACCCCGTTTGACACCGAGGAGGCTGCGGGCGCGCTTGGTCTGTCGTCAGATGCGGTTCGCGAAGAGGACAGGCATTTTGTCCTTCACGATCCCTGGACATTCCTTGAGCGGATTCTTGGCTGGCCGGCTAGACTGGTCGCCGGCAGTCCCGATGGCCCAGAGGTGCCTGCCGATCTCGGCCGGATTGTGCCGGAACATGAGACACTCCTTGCGCCTGACATGACGGTGTTGTGGAACAAGGACACCGGGGAAGGCCTGCCGGCCCAGCTGCTCGTCTTGCTACATCCGACTCTTGATCCCGATGGCCGACAGCAGTTTGGCGACGATGAATGGGAGGCGAGTCCCCATCAGCGTCTCGAGCGCCTGCTCCGTGAAACAGGGATAGGCGTCGGCGTGCTGATTGCCCGCAACACGCTAAGGCTGGTTCACGCGCCGCGCGGCGAGACGGCAGGCTGGATTTCCTGGCCCCTCGCCGCCCTGGGTCGCGTCGAAGGTCGGCCGATGTTGGCCGGCCTGAAACTCTGCCTCGGCCGAGAGGCTCTGTTCACCGGTGCGCCGGAAGCGCGGCTGCGAGTTTTGCTCAAGGAGTCCCGGGAGGCACAGAACGAGGTATCGGAAAAGCTTTCCGGACAGGTACTTGGCGCACTTCATGAGTTGCTTCGCGGCATCCATCGCGCCGATCCGGACCGGATCGAGGCGCTGGCCGAGAACGACTCCCATCACCTCTATGAAGGCCTTCTGACCTGCCTGATGCGGCTGGTCTTCCTGCTCTATGCCGAGGATCGCGACTTGTTGCCATCCTCCGCTGACCCGCAGTTGAAGACGCTGTGGGAAGGGGCCTATTCGATCAAGACGCTTTATTCCAAGCTGCTCACCGACGAGGCGTTGAACCCCGACACGATGGACGAGCGGCGCGGCGGCTGGGGGCAGCTTCTCGCCGTGTTCCGCACCATCCATGAAGGGCATGGCGACTGGGTCCAACGGCGTGGCGGCAAACTCTTTGATCCCGACATCTTCCCGTTTCTGGAAGGACGCGACAAAGGAAGCGCCCGCGAGGACGCGAAGGTCCTGGCGGTGTCGGACAGATGCATCCTGCGCATTCTCCACGGGCTTATGACGGTCGAGGCGCGCAGCCTCGCCGGCGAGAAAATTCGTGAGCGGCTCTCCTATCGCTCGCTCGACGTCGAAAGCATCGGCTCTGTCTACGAGACGGTCATGGGCTTCACCGCCCTTCGCGCCACCGAAGAGATGGTTGCGCTCAAGGACGAGAAGAAGCTTCCCACCTTCATCGGCCTCGAAAGCCTTTTGGCACAGAAGGCCGGAGACAGGCAGAAATGGCTGAAAGAGCGTGCCATCACACTGTCGATGAAACAGATGAAGGCGATGAAGGAGGCAACTGACACCGGCAGTCTGTTGGAAGGTTTCGGCTCAGCCATCGATGAGCGCGCCTCGCCCAAAGGCCATCTGCTTGGTGCCGGCGCACCCTATCTGCAGCCAACTGAAGAGCGCCGCCGCTCTGGGTCGCATTATACGCCACGGTCACTCACCGAGCCTATTGTGCGACATGCGCTGGAGCCCGCCTTCGAGCGCATCGGATCGAACGCCTCACCTGAGGCGGTGCTTTCGCTCAAGGTCTGCGACCCCGCCTGCGGCTCCGGAGCCTTCCTCGTTGAGGCCTGCCGCCAGCTTGGCGCGCGGCTCGAACAGGCTTGGGACATCCACAAGGAAGAAAAGCCGGCCATTCCGCCGGACGAGGACGAGGCGACGCATGCGCGGAGGCTCGTGGCGCAGCGATGCCTTTATGGAGTCGATCGCAATCCGATGGCGGTCGATCTAGCGCGCCTGTCGTTGTGGTTGGCGACGCTGGCTCGTGAGCACGAATTCAGTTTCTTGGATCATGCGCTGAAGGCCGGTGACAGCCTAGTGGGGCTGACGCAGCGGGAGATCGCTGCTGCCAATTGGGATGCGTCAAAGCCCGGCCTGCCCTTGTTTCGTAATCTGATCAAGGAGGCCGTCGAAAAGGCATTGCAGGGCCGTGAGGCGATCCGAAATGCGCCAGACGATGTCACCCGCGCCATTCAAGAATCGCGTCATCGACGCGTGGAGCACGAGGTCGAGGATGCGCGCACAATAGGCGATGCGGTGGTCGCCGCTTTCTTCTCGGCCGACAAGGCTAAGGCCCGGGAGGTCGAGCGGCAGAGGGTGGAGAGCTGGATCACCTCTTCACTGAACCCGAAATGGGACGAACTGCGCACGAAGGCACGTACCTTCCGAGCGGGAAAGGGCTGGCGGCCCTTCCACTGGGAGATTGAGTTTCCTGAAGTGTTCAACCGGGAAAAGCCGGGCTTCGACGCCATCATTGGAAACCCGCCCTTTGCCGGGAAGAACACGATCAGTGCTGCCTCCGGCTCGCGCTATCTTCCGTGGCTACAAAACCTGCACGAAGGCGCGCACGGCAATGCCGACCTTGTGGCGCATTTCTTCCGGCGTGCCTTCAATCTTTTGCGTGAGGGTGGTTCATTCGGCCTGATAGCCACCAACACCATTGGCCAGGGCGACACGCGCGCGACCGGATTGGCGACCATCCTTAATCACGGCGGCAACATCTTTCGTGTGACTAAGCGCTTTCAGTGGCCGAACGAGGGGGCGGCGGTCATTGTCTCAATCGTGCATGTTGGCAAAGGCAAGGCCCGCTCGCCGGTTCTGGATGGGCGGCAGGTCGACCGCATCTCGGCTTATCTCGTAGCTGGTCAAAATGACGAAGCGCCCGCAAGGCTGAAAGCCAATGAGGGGAAAGCCTTCCAAGGCGCGATTTTGCTTGGGATGGGCTTTACGTTCGATGACGCAGCGGCTGCAAAGGGAGAGACGGAGCCACTTGCCGAAATGGACCGATTGATCGCCAATGACACACGTAACGCAGAACGTATCAGGACCTATTTGGGAGGTGAGGAAGTAAATAACTCCCCAATGCATGCGCATCACCGCTACACAATTGATTTCGAAGAGTTTCCTCTTCGGCGTGACGCAAAGCTGCCTCGCTGGTGGGATTCCAAACCTCAAGACAGAGCGGCATTTCTTCGGTCGGGCATTGTGCCTGCAGACTACCCTGAGCCTGTCGCCGCCGATTGGCCGGACCTGCTTGCAATTGTCGAAGCGCGGGTGAAGCCACAGCGTATGAAACAGAGTGATGAAGGGGGACGAAAATATTGGTGGCGCTTTCTCCGACGTCGAGGAGAGTTAAATGAAGCGGTTGCCGAGCGATCACATGTACTGACAATACTCTTCACGGCTCCCCATCTGGGAGTGTCGCGTATTCCTTCCGGTGGTGTATTCGCGAACACGCTGAATATTTTCGCCTACGACAATTTCTCACCATTCGCCGCCCTCCAGTCCCGTGTCCACGAAATCTGGGCGCGCTTCTTCTCGTCATCCATGAAAGACGATCTTCGCTATGCGCCGTCCGACTGCTTTGAGACCTTTCCCTTTCCCCCAGGCTACGAGACCGATGAAACGCTGGAGCGGGTTGGGAAAACCTATCACGATCACCGCGCGGCGCTCATGATCGAGGCCGACGAAGGGATGACCAAGACCTACAATCACTTCCACAAGGAAAGCGAACGTGGCACGCCCATCGCCCGATTGCGCGAACTGCATGACGAAATGGACCGCGCGGTTCTCCGCGCCTATGGCTGGGACGATCTGGCTGGGGAAGTGAGGGCCGAGTTCCTGACTGAGGAAAGCGAGGACGACCACACCTATCAGGGCCGCTATTTCTGGCCGTCCGAGCAGCGCGACAAGGTTCTTTCTCGCCTCTTGGCGCTCAATGCCGAACGTCATGCCGAGGAGGTCAAACGGGGCATCGCGCCGAAGGGCAAAGCCCGGATCGATGAGGTTGAGGATGAGGAAAACGCGATTTGACGAAGGTGCCTTATCTGAAGCCGAACCGACTGGCAGATGTGATTGCGGCCATTCAGTTCATGTCTCTCAACGTGCGCTCGAGCCAACCGTGCGAGAAGTGGGCGCACTACATTTCCGGCGATGGGACAAAAGCGGATCATTGGCGCAGGGTGTTCAATGAACATCCTGAGTTCTTCCGCAAGTCGCCTGAGAACGAGGATCACTATGCGCTGATTTGGCGTCGCGCGTCGCCGCGCCTCTATTATCGCAAAGAGGATCGGCTACTGACGAAACCCGAATACGATCAACTTTCCATCGACGACCGGAGTTCTGTGTCGCGTGTGCGGGTGCCGGACGCCGAGATCAAGACGCTAATCGACATTGCCATCGAACTGCATGCCAAAGCGCGCGAGCAACATACAGATTGGCGCTGGTGGGTTCCGATCGTTGCGAGCTTCCTTGGGTCGCTCGTCGCGGTTTTGCTCGGCGTCGCTTTTGGCAAATAGAGCTTTGCAAGAAATTCTTGCAAATTTGATCTCGCAAGAGTACATGGGGCCAAGGAGAACCCCAATGACCACGACCATCGGTGCACGCATCAAATCACTGCGAGAGCAGCGAAGGCTGTCGCAGGAAGACTTGGCCGAGCAATTCGGTTTCAAGGATCGCCAAACGCTGTCGGCCATTGAAACCGGAGACCGCAAGGTCGCCGCGGATGAGCTATTGCGCGCCACCCAGATATTCGGCGTATCAATCGACTATTTCACCGATCCGTTCATGTTAGCCGGGGAAGGCAGTTTTTCTTGGCGGCAGACTGGAGTCGATGGCGACCGGCTGCGCGGCTACGAAGAGTCGGCCGGCCGTTTGATTGCGGCATTTCGCACGCTCGCACGCCAGACGGGTCGCGAGCCTCCGCTCATCCGGCCAGCGCTGAGTCTATCCAAGCAGTCGAGCTTTGACGACGCGAGTGCGGCCGGCGAACGCTTCGCGGCGGAATTTGATCTCGGAAACGTGCCTGCGCGCCGGCTGGCTGATGTCATGGCGGAAAAGCTTGGCATTCTTGTCTTGATGGTTGACCCGATCGAGGGTGTTTCGGGGGCGGCCTGTCGCCTGCCCGAGCTAGATGTTGTGCTCATCAATCGCAATGAGATCGCCGGGCGACGTCATTTCGATCTCGCTCATGAACTCTTTCACATCCTGACATGGGAGAAGATGCCGCCCGAGCATGTCGAGGAGATCATGCCGAAAAAGCGAAGCCGCGTCGAGCAACTGGCCGACAATTTCGCGTCGGCGCTCCTTATGCCCGGAGCCGTGTTGGATCGGTTTGGTGAATGGGGAGGTCTGACAGAAGGAAAATTGGTTGATCGCCTCAATGCGGTGGCAGACGAACTGCTGGTGACATCCCAGGCTCTGCGTTGGCGGCTCGTCGGCATGGGACGTCTGACCCGCGCCCAGAGCGACGCAATTTCCGATGACGGTCTTCGAAACAACGGGAGGGCGAAACCGGGGAAGCCAGAAGCCCCCCCATTGTTCTCCAAGCCATTTGTCCAGATTGTTGCTGCCGCGCTGGATGAGGGGCAGACCTCGATGCGCCGGATTGCCTCGATCCTCGGTCTCCCCATTGACGATTTTGCGGAGCTGTTTGCATCCCATGGCGTCGAAGCGCCTTACGAGTTGTGAGGCCGCATGGCGCGACACCATGGCCCCGTTCTCGTTGACACTAATGTCATCATCGAGTGTTGGCGCGTCTCCGCGTGGAAAGCGCATTGTGGAGGCTACGCAGTGGAGACGGTTGGCGACTGTTTCATCGAGACGCAGACCGGCTCCCAGAAGCGCCGACCCGAAGAGCAGATTGACAGCGATGTGTTGGCAAAGACCCTCAAGGCTGTCCATGGCGTTCATGATGCTGACCACGCTGAGGCTGTGACCAGAGACCAGACTATCGCTTACCTCGATGATGGCGAACGCGCTCTCTGGGCACATGCTATCAGCCGGAAAGACGCTTGGGTATTGTGTGGTCCGGATAAGTCCAGTCTCCGGATCGGCATTCGCCTTGGTCTCCGGGATCGTTTGGTGTCGCTTGAGCGATTGCTCGGCGATGTCGGCTTCAGGCCCAAGCTGGACCTCAAGACCCCCTATACACAAAAGTGGCTGGATCAGGCGTTGGCGCAACTTGCGCAGTTGGAGGGGAAGTAATGTCGAGCAATACGACCACGACATCGTTGCAAGATGCGCTCAGCATCCTCCCCAAGCCGACAACGCCCGTCGAGGTTCGCGACAGGTTGCTCGACCTCTTGCGACGTGATCTCGTCGGGCCGCATCCGGACCTCGATCCAGACCTCAAAGCGGAAATTATTTCCGGCACCAGCCCGTCGACCTGGTATCTGACCGGCTTTCTCGCGCCGCGACGCAAGGACGCGAAAGACAAGCGTGCGGAGAAGATTTTCGGCGAGGCGGTCCAAGAGGAGCAGGCAGAGGCGCAGCTCGATGCACTTCGGTCCAGCGAGGGCATGGAACAGGGGGCGCCTGGTCCGGGCACCGCCGCCGATGACGGCGCGAGCGAGCGGCCGCCGATGAGATCATTCACCCCGTCGTCACTCGGGCTGACCGTCCTCCTGCCACGTACGGTGACCAAGCTTGCGGCACGCGTCACCTGGGGGGACTATGTGACCGAGCCGCCGCTCGACGCAGTCGTGTTCATGCCCGAGGAGCGCGAGAGGGCGCTGGAAGCGAAAGAGCCGGTGAAGGAGCCGCAGAAAAATTCGCTCGACTGGCGCAGGATACCACGTGAGGAGCGGTTGGAGATCGATCTCCGCAGCATCATGAATGGTGTGCCGCATCGCATCATCGTTCCAGGAAGCGCCGCGCCGCAAGTGCCGGGTGGCGGGCTGGAACTCGTTGTTACCATTCGGCCGGCACAAACCGCCGGCATCGACGGCGTCCGCGACGACGTGCTCGCCGTGTCGGTCTTTCTTGTTAACTCCCGTCCGGAGACGCTTCGCCGTTTCGGCGATGTCGCGCTCTGCTTCCAGGCACGGCTGGAGCTGACGGCGGCGGAAGGTTTTGCCGCGCGCGACGACCGCGCCTCCTATGATGCGACCGATTTCGACGAGCGACTCGCCGATCTCCACTATCGCGATGTCTATTCCTTCGCTGTAGGCCACAACACCTCGGCAGACTGGGCCGCTCCCGACGAAAAAGGGCGTGTCACCACGGTCTTCACCAATCCGATCCCATGCCAGGAGGTCGAGAAGCTCGGAGCTGACATATCACCAGCAGGTATCGAGCGCGGCATGGAGGCGCTTGAGACCGCTGCCGCGGATGTCGTTACGCTCAAGGCCGCGCTTTCGAACCTGCCAGTCGAATATGCCAAATGGGCTTCAGAGCAGGACAAGAATATTGCGAACATTTCCGGAGCGCGCAGACAGGACGTCGCACGCGAATGCTTGAAGAACATTCGTGAAGCCTGCCGGCGGATCGAAGGTGGCATCGCGAAGCTTCTAAATGATCCAGTAAGCCGTGAGGCCTTTCAGATCATGAACAAGGTGATGGCGCGTGCAAACCGCCAGCGCGGCGCGACCATCGACGGCAAGACGCCTGCCGAGCAAAAAGCGCCGTCCTGGCGTCTGTTCCAGCTTGCCTTCATCCTTCTCAATCTTGAAGGTTTGGCTGATCCGACACATGAAGATCGCCCGATCGTCGACCTGCTCTTCTTCCCAACCGGCGGCGGTAAAACCGAGGCCTATCTCGGGCTTGCCGCCTTTGCAATTGCCCGGCGCAGATTGAACAATCCGGGTCTTGAGGGTGCAGGTCTATCGGTCGTGATGCGTTACACGCTGCGGCTTTTGACGCTCGACCAATTGCAGCGTGCGGCGGGTCTGGTCTGCGCGCTAGAATTAGAGCGCAAGGCTTCCGGCAACTTGGGCAACTGGCCGATCGAAATCGGCTTGTGGGTGGGTGGTGCCGCGACGCCGAACAGCCTGGGCGACGCTAAGAACAAGCACGAAGGCACTGCGGTCTATTGGGTCGAGCAACACCGATCTCGCAATGGTCCCGCGCCGGCTCCGATGAAAAACTGCCCTTGGTGTGGCGAGCGTTTCGAGAAAACGAGCTTCAATCTCCATCCGACCTTGTCTAGCCCGCAGCGCCTGGATATCCGTTGCCAGAACATCGACTGCGAGTTTAACGGGGAAGACCGACTGCCGATCGTCGTGGTCGATGACGAGATATACCGCCGCCTGCCGGCCTTTATGATCGCGACCGTTGACAAGTTCGCCAACGTCCCCTGGGAAGGCCGTGCCGGCGCGTTTTTCGGGAATGTAGATCGCGCCGAAGCCACTGGGTTCTACGGCGCTGCGGAGCCCGGCGGCACGAAGTTGTCGCAGGAACTTCGGCCGATAGACCTTATCATACAGGACGAATTACATCTTATTTCCGGCCCGCTTGGCACAATCGCCGGCCTTTACGAGACGGCTTTCGATCTCCTTGCCTCTCGAAACATCAACGAACGGCGTCGCGGTCCGAAGATCGTTGCTTCTACAGCGACCGTCCGACGGGCTGAAACCCAGATACGCAATCTCTTCGGTCGTTCGAAAACCGCGATCTTCCCGCCACCGGGCATCGGGAGAGATGACTCATTCTTTGCGAAAGTGGATAGCGAGACGCCGTCGCGTGTCTATGCCGGTATCGCATCTCCTGGACGCGGTCCGAAGCTCGTCTTCCTGCGTACCCTTCAGACAATCCTTGCCGGCTCGGCGGCCTTGTCGACCGGTGCGAAAGACGATCCCGCTGATCCTTATCTGACGGTTCTTTGCTATTTCAACGCGCTTCGCGAACTTGGCGGCGCACGCCGTATCGTTGACGACGAGGTGCGATCACATCTGACCAGCTACGGCAGTACAAGAGTCCGGAAGGAGCCGTCCGGCAACCCCTTCTCCGATAGAAATTTGCGTGACATTCAAGAGTTGACTTCCCGGTACAGTACCGATCAGGTCTCGGAAGCGAGAACGAGACTCGGCTATGACGTGCGAGAGAAGAGCGCCGTCGACGTCGCTCTTGCGACCAATATGATCTCCGTCGGTCTCGACATCGGTCGTCTCGGGCTCATGGTGGTGCAAGGACAGCCGAAAACTGCTGCCGAGTATATCCAGGCGACGTCGCGCGTTGGTCGTGAGGCGAAGAAGCCAGGCCTAGTCATCACGCTGCTCAACATCCACAAGCCGCGCGACCGTACGCACTACGAACAATTCCGTGCGTTTCACATGAGTTTCTACCGCGCCGTCGAAGCCACGAGTGTAACGCCGTTCTCACCGCGAGCGTTGGATCGGGCACTGGCGGCCACATTCGTTGCAGCGGCGCGCCATGTGGAGCCCGACCTTACGCCGAACATCGCGGCTGAGCGGATCGCGAGCAATGCGGCGGCCTACGGGCGCGTGAGGTTGACCGTCGAAGAAAAGATGAAGACGGCTAAGCTGGAACAACAGCTCATCGATCGGTGTATGGCCCGCCTTGACGAACTAAGAGACGAATGGGCGACTATCGCGGACCGACAGACCCGCAATGGCGAAGTCTTCACCTATGCGAAGGCCGAGCCTGTCAAGCGGTTGCTTCAGGAGCCGCTAGAGCAGCAACCTGGCAACAAGCTCTTCATTGCAGCACGCTCCATGCGTGACACGGAGCCCGTGGCGCTCCTCAAATTGCGGCGGCCCGACGGGCGTGTATTTTCATAAGCGAGATTTTCAATGGCCGATGTAACTCAATCGTTCAGCCAATTGCTTCTGACCTATGGGCCTGGGGCGATGATCGATCTGCCTGATCAAGCGGTGATCGTGTCGGGGCTCCAAGGATGGGACAGTGGTGCCAATGTCAAACCAATCTCCGAGGGCCGTCTCGTCAAGCTTCTGAAGGAGCAGTTGGGCACCAAACTTAGCGCGAGTTTCATGGGATTGCGCCAGCCGCCGGCATTCGACGAGGACAAGCGCGGTGATCGTGCGCCGGGCGTCGAGGTCTTAATTTTTCCGACTTGGTTCACCGTTGATGTCGGTGGCACCACATCTTCTGATGACAATAGCCAGTCCGGGACGCCAGCGATGACAGTCGCCCAAATAGAGAAGCGACGACGAATGGTCGAGTTCACCGATCTTTCCGTCACAAGCGGAGGTAAGCTTTCTTATAAGGGTGACGGCGGAAAACGTGCTGAGGTTAACCCAATCCGCTTTGTGGCGGCCTGCACCAAGGGCCACTTGCAGGACATCGATTGGCGCTGGCTGGTGCATCGAATTGGGGACAGGTCCTGCAGAAAGCCGATGTACTGGGTAGAGAGGGGCGTGAGTTCCGATCCTTCGGACATTTCGGTCCGGTGCACATGTGGTTCCTCGCTAACGATGGGCGATCTCTACAAGCCCAAGTTCATCGGCGGCTGCCAGTGTAAAAGCCCTTGGCTTCAACCACAGCATTTGCCTGGAGAGACCTGCTCCAATGATCTGCGTCTTCTGCCGCGGTCAGCGACGAACACCTATTTTGCTCAGACGGTCACGGTCATTTCACTCACGAAGACTGACGATCGCGCACGGCAGGCGATTTCGGAACATCGCCCAACGATCGATTCCATCCGTGCCTTGCCCAATTTCATCGATATTTTGAGAAGCCTGCCGCAAACGAAGGACGCATTCAAAGATTTCACAGACGCGGAAATCCTGCGTGCACTCGACGAGGAAACGGGTGAAAGCGATCAGACATCTGCAAATCCGCGGATAGCGGAATTCGACATACTCGCCTCCGGAGCACGCGTTATCGGCCACGACGGTCCAACATCGCATCTGTTCGCGGAAACGCTACCACCCGAGCAGCTTGGCTTGACGGAGCCGTGGTCGAGTTTTCTGAAGAGCGTCGTGCAGGTCCATCGGCTACGCGAAGTCACCTGCCTGTATGGATTCACACGACTAGAGCCTCCTCCAACGGCGGCCGAGAGCGAGCTGGATGAGATTCAACTTGCTGTAGACGGTGCAGACCTCTCGCGGAGCGTGGATTGGCTGCCGGCGATTGAGCAATTCGGCGAAGGTATTTTTCTCCACGTTGATCCCGAATTCATCAAAAAGTGGCTCATTAAGCCAGAGGTGATCGATCGAGCCCAAGTATTGAAAGAGGCCGAGAGAAAGGAGGCTGAACGTTTTGGGCGGCCTCCAAACCATCTTGGTATTGCCAACTGGGCACTCCATTCCTTGTCGCACGCCATGATGTCCGAATTGTCCCTAGAATGCGGCTATCCGCTTTCTTCCCTGAAAGAGCGTATTTATTCCAGCGGGGCCTCGCAGGCGGATCGGTTCGGCATTCTCATCTACACCTCGACGGCAGGTGGACAGGGCACGCTTGGAGGATTGAGCGGTGTGACGCACCGCGTTGGCGAAATACTCGAACGCGCGGTAAAGCACCTTGAGCTGTGCTCAAACGATCCAATCTGCGCCGAGCACTCGCCAAAGAATGATCATGATGACCGCCACATGCACGGCGCGGCGTGCCACGCCTGTCTTTTGGTACCGGAGACCTCGTGCGAAGCGCGGAATACCAGACTCGACAGGGGGCTGCTAATCCCGACGGTAGTCGGCACGCAGTATTCATTGTTTGCATAGCGCCTCTGCTCAGTGCCGGCTATTCGCAGCTACGGAAAATGAGGCATCCGGGCTGGGAGAAACCGAGGCGGAATCGGCTACCCGCGTTCTTGTCGGCCAATACATTCTCCGAGACGTGCTCATGGACTGCTAGAACACCGCATGCCCACTATTCGATCCCTATTGTCTGCGACCGTCCTGGGAACCACCCCCGGCTCTCCCCGGCATCTCCCGCGGCCTCGATGATGCTTCTCGCGATCATGTCCCAGGGAGTTCTCTAATCGCGGTTGTCAAGTTGATCGCCGAGGGCGTCACAGGTCAGGCTCATGGTTCTCTTCGAGGTCGTCACTTTGGCCGCCTCATCATGGCGTTGGATAGGCTCGGTCGACCAATGTGGTGTTCGCGGTTGCCTGTATCAGACAGCATCGCATCCTGGGATCGGTCTTGACCGCGCCATCGTCCTGACCGGACGATCTCGCTGATCTCAGCTAATCATGGACATCACTGTAATGATGCCAGATCGCCCGGCTCTTGCGATGACCAACGGAAGGGTTCACCGGATATCCACATTGCGTGAAGGATCACGGCCAGCTTTCGGGCTACAGCTACCTTAGCTTTTCGATAGCCGCCACGCCGCGCGATGCGTAACCCCCAGCTCTTCAAAGCGGAGAACCGCGGAATACGCGTCAGCAGCGCATTGGCTGCCTCATACAGGCTACGTCGGAGAAAGTCGTCGCCCCGTTTCGA
Source organism: Sinorhizobium meliloti (assembly GCF_035610345.1). The sequence continues at coordinate 67,176 of NZ_CP141215.1, read as the reverse complement.
AACGCGCCCGGATCTCATCGTCTCACCGGAGGCATAGATGCGAGGTGTTAGACCAAGGTAGGCTCCGGCGCTGGACGATCGTTTGAATCGTGTCGGATCATCAATGGTTGCGGCGAAGCCGAGCGCAGTGATAACTCCCACACCAGGAACCGACATCAGCCGTCTGACGACCTTGTTCTGCCGTGCTATCAAGCGAACCTTCGCCTCGAGATGACGGATCTGCTCAAGGATGTTGGCACGTGCCCGCATCAATGCTTCCACGACAGCCTGGATTGTTGGCGACGCATCGAGCTCGCCATCGATGATTTCCTCGGCACGCTTGGCGAACCCACCAACCCGTTTGCCAAACAGGATACCAAAGGTGCGAAGGACACCTCTGATCTGGTTTTCCAGGTCGCAGCGGGTTCGCACAAATTGGCTACGAGTGGCAAGGAGTGCCCGAGCTTCGTGGCTTGCCGTCGACTTGACATGAACGCTCTTGCACCAACCCGTACGAACGATCTGCGCCAGGCCGATGGCGTCGTTCTCTAATCGCGGTTGTCAAGTTGATCGCCGAGGGCGTCACAGGTCAGGCTCATGGTTCTCTTCGAGGTCGTCACTTTGGCCGCCTCATCATGGCGTTGGATAGGCTCGGTCGACCAATGTGGTGTTCGCGGTTGCCTGTATCAGACAGCATCGCATCCTGGGATCGGTCTTGACCGCGCCATCGTCCTGACCGGACGATCTCGCTGATCTCAGCTAATCATGGACATCACTGTAATGATGCCAGATCGCCCGGCTCTTGCGATGACCAACGGAAGGGTTCACCGGATATCCACATTGCGTGAAGGATCACGGCCAGCTTTCGGGCTACAGCTACCTTAGCTTTTCGATAGCCGCCACGCCGCGCGATGCGTACCCCCCAGCTCTTCAAAGCGGAGAACCGCGGAATACGTGCGCGGCGGCAATCAAGGTGAGATTCAGCGTCAATCAGGATGAGACTCGGCGGCGGGGGTGTGACGAAGGGAGGGCGTAGCCCGACCGGAGTTACACTCCCGCCGCGGCGCAATTTTTAGGCGTCTCATGATCGCGGTCGGCCCGCTACGGTGGCGGTTTTCTGGAATGGAGAACCACCTTTGTGCCGGGTCGCCATGTAACCGATCATCAGATGAGATTATTCATGAAGTATCGACAAACGCATTCTGTTGAGGTCGCCGCCGCGAAGGCGTCGATCAGCCGGGCGACGGCATTCCGCATCGAGAAAGAGCAGCGCCTTCCGTCGCAGAACAAGCCGCCGCGCGGTCGGCGTCGCCCCGATCCGCTTGAGCATATCTTTGATGCGGAGGTTGTTCCGCTTCTCAAGGCCGCTCCCGGCATTCGTGCGGTCGCCGTTTACGACGAGATGCTGCGACGTCATCCGGAACTGCCCGAAGGCATTCGCCGCACACTTGAGCGGCGCATTCGGTCCTGGCGGGCCGTTCACGGTGAGGCACAGGAGGTGATCTTTCGCCAGACGCACGAACCCGGCCGGTTGGGGCTGTCGGATTTTACCGACATGGGCAGCCTCAGCGTGACGATCGCCGGCCAGCCGCTCGACCATCTGCTTTATCACTTCCGGCTGGTTTGGTCGGGCTTCGAACACGCCCATGTCATCCTTGGCGGCGAAAGCTTCGTCGCCTTGGCGGAGGGCCTGCAGAACGCCCTGTGGTCGGTCGGCGGTTCGCCGCTCTATCACCGCAGCGACAGCCTGTCGGCCGCCTTCCGCAACCTCGATGCCGATGCCAAGGTCGATCTCACCAACCGCTATGAGGACCTGTGCGCTCATTACCGGATGACGCCAACCCGTAACAACAAGGGCATCGCCCACGAGAACGGTTCGATCGAAAGTTCCCACGGCCATCTCAAGAACGCCGTCCGCGATGCACTCCTGATGCGCGGCACCCGAGACTTCAACGATCTCCGCTCCTACCGCGCCTTCATCGACGAGATCGTCAGCCGCCGCAATGCCGCGCATGGCAAGCGCATCGATGCCGAGCGCCCGCATCTGCAGGCACTTCCCGCTCGCCGCACCACCGACTTCGAGGAGGTGGTCGTCACCGTGTCGCGCACCGGCGGCTTCGCCTTGCGCAAGGTCTTCTACACCGTCCCCTCCCGTTTGATCGGCCACCGGCTGCGTGTGCGTTTGTTCGACGATCGCCTCGACGTCTTCATCGGCGGCACGCATCTGCTGACGTTGCCGCGAGGTCGCGCCCATGCGAGCGGCAAGCACGATCAGGTCGTCAACTATCACCACGTCATTCATTCCCTGCGCAAAAAGCCGATGGCGCTTCTCAACCTGGTCTATCGCGACAAGCTCTTCCCTCGGCCGGAATACCGAAGGGCTTTCGACACTCTCATCGAGCAACTGCCTGACCGGCAGGCTTGCAAGGTCACCGTCGAACTGCTGGCCCTGGCTCATGATCGCGGATGCGAGCGTGAACTGGCCGAGGAGCTTGCCAGAACGCTCGACGCCCGCAAACTGCCCGACCTGATGGCCTTGAGAGCCATCTTCGGCCCGGACCCGGATCAGTTGCCGACCGTTCATGTGCAACTCGCATCGCTCAATAGCTATGAAGCCCTGATGGGGTCTGCCTATGCTGGAGAGGCCGCATGAAGAACGTCCACAACACCATAGACGAAGCCCGCCTCGGCATCATGCTCAATGAACTGAGGCTGCCGACAATCAAAACGCTGTGGCCGCAATTTGCCGAACAGGCCGATCGTGAAGGGTGGCCCGCGGCTCGCTTCCTCTCCGCTATCGCCGAACACGAGCTGGCTGAACGGGCGCATCGCAGGATCGAACGTCACCTCGCCGAGGCGCATCTGCCGCCCGGAAAGACGCTCGAGAGCTTCGCTTTCGACGCTGTGCCCATGGTCTCCAAGGCGCAGGTCATGGCCATTGCCGCCGGCGATAGCTGGCTCGCCAAAGGTGCCAATATCCTGTTGTTCGGCCCGCCCGGAGGCGGAAAGAGCCATCTCGCCGCAGCCATTGGCCTCGCACTGATCGAGAACGGTTGGCGGGTGCTGTTCACGCGCACGACAGACCTCGTCCAGAAACTGCAGGTCGCACGGCGTGAGCTCCAGCTCGAATCCGCCATCGCAAAGCTCGACAAGTTCGATCTGCTCATCCTCGACGATCTGGCCTACGTCACCAAGGACCAGGCCGAAACCAGCGTGCTCTTCGAACTCATCTCCGCAAGATATGAGCGGCGTTCCATCATGATCACCGCCAATCAGCCCTTCGGGGAATGGAACCGCGTCTTTCCGGACCCGGCCATGACGCTTGCGGCGGTGGACCGACTTGTTCATCACGCAACGATCTTCGAAATGAACGTCGAAAGCTATCGGCGACGTTCCGCCATGGAAGCCAAACGCCAGCGCGGCAGACCTGCCGCCTTCGCGACAATTAAAAGTGCTTCCCAGATTGTCGCGGAGCGGCAATCAGAACACGACGAGACTCTTGCCAGCGACAATCAGCATGATACTTTCATCCCGACCGCGACATAAGAGTCTCATCCAGATTGTCGCCGCCGTCTCATCCTGATCGCCGCGCTATAGAATACGCGTCAGCAGCGCATTGGCTGCCTCATACAGGCTACGTCGGAGAAAGTCGTCGCCCCGTTTCGAAACGCGCCCGGATCTCATCGTCTCACCGGAGGCATAGATGCGAGGTGTTAGACCAAGGTAGGCTCCGGCGCTGGACGATCGTTTGAATCGTGTCGGATCATCAATGGTTGCGGCGAAGCCGAGCGCAGTGATAACTCCCACACCAGGAACCGACATCAGCCGTCTGACGACCTTGTTCTGCCGTGCTATCAAGCGAACCTTCGCCTCGAGATGACGGATCTGCTCAAGGATGTTGGCACGTGCCCGCATCAATGCTTCCACGACAGCCTGGATTGTTGGCGACGCATCGAGCTCGCCATCGATGATTTCCTCGGCACGCTTGGCGAACCCACCAACCCGTTTGCCAAACAGGATACCAAAGGTGCGAAGGACACCTCTGATCTGGTTTTCCAGGTCGCAGCGGGTTCGCACAAATTGGCTACGAGTGGCAAGGAGTGCCCGAGCTTCGTGGCTTGCCGTCGACTTGACATGAACGCTCTTGCACCAACCCGTACGAACGATCTGCGCCAGGCCGATGGCGTCGTTCTCTAATCGCGGTTGTCAAGTTGATCGCCGAGGGCGTCACAGGTCAGGCTCATGGTTCTCTTCGAGGTCGTCACTTTGGCCGCCTCATCATGGCGTTGGATAGGCTCGGTCGACCAATGTGGTGTTCGCGGTTGCCTGTATCAGACAGCATCGCATCCTGGGATCGGTCTTGACCGCGCCATCGTCCTGACCGGACGATCTCGCTGATCTCAGCTAATCATGGACATCACTGTAATGATGCCAGATCGCCCGGCTCTTGCGATGACCAACGGAAGGGTTCACCGGATATCCACATTGCGTGAAGGATCACGGCCAGCTTTCGGGCTACAGCTACCTTAGCTTTTCGATAGCCGCCACGCCGCGCGATGCGTACCCCCCAGCTCTTCAAAGCGGAGAACCGCGGAATACGCGTCAGCAGCGCATTGGCTGCCTCATACAGGCTACGTCGGAGAAAGTCGTCGCCCCGTTTCGAAACGCGCCCGGATCTCATCGTCTCACCGGAGGCATAGATGCGAGGTGTTAGACCAAGGTAGGCTCCGGCGCTGGACGATCGTTTGAATCGTGTCGGATCATCAATGGTTGCGGCGAAGCCGAGCGCAGTGATAACTCCCACACCAGGAACCGACATCAGCCGTCTGACGACCTTGTTCTGCCGTGCTATCAAGCGAACCTTCGCCTCGAGATGACGGATCTGCTCAAGGATGTTGGCACGTGCCCGCATCAATGCTTCCACGACAGCCTGGATTGTTGGCGACGCATCGAGCTCGCCATCGATGATTTCCTCGGCACGCTTGGCGAACCCACCAACCCGTTTGCCAAACAGGATACCAAAGGTGCGAAGGACACCTCTGATCTGGTTTTCCAGGTCGCAGCGGGTTCGCACAAATTGGCTACGAGTGGCAAGGAGTGCCCGAGCTTCGTGGCTTGCCGTCGACTTGACATGAACGCTCTTGCACCAACCCGCACGAACGATCTGCGCCAGGCCGATGGCGTCGTTGCGGTCCGTCTTGGCAGGCATCATCTTTAAGGCCGCATTGGCATGGCGAGCATCCATGCAGACGATGGGAACGCCGCGTTCCTTCAATCCAGTCCATAGCCAGACCGACAGGGGACCGGTTTCCAGTCCTGCACGGGTTACCGCGAACGGCTCAAGCGCTTCACTAATCGCCTCTGGGCACGATGCCACCTTCCGTTCGGCAACAGTCTTGCCCTCCTCATCAACGATGCAGATTGAGGTCGTTTGCTGGCTGACATCCAGTCCGGCATAATACTTCATGGCGGTTCTCCTCATCGCTTCGGCACACTGGCCACAGTTGACAAGGGACAGTGTGGAGAGCCGCCGCCTCGAAGGCTAGGCCCTGAGCGATTACGCTATGTGGTGTAGGTGGCGGCTGGGTGGCCGCGTTCTCCGGCATGGGCCGGTATGATCAGCGCGCCACGGCTGGCAGGCTGATGAGCGGATCATCGCTCATCTGGCTGATGGTTTCCAGCGTCATGTATCTGGCGCGCTGCACAGCCCATTCGTCGTTCTGCTCGAGCAGGATCGCGCCGACGAGGCGGACGATGGCGTCATCATTGGGGAAGATGCCGACGACCTCGGTCCTGCGCCTGATTTCGCCGTTGAGGCGCTCGATCGGGTTGGTCGAGTGTAAGCGCGCATTTCCATGCGCGTTGACGCGGCCCGTTTGCCCAACACCTGCTTTTGCAGTTCCGAAGCGCGCTTTTCAGGACTTCCGAGATAGGCACGAAGGTACTCAGATTTGTAAATCGGAAGCACACACGGAGTCTGGCGATTTTAATAAAGAAATGCCAGCTTCCACTTCACTGCCTCCCCTAGATCGGCTCGGTCCACCAACTCAAGCTCGCCACTGCGCGCGGCAGTCGCAATATCAACTATTATAGCTCTGACCCTCTCGAAGGATTCTTCCTCCGTTTTTCCGTACTTCGCGTACCAAGCATAGTCTGGCCCATAGTAACGGCTTTCGTTAGATTTTTTAGCCTTATCTCTTCTCGAATAAATTCCAAATTTGAATGCAGATCCTCCCCAAATAGACCCTAAACTTTCAGTTCGCGCTTCTAGCCAATACACGAAACAGTCCTGATCACCGGCAGTACTGTACTCTTCCAAACTCATATTGGCCAAGTTTTCCAGCGGCCAACGAGCCAAGAACGCGGACCAATCGACTTCGCGACTAACAACTGCGTTGTTCATATTATCTCTTTAAGTTGCATGAGTTCGACCTTTCGCCCACGCTAATCGGCCAAATTTGACGTGTCCAGAAGCGAACGGAAATCATGCGCGCTGCTTCGTCGTTGTCGGTGAAGGCCTCCGCGAATATGTGCTGTGTTTGTTTCCGATTTTGCGTTTAGGATCGCATAATGTATCGAGTGGAACGACGGAACGCCCGGCGGTGCTGACGTTCTCAGCGCGTGACCAGCTCGACGCGGCGCGCCGGAACTTGGGTCAGGAATGAGACGATGGCGGCCGCGATCTTGCGACGGCGCTCAACTGCGGGTCTGATAGGCGCTCCTCAGACCTCGACAAATTCTGGCTGCACGTGCCTTCCCGGAAGACGAACCGTAAAGTCGATGTAAGGCACTGGCGTGCGAGTGTATGTGGTGAACGACCATGTTCCCGGCCTCAGTTCAATTTCAAACCCGCATTGCGTAGCGTGCTTAATGGCAGCATTTAATGCGTGCATGGCCTCGGTCAGTTGGCGTTCTGCCTCCTGCTCTTCGGCGGTCTTCGGGAACAGAAAAATCTCGGCCATGGGCTAGGTTCCTTGCAAGTTTTCCCGGGTGCGAGCGTGATCCCGGTTCCGCTGAGAGTAAAATATGCGCATGCGACGTTCGAAGCGGTTCCCTTCAATGGAACAGGACAATTGCGCCCAAGCTAGAGGATGACACGTCGCGACCGGAGCTGCAGCTGTCCCCCGCTGCAGCTCTATTTGTATCAGGCCATCTCTCGATTGCGAGGAGCGGGGCTGCCGCCGTCATCGTCCCCGCCATCATCGTCCGGCCACCAGCCCTTCCAATCGTCGCCCAGCGCTTCCTTCGCCTGGCGGCCGTCGAGACGGGCGATGAGCATCTTCACCAGCTCGTGCTCCGAAATGCCGCTTTCCGGCGGCAGGTATGCGGCGATGTCCTTCTGGCAGTCCCAGATCAGCTGCTTCATCTTCTCTTTGTCGGCCATGATCCGTCTCCTCGGCAGGTGAACACGTCACCGCTAATGAGGTTCCAGCCCTTGCCGGCGGCCGGTCGGGTCCTATCCTTCATCATTCATCATTCATCATGGAGGAACCACATGGCAGACAATCCAAAGAAGAAAGGCCGTGACCGCGAGCTCGTTTCGGAACAGGAGCACGAGGTCGCCTATCTCATGAGGACGGCAAAGGTGACGCGGCAGAAGGCCCTCAAGGCGATACGCGAAGCAGGGCCGAGCCGTGAAAAGGTGATGGATTATCTCGGCAAAGAGTAGCGGCCTTCTTCAGAAGAGTGCCGGCTGCTGATCAGCCTCGGCCTGCTGCTCAACCGGCAGCAATGTCATCGCCTCTGCAGGGAACGGCCGCTGCAGCGCCTTGGCGTCCTTCCAATCCGCCGTGAGCCACAGTTCGATTTCATCAGGCTCGGTCAGGATCACCGGCATCGCTTTCGGATGGATCGGCTTGACGACCGAGTTGGCCTCGCAGGTGAGAAAGGCGAACAGCTCGTGCTCGCCGACGCGCGGGTTCTTCATCGAGCCGCGGGCGCCCTTCCATGGCGTCCAGATGCCGGCGAAGAAGGCGAGGGGCTGCTTGTCATTGATGGCGAACCAGCGGTCCGTCTTCTTCGGCTTCGTGTCCTCGTATTCGCAGAAGGCCGTCCACGGCACGAGGCAGCGGTTCTTGACGCCGGTCCAGCCGCCCCAATGGGGAGAATTCAGGTTGCGAATGTTGGTGACGCCGTAATCCGGTTTGCCGTTAGTGACCGACGGCGGTGACGGCATGCCCCAGGTCAGATTGATCAGTTCGCGCTCGCCATCGGCGTTATTGCGGATCACCGGCCCCGGCTTGTCCGGAAACACTTCCGTTGACGGGTTGGCCCGGTTGGTCATGTCGCTATGGGGCCGAGCCGTATGCCAGAGCTCGTCAAATTCGACTTCTATGCGGTACCGATTGCACATCCACCCACTCCGAATCGCGGTCGATCCTGCCGAGCCGCCAACCATTGTTGCTCTTGTTTCCGCAGCGCGAACATCGGAGCTTCGACCGTAGCTCGTCAAGAGTGCTCTGGCTGCCGAACCTGGAGGCGATCTCCCAACGGTTCACCCAATTGCGAAAATCACATGCGGCGCAGCGCGCGCCTAGGATCTGCTCTTCGGTGAGGTCGGCAAGCCGCAGATGGCCTATACCGTCCGGATAGGCTCCGCGGGTGTCGGCTTCCGGGTCAATGCCGCGACTGTGCCTCATGGCGCGACTTCCATTCCGGCTGATGCTCGGAGCAGAACCAGTGTGGCTCCGCCCGGCCGACGGCGAAGCCGAAACTGCCCCATCTGGTGCAACCCAGGTGCTCGCAGTAGTGCACATACGGCCCAGGTTGGTAGTGAGGCTTTCCGCCCAGCTCGTCACTCATCCGGATCGCCTCCTCGTCCTTCAGAGCTATGGCGGCTCGCTTGGGCTTCAAGGGTGGGGTGACCTCGACCGGCGCCAAACTGCTGCTCGAAAGCCATTTCCCAATTCGGATGGCATGAGGTGCTTACGTGCTTCAAAGGCTCGAAATGGTATCGCGCCAGCAGGGCGGCCGAGATTATCCGCGCCATTTCCTTGCGCGCCCTTTCTGCTTTCAGCCGGTCACGGTCGCAGGCGGCCCGCCGCAGTTCAAGCGGGATCGAGTAGAGCGTCTGCGTTACAAATGGCGCGATCTCTGGAGACCGCAGCACCGTCTCGACGTCAAATATCGCAAAGGCCCCGAAGGATTCGGCAATTCCCTTAGCGAGTTCCTGAACGCCGCGCACCTCGATGGGACGGCGATACTGATCGAGGCCGGCATAAGCCCGCCTCTGGTGCGCAGGCATTACCGCAAGATCAACTTCAATCGCGGTTCCTATCTCATCGGCAAGTGTTCGCATGACGCGCGTCTTTCTAGTTTTCGCCCCTGATTGATGAAATGGCGCCGCATCGCCGTCGAATGTTCCTAATATGTTCTCTCAGCCGAAAGAGTCAATTCGGCTTTTCGCGGGCCTGTGCATTAATGGCCTGATGGCCAAAGCATCCTCAAAGAAGCCTCCCGATCTCCCACCGCTGGACCCTATGCCGGCGCGTGTTGACCCCTGCCTTGCGACGCTCGTCGACAAGCCGCCGAAGGGGCCAGACTGGGCCTACGAGGTAAAATGGGACGGTTACCGGATCGCCGTGCACATCGAGCCCGGCCGGGTAAGGGTTCTCACGCGCGGCGGCTATGACTGGACCGAGCGTTTCCCGACGATCGCAGACGACGCGCGGCGCCTCGCCGTGAAAACCGCTATCCTCGACGGCGAGGCGGTCGTGCTCGACGACCAGGGACGCTCCGACTTCGGCATGCTGCAGCGGGCGCTCGGCCGCTTGCCATCGCCGTATGAAGCCGGCGCCATCGTCTTCTATGCTTTCGATCTGCTTTATCTCGACGGCCGTGACCTTCGCCGGCTGCCGCTGGGCGAGCGACGACGCCTGCTCGAGCCGCTCGTCGCCGGCCGGGAAGGGGCAATCCGCCTATCGGAAGAGGTCCAGGCGGATGGCGACGAGTTCTTTCGCGTCGCCTGCGCACACGGCCTCGAAGGCATCATCGCCAAGCACATCGACAAGCCCTACCGCTCCGGCCGCGGCGAATGGTGGCAGAAGATCACCTGCAAGCGCCGGGATAGCTTCGTGGTCGTCGGCTTCGAGCCGTCGACCGTGCCTGGTCATCTCGGTCGGCTGCTGCTCGCAGCGCGAAAGCATGGCGAGCTCGTCTATGTCGGCGGCTGCGGTACCGGCTGGTCACATGAGCTTTCGCGAGAACTGCGGAAGCTGCTCGAGGGAATGGCGACGAAAACGGCGGCCGTACCGCTGAGGAGGAAAGGCGCTGTCTTCACCGAGCCGGTGCTCATTGCAGAAGTTGAGTATCGCGCCTGGACCGACGATGGAAAGCTGCGGCATGCCTCGTTCAAGGGGATCAGGGAGCTGGAGGATGTTGTGGAGATTTATTCTTTGGAACGTTAGTGGTGAATACGCTCCTGGCCGCGAGTGCCGATGCGACCTCAGCGACGGACCAGCGCGGAGCCGCCGGGGAGATCCGGTTCGAGTGACATGACGTAAAGCGTGTCATGTTTCTAGTGGTGTCGATTCGCTGAACATACAGGCGGGACCAGTGCTGGGTCATGCCTTCAACATTGGCTTCAAGGGTCCAACAGACTCGAATAGAAGAGTTCCGCCCCACTCCCGTTTTCCACTCCGCCCAAAAGGGGCGGAGCGAAGCAGGCGGAGGCCTGAACGCGCTTTCACATCGCGCCGAAGAGAGGGCCGAAGCCTGTGGTAAACGGGAGTGGGGCGGCTGCCGCTTTCACCGCCTCTCGCCTTGACTTGAAGAGGAGGATTGCGGCGCCTAGCCGCGTTCGCTCGTGCTGGTGGCGACAGCGTCGGCCGCGGGTTCGCCTGGGGTCATGCGTCTCAGAAGCCGGATCAGATCACGCATGGTGTCTTGAGGCAATTGTTCAACGAGCTTCATCAATGTCAGGCGGTCTTCTGCTTCTTCTGGAGTCTTGCCCCACAAGTGTGGCGCTGTGTCGAAAATCACATCCAGAGGCATAAAGCCCATGATCTCACAGAGATGTATCAGGCGCGGGATAGACAACCGAGCTTCTGAGCCTCGCTCGTACCTCCCGTAAACAGATACGGAGAGTCCTAGCAAATGCGCTAAATCGGCGCGGGAAATACCCTTGGCTTCGCGCGTTTTCTTGAGCCAGGCCGAAATTTTTTCGTCCATCTCCTTTGCGGCAAGGGTGCCGTCGAAACCCGGCTGGCGGAAGACCGGCCTGTCAAATTCCGGATCGGTTATCTCAACCAAACCTCGTGCGCTCATCAAGCCGACTGCGTCCGTCACCGACCTTACCCTTTTTCTGTGTACCGTCCTTAACGCCCACTATGCACCACATTGAGGTATTTGGGAGCACGCCATCCGAAAAATCACAGCAATTGTCCCTAATTTTTTTGGGGAAATCGCGGTCGTGAGCTCATTGAGGCGATGGATCAAAATGCTTCAGCATGCGGCCGAGCATTCGGGCAACAAACCTGGCGTTTAGAATGGCGAAGCAGCCGTGAAAAGGCATTAACGGTTTTTTGCCGCTATCATCTTCCAATCGCCGCCATTGCCCTGAAAAACCGCCTCGATTCGCGTGTCGCCGGTGATCCACCTGAGCTGCGCGGAAAGCTCGCACGCGATCTCCGTGTCCGCAATTCGTCTGCAGCGGTTGACGATCACTTTGGATCGGTTGCCATGTTTATTTAGATCCCATTTGGATAGTGCGAATAGCTGGGCCTTGGCCTGTTCGTCTGTCGGCCACGTAGCCTTCTCGGGTACGGCTCTCGCAATATTCACATGAGGCAAATTGCCTTCTGAGAAGTTTCCCAACCCGACCGTCGAGCGGCCGAGATGGGGAGCAATATACACGCCGAGAACGCAGCCGACGGCCACGCCAAGGAGGAAGCCGCGGCCCAACATCGGTCAATAGCCGTTATCTTTGAGGAACTGATCGATCGCTGCCTTCATGATGACCGTCATCTTCACGTCGTTCTCAATGGCGGCCTTTTGCAGCCGCATCTTCGTGTCGTAATCGAGCGGGCAGTTGACGTAGTGCTTGGATTCCCGATCGCGCGCCCTCTTCAGGTCGCGCAAGCGAACTCTCGAATCCTCTCGCTGCAATGCTTTCGTGGTTGCCCGTTCGCGCCGAGCTTCTTGTGTCGGGGCGATCAGACCATTGGCGGGCTGACCAATCTCAGCGCCAACCGGTACAAGCTCTTGAGGCTGATCTGCATTTCTAATTTCCGTCGACGGCTCAGTCGGATTCGTTGCGGAGTCCGCCGGTATTACTGCTTGCTCTGCTGCGCGGCTGCGACGCGGCGCGACTGCAAAGTCAGAAACGGTCGTTTGCCCCTTAGCCATTCGCTGCTACCTCATTCTCGCCCGCTAAAATCGCTTCGATGTCCCGGACCAGGCTCATCACTTCCGCCCTCGCTTTTTTCACCGGCTCTGTGAGCTCGAGCATTTGCACGGTGCCATAGCCGTTTCGAATTTCGCGATAGCAATTTCGCTCCATTAGCTCGGTCTTGAGGAGATAGGAGTCGTAGCCGCCTTCCTGCAGGTTCCGCACGAACGGACTGATCAGGCGGTAGGCTTCCAGCAGTTTCGCCGGCATGGTGATCCTGGTGACGAAGTTGGCGTGGGGGATTGACCGCCCCACCTTGTCGGAAATATCGGCCGTGTCGGCCGCGGCCTGTCCTGCCGCCTTGATCTCGTCCTGGTTCGGCTGGATCGGCGTCAGCACAATATCGGAGCCGGCGATGATCGTGTCCCTTAGAACCGTGTCCTGGCCGGGCGAGTCCATCAAAACGACGTCGAACTTGTTCGCCTCGTTCTCCAGGAGCTGCTGGACGGTGGTCTGGCGCGCGGCGGTTATGAGCTCGATGTTGGCAGGCAGATTGTCCTTTGCCTCACAGCGCTTCCACCATTCCTGCAGATTTTGGCGGCCGTCTGCATCGATGAGAAGCACACGCTTTCCCTGAAGCGCATACTCCCCGGCGATCAAGATTGCCGCTGTTGTCTTCCCAGCCCCACCTTTGCCGCTCACGGCGGAAATAAATAGTGGCAAGCGTCGCAACTCCCTTTGCTGATCCGAAGTCATTCCGGCAGTTCGTCGTGGACTTGCACGGAGTTTCCGCGTCCCACGTGCACACGATGCGAACAATTGCCCGTACGTTGTGGAATCATTGCACCACCGCCCCGTGTAGTCAATCGAGCCAACTAAACCACGGCTATAGGATGTGAACAATTCCCCCCAAGATGTGAAACCATTTCCGCAATCGCCCCATCAACACATGATGTGGAATGATCGTGCTGCTAACTCGTGTGAAATATCGACACGACATTGGTATGTGACGGCTGGCTGCTTTTCGACGGCGTTTCGGTGCGGCGTCCACCTGAACGCTCTCCTCGATCAGTGAACCCCGGAGCCGCGTAAGGCCGGTTTTGACGCTCGCTCGGAAGCGGCAAGGGCGAAGAGCGGAGCGTCCCTTGCGGCTGAGTACGAGGGGCAGACAAGGCCTTCAAAGGCGGATTTCGGAGGTGAACCCTGGTGAGCGTTCCCACGTTAAACGACCGGGGCGGAGGCCCGGTCTGTGGAGCCAAACGGCCGTGCGCAGCGAGGGGCAGCTCGAGGTTGTTTGGTTGAATTCCCCTTACAATTTGGAGAGGCAGGATACGGAAAAATGTGCTACGCCCTTTTCCTCCAATCGAGGGACGAGCCCTCGATCATCTGACGCAAGCGCCAGTAGGGGGCCAACGGCCGAATGGATGACGGGAAATTCCACGCTCTTCTCGAGCCGGCAAAGAAAGATCGCACTGTGCATGTCCGCGTCACGGGTGACGAACATGCGGCGATCGAGAAGGCCGCCGAGGATGCCGGCATGACGGTATCCAGCTTTTTCCGGTCGCTGCTTCTGGAGGGGGCGGGGGTTCGGCCGATGTTGACCGGCGATGACCGCCTGGTCATGGCGGCTCTGCTGGAAGACATGCGGATGATCGGCATCAACCTGAATCAGGTTGCGAGGGCGCTCAACAGCGGCCGTGGTGTCCACCCGAGCGAATTGGACATCAACCTGGAGAACGTGCAGCGGGTTCAAGCGGCCGTGATGAGCGAGCTGCGGGCTCTGACGCGGCGAGCTGGTTATCAGCGTCGAGGGGAGAAGTAGCCTTTGGAAATCTTCTTCGGTGCATTCACCAGCGAATGGGAGCAGCGGCGCGCAGCGCTGCTGCACGAAATGTCGTCTGGCGGGCGCGGCGCTTCGGCAGAAGAAGAGATGCGCAGGCGCCTGAAGCAGTTGGCTCAGCTCGGCGCTGCAGGTGGCGGCGGCTCAGGCGGCGCTTCCGGTGGCGGTGGATCCGCATCGAAGGGCAGGGCGGCTCCTCGGGCGCAGGCGACGCCGGCGACAACGGCCGCCCGGCCGATGGAGGCGCGGCTAGCGGCCATCGCGAAGGGAAGCCAGCCGGCGGTCGTTAAGATGGCATCATATGGCGGCGGTGCTCGGGTCGGTGCGATGCTGAACTATGTGTCCCGTGGCGGCGAGCTGAAGGTGGAGAATGAAAGCGGCAGGATCCTCGAGGGGCGGGAGGAACTGGCGCGCATCCGTGGCGATTGGGACCACCTCTTTCAGAACCGCGCAGAAAGCCGCGACATTGGGAGTTTTTCCGTCGAAATCGCGGCGTCCGGCTTTGCATCGGACGAGGCATTGCACGAGCAGGTGCGGAGTGCGCTGACTTGCGGCTTTGGCGACCGGCGCTATGCCTATGCTATCGCGAAAAATGACGGCGGCTCCGTGACCGTTCAGGGGCTTGTCGTATTGCGAAGCGGGCAGGGGGAGCGGCTAACGGGCGACGTGAAGGCGGCCCGCATCATCCAGGGCCGATACGACGCCAGCGCGGCCGCGGGCGAGGCTGCGGCGAAGTTCTCCTTTCATGGCTACGGAAATGGCGTTGAGTTCGGCGCCAGCCGCTTGCGTGGGCTGGTCGATCGGCATGACGATGTTCGCGACGATCGCGGCCAGTTGATAGCGAATGAGAAGGTCGCGGGCGACCTGGTGCAGAAGGAATGGCGCGGCGAGCTCCACAGCCGCAAGAGCCGCGACGTGATGCACGTCATCATGTCGGCTCGGGCCGGGACCGACGTTGCCGCGTTCGAAGGCGCGGTTCGCGACTTCCTAGCGCATCAGTTTGCTGGCAACCGGTATGTCTTCGCCATGCACGATCCGGCTAGCGATCCGAAAGAGGCGGGGGAGGGGGGAAAGCGTCCGCATGTGCATGCCCATGCGATCGTGGCGATGAAATCGGATTCCGGTGATCGCATCGAGACGACGCCTGCCGTGTTTCGCGAATGGCGATCGGTCATGGCAGAGAAGGCGCGGGAGCACGGCATTGAGATGGAAATGACCGACCGGCGCGAGTTTGCCACCCCGCCGGCATTCACGCGCACCCAGGTCCGGCCGGTGAGCCGCGAAGGCCGCACAGAGCACGTCGGGACGAGCGAGGCTGCACAGGCGCGATACGACGCCAAGCGTAGCGGCCGACGCACGGTCCCGAAGAGCGATCGGAGCCGGCAGTACATCATAAAGGTGCAGGAATCGTGGCAGAAGGTCGCCCTGGCGAGTGGTGATCTTCAAACCGTGGCCTATGCCACGCAGCATCAAAAGAATTTAGAATCAAGCATTTCGATAGCGCAGACGGAAACGAGCGGCACTGTCATGCGCGCGGATTTTGCATCGAACTTCCGCATCAATTTGGCTACATTGCAGGAGATGGTTTTGGAGGGTCAGGAAGTGCGCGAAATGTCACGAGCAGAGTTTGAGACCTACGAGAAGAAGGTCGAGACGGCCTTGTTCAAGTTGGAGCGGTCGGTCTCGGCAGACGATCGGGCGGACTTTGACGAGATAGCCGGCCTGGCCCGAGATTTCGTCAATCAGAAGCGTGAGCTGGTGGACCTTTACGAGCAGCGCAATGAGGCATTGGCGGAGCAAGGTGGCGAATCGCTTCGCAGCGAGCCGCGTGATCCGGCCAGCGACGAGTGGGACGCTGCGGTCGCCAAGCACGGCGAGGCTGTTGTTGAGGCCGGCAACGAGGCCATGATCGAAATCGAGCACTATCGAGAGGGACTTGATCGGATCGAGGCCGGCAAGTTTTCGGCCGACCGCAAAGACGGGATGCAAGCCGGCCTTCAACAGGCGATGGAAAGGGCTGCGCGATTGGCTGTCGAAGGAAACAGCTACCTGAGAGATGTTGCCGAGCAGGACCACGACTTGCGACAGGCCATTATACGCGCGGAAAGACAAGCCGAAGCGCAGGACCTACAGGATGACGAGCGTGCAGACGTCAAGAACCGCGACGACGATCGGTCGATCGAAGAAAAGGACAAGGCGCCGGCGAATGGGCATGCTGCTGCCGACCAGCGGCTCGAAGCTCTCGATGAGCCTGATCGGCAGCCGATCGACAACGACACGCGCGAAGCTCACGAGTTGGCGTCCACGGTCGATGCTATAAATCGCCTACAAGGTCGACTAGATAAGGATAAGGAAGCCGCTCAACGCAGCGGAGAAACGACGCGGACAGACCCCGCCCAACAGCATATTCCTCGTTTAGACGAGCTGGAGCGGGAACAAATGCAACAGAGGGAACGCGACCGCGACGACCGGGACCGTTAAGAGGCAATGCTCAACGATAACCGTCAACAATACGTCATTCAGAGCAACGATCCCAAAGGTGACGAGGGGTTCGGGAAGTTCTTGGGTGTGGTCATCGTTTTTGTGATGTTTCTAGGCTTCGTCCAATATGTCTATGAGTCAGTGATGGCCTGGTATCGTGACACGATGGTTTGGCTAAACGACACGGCAAGCTATCTTGCCGGCTTCTGGCCCTTCTAAAGCTCAGTTGTTTTTTTCGAGGTCGGCGTAAATCCGCCCGTCTTCGTGGCCGGACCTGACCTGCTTTTGAGGCTGCTCTTTCGCAGGCCGTGCAATCGGAGAGCCGCCTCGGTAGCGGCCGCGGTATGATTTTACGTGTCGGTGGTAGGCAGTCGCTCGCTGCGGCCAGCACGAACGGCCGACATGCGGACTTTTCGGACGCTTCGGGACACCACGTCGAACGTCGTGAGTGGGGCCGTGTCCGGACGGTCCGGTTGTGGGAAGCGCTCGGCGGTAAGCTGCCGTTCCAATTCGGCTCAATGGCCTGCTGCCGGTTTTTCGGACACCAAGTTAAGCTAGCATAGCTTTCTCCTCGAACTCGACGGGGCTCATATAGCCCAGTGTCGAGTGCCGTCGCCGAGGGTTGTAGAAGCGCTCGATATAATCGAACACGTCCCCCCTGCGTCACACGCCGGCTTTGCCGCCGCAGAGCATTCCAGCTGACTTTAACGTTCGGCTCACGCCCATTTGTCAGTCGTCCACCTAGTCAACGTTCATCGAGATTCCGCTTGTTGCTGCTGCCGCCCGACTCGCGCCGGAAGACACCGAGGCCGCTGCCCAAGTCGCCCATCAGGCCCGAGATCCGGCCGCGGCCGAAGAGCAGGACCACGATCGCCAATACGATCAACCAGTGCCAAACACTCAACCCACCCATGTCCAATCCCTCTTAAATGCGATCCAAGCAAGACTGCTGAAATCGTCCATCATAAGCCACCATCGGCAGCTTCTATGCTGCGCAGGTCCAACCGCGCGGCGAATCTCGGTCCGGAATCGACAAACGTCGTCGGCATGAAGATGGCTTCAACAGGAGTGGGCTCCTTCGCATAGGTCGCCGGCATGAAGCTCTCGATCTCTTCAGCATAGACGTACACGACGCCCGGGCCTAGCGCGTCGAGGTCCTTCTTGTCGAAATTGAACTTGCAGATGCTGATGGCGTGGTTGTTCGCAAGAGTCGATCGCTTGGCCCTTTCCTCCTGCTTCACCGGTCCGAACGGAACGTCGCCGATACCCATAGTCACGCGCCGGAGATCGTCGCGGTCGCCGCTCTCATGCATGAGCCGGAACCGCATGGTGGGCCGGTTGAGCCTGCGGAACTGGTCCGGCTTCGCAACCTCGCCGGCCTCCTCGTCCTGCGTTGCGTCCCCATTCTGCCCCGGTTGCTTCGGAATTCGCCGACGCTTGAAACTCGGGCCAGTCACACTCGCGGTCACGGTCACCATGACGGTTGGTTCTGCTTGCCCTGCGGCAGGCGGAGCCTGTTGCGTCGTGACCGTGCTGATCAACGTTCGTGAGGGAAGGATCTGCGTCCAGACCACGACCGGTTCAGATGCCTCAAGCGTCGGAAGAATGGTGTTTCTTTGATAGCGGACCAGTCCGAAGCGCACGAACAGGTTCGGCGTTTCCGGAGCCTGAATGTCCAGATCGACAAACCATTGTTCGCGGTCGACGTCGAAACGGGGCTCGTAGGTCAAGAGGTCGGCAGTTTCCAGCACGGTTGTATTGTCGCGGGCCCCCGGCGGCTTGGGGATCTGCACCGGGACGATCACATAGCTCAGCGGCTCAGGCGGGGAGAGGAAAGCCCCTACGGAAAGACCGGTGACCAGCGGCGCGTAGTCGTGGTTGAGGGGGTCGCCGCCCCAGCGTGAAACGTACGCACCGATGGGCCCATAGCGATCGTCGGGCAGGAACGCGTCGCCTCCCGGTACGACGTTGCTCGAAGGCAGCATGACGACGCCGAGCCGTTCGTTCTCGCCCGCCGAGAACCACCCGCGCTCCATATAGATGCGCACGCCGCTTATGCGTTCCGTGGAATCCTCAAGCGTGCCTTTGGTGCCGCGCGTGAACCGGAACACCGGAACCGGCGAGAGAACCGCGCATTTGGCCGGGCGGCTGCTGGACGGCAGCCACAGCGATACGGCGCTGCCGTCGGCTTCGACCAGAACCTCATTGGCCGGCGGCTCCTTGGAATCCCCCGGCACCTGGCGGCGCGCCGCGGGCTCTGGCTTTGCGCTCTCCAGCGATTGCTCGGCCGGAATGAGTGGCTGGCGCAACCGGACCACCGGTTGCGAATTTCCGTCCGCTCCCGTCCACCGGCCGGCAGTCTCGAAGTCTGGCCCGAAGCGTGAAACGGCCCGAAGGCGCAGCCGCAGTCGCCGCGCTTTGCTATCGGGAAACACATGCAACTGCGATGCGCTGAACAATGTGTCGCCGGCAGCATTGGTGACACGGCGCCCGAGTTGCGCCGCGATGTGGGCTAAAGATAGGTCGATGATGTCCTCCGATGCTCCGGGATCGGCCGATGCAAGCGCCCCCGCACCTGGCGCCGCGATGTTGTCGATGCGCAGCAGCGTGACTTCGGAATCGTGGAGCGTGACCGCGCCGGTCTTCATGTCGATGGCTTCAAAGCCATAGACGTCCACGTCCCGTGCCGGGCGGCGCTCGGGCGGAATTGGATTGCCGGTATCGTCGGCGACGACAGTCCTCCTAGGCCACGCGCCCGAAACCCGCGCCTTGGGTGGACGGCGCCTCGCCGGATCGTCGATGAGCACCTCGCGCGGGGAGACGCATGTCGCCAGCACCTCGATGGCCGAGGTGGTCCGCCGATCGAATGCGATCCGCCCCGACAGGACGAAGCTGTGCGTGCCGGGGACATCCCGCAAATCGGACGATTTCAGCCTTTCGAGCTCGGCCAGCGTAATCTGTGTCGGGTCGAGGCCCGAAGGCCTGTGGCGGGGCTCTGCGTCCGGACTTTGATTGCCTGCCGGCGGCGTTCCGTCGAAATCGGGGTCGATCGCGAATTTGTGGACATAAGTCGACGTGGTGAACGCCTTTCGGAAAACACGCATGTCCGACCCTTGGAAGGCGGGGGCTGCCAGCGGCAAGTTCACCGCGTGCGCGACACGCATCGAGAACACGCCCGCAAGCTCCTCGATTGTGCCGCCGGCGTTCTCGTGGCTGCCTTCACCGCAAGCGAACTCCCTGATGTTGCTTGCCAGGGCCAGCAGGCGGTCGTCGGGAGGCACGTCGAAGAAGCCGGTCGTGATGTGGGCGGCGATCGGATACGGGTCTTTGCTGCCCGCCCGCTCGAGGGCGAGCTTGTATGCCCCGACCATCTCGGTGAGCGCGAAGTGCGTGGCGAGGCTGTGGTCGTCACTCGGGAGATAGAAGGCCTCTAGGTCAAAGTCATCGCCGCGCGCCAAGGTCACCTCGACGCGCTGGGCTCGCTGCCCGCTCTTGCCGCCGAACGTGACACCATCGGTGCGGATCGCTGTCGCCGGACTGATCGCGGCCTCGGCCAAGTCGCCGTCCGCTTTCTTGATCACCACGACGGTCGGCATCGCATTGGGATATTTCGACACGTCGTCGTAGACTGTCACCTTCGCGGCTGGACCGACATAGGCGCCGTCGGTGCGGCGGCGCATCCGCAGAACCAGCATGCGCGCATAGGGATCAGGATAGTAGGGCCGCGGCGTCAACGGCGGACCGCCAAAACGCTGAAATGCGCGGCGGCCGATGAGGATGGCCGCGCCCCTGACTGCCGGGCGATCGGCGACCGGAGGAATACTCCATCCCGGAGCCAGCTTGCGTCTGGTCGGGGTGTGGCCGAAGGCACGCTGCTCGTCGATCAGCGCGATCGGGAAGCCGCCCTGGCCAGAGGCGGCATCCTTCGACTTCACCAGCGGCTCCGGCACGCCGAACGCAATGTCGCGAAGGCCGCCAAGTGCCATGTCGCCGCGGCCCGCCGCTTCGTCGAAAGCGCCGGCGCGCAAAAGCTCGTCCAGCGACGCCTGCGGGGGCGTGAAGATGCGCACGATCTCGTCCGAGGTAACGCGATCCTTCGCCGGGACGTAGGGTCTGCCCTTGACCTTCAGCGGCAGATCCTCCGGGGCGACGTATCCTCGCGGCAGAGAGCGGAGCACTGCGGATTGCACTGTGCCGAAATCCATTTCGTCGATCCTGGCGCCGAGGACCGCGCCCGGAAGCAGTACGGCGGGCGCGCCGATCGCCTCCTGCCGCAGGAACCGGCGCATGGGCACCTGTGCATCCGGGCTCGGGTCGCGCGGATAAGTGTAGGCCTGCTCTTCCTTTTCATAGAGGGTGGCGGCATCCGCGACACTCTTCGACAGACCGCCCAGAAAGACCGCGCGCATGCCGAAGCGATAGCTGCGCCCATAGCGCAGCGGCGGCACGAGCGCCTCGGGTTTGGCACCCGTTGAAGGAAGGGAGTGCCGTTGCAGGAAGGGCAGAAGCGCCAAGTCCCCAAGTCCCGATTTCGGCGCCGTGTTAACCCCCATAGGGGCGCCGGTCCACGTCGCGAACGCCTCGTCGACAAAAACATCTTTATCTCTGGTCTCGCCTCCGGGAGTGGGGGTGAGGCGTGCGGAGGGGCTGATGACCGCTTCCTCCAGCGTTCGGGTACCCGTCGCGTCCCTCTGATTGAGAACGATATCGGCGAGGGAGTCGTCGACCTCAGCGAAATCGTCAGGTCCTTCCGCGTCTTCGCGGCGAAATCCATAAGTCACGAGTTTCCTGCCCAGCGCCCGCCAGACGATGCCGTCGTCAGTCTTCGTCCCGGCGTCGAGGCGGCGTCCCACGACCATGTCCTGCGCGTAGAGCCGGACATCCGCCTGGTCCTTCTCAGTCGACGTCCGGCGCAACTGAGCGCGCACATCCTCGGCTCGACGGCGGTCGATGAGCGTCATGCCGGCAGTCTGGAAGGCGCGACCCTCGCCGTCGGTTCCAAGCGGCCGCACGACCGCTTCCGTGGCGTGGCGCACGTCGAGCGTCACCAAGTCGAAGCGTGGCAAGTCATCGCCGGGCACGCAGTCGGCGCCCATCAGGAACAGGCCCTTGTCCAATCCGCCGCGCGACATGTCGGGGCGCGGCCATCCGTCCGTATCCACCGCCGACCATGGCCGTCCAACGGTCTTGGTAACCTGACCGAACTTGATGCTTACTGGATAGTCGCCGGTGGATATCCAGTCGGGCATTGCTCCCGACAACTCCATCTCCATATCGAAGGCGAAGCCGAAGAAGCGCGACCATGCCGGCGACGACACGATCGCCTGATAACACTGCACTATGCGTTCGAGCATGGTGTTGGTCTGATCGGAGGGGGCCTGCTCCCAGGTCGCTGCGGTGTGGCTCGCAAGCGCCGCCTGGCGCGTTTCATCCTGCTGGCCGACGGCGGTAAGGTCCGGCTTGCGCAGCACCTTGCAGACATTGGCGGCGGAGTTCGCGCGTTCTGCGCTAAGTAAATCAAAAGCCTGCTGCAGCTCGGCCAGCTTCTTGGCCGCCACCAGCTCGTCGAGCTGTTTGCCGATTGTCTGATCTTTGTCGGTCTTGTCCTCAACGGTCGGAAGGATAACACCGGCGTCCTCGTCGCTCAGGGTGTATCCACCGTCGGTTCGCGGCCTGCGGGGAGCGGTTCTGCCGTCGACGAGTTCGCTGACGCGCTTCGCCCGCTCGAACTCCAGCAAAAGCGCGAGGTCGCCATGCTTGACCGGGAGAACCGCCTTGATCTTCAGTTGAGCGTTCGGATCGAGCGCTTCCTGCGCCTGGTACGATCCATCAGGCTGCGGGGTCGCGCTGCGCGAGGGCGGCGCATCGTCGAGCCCATTCAGGAAGGTCTGTGACGCCAGTGAGCGATGGATGGTAAGAAGCAGCTTTTCCCAGAGCTCTTCGCTGTTGGTCGGAACGAGCGACGCCCAAGCATCGTTCACATGGGACTGAAGTCTCTCTGGAAGGCTCGCCTGTCGAAACGAGGCTAACGGTTTCGTCTCGCCCGACGGCGGCGGGTCCAGTAAGACGGGAATGGCGTTGTCTTCCGCCTGGCCCGAAACGGCCTTTAGGATCTCGTCCCGGATCTTGCCCGGCCATTGGTTGATGGCAAAACCGCCCTCCGCCATCACGGGCGTTGCGATCAGCGTCATGCGAAGCTTGCCGTCGACGACCCCGTTGGGAACCAATCTTAGAACAGGCTTGACGATGGGGATAGGGTCCATGTGCGTGGCTTCCGTCTAGAGCAGCGTTGGATCGAAGTAGGCGAGGTAGGAGGGAACCGTCGTCTCGCCGAAGGCGATCGTGTCCGCCTCGACGTCGGCGGCCAGCGCGGATCCCGGCTTTAGGCTTCGCGTGATGATCGACCGGTCGACGCCGTCCATGCCTCCGGAAGCGCCGATGGAGTTGGTGCTGCCGCCGCCGAATGCCTCGCGCTTGTGGCTGACCGAAACCTGAAAGTCGTAGTCAACAATACCCATGGAGAAGGAAAAGGTGAAGGTCGCTTCGCCCTCCATATCGCCGCCCGACTTCATGCCCAGCCGGACATAGAGCGACGCGTAGAAGCTGAAGATCCAGATGCTTGCCTCGCCGCCGACGAAGAAGGTGCCGTATATGTCAGTGAGGGTGCGGCTCCTGCCCTCGGATTCGACCTTCATCGACCGGATGTAGAAGCCGCTCGTCAACCGGCCCATGGCGACCAGCGGCCCGGTCGAGAAATCGGCGACGCCGCCGAATTCAAACGACGCCTCGAAGCCTCGGAACCCTTGCGCGTCGGCGTAGATCGCGACGAAGCCGCCGCCGCCGTATGGCGGCACCGAGATCAGGAACGGCGCCATTGCGCGGCCGAGTGCGAAGCGGAACATCGCCGCCTCGCCGTCGAAGGGAAGCTCCGCGGCGGCGTTGAGCAGGACGTTGGAGAAGGCGACGCCGCCGAGCTGGATGGTCCCGAGGTTGATGCCATAGCCCGCCAGAATGCCCGGCCTGCCACGCATCGGCTCGATGAAGAACCCGCTACCGTCCTTGGACGGCGTCATGTAGGACTGCAGCTTCTCCACGAACTTTAGCTTTTCGCCGATCTGGAAGTCGCGGTAGTGGACGTCAAAGCGCGGCGCCCCCCCGAGTTCGAAGCCGAAATCGACGCCGTCGAAGATCAGGGTGACCGCGTCGAAGACGCTGCCGATTAAATTGACGTCGAATGGCCCGATGTGGCCCTTGGCCCTCATGTCGGCCTTGGCCTTCAACAGGTCGATCGTGGCTGTCATGGAAAGCTCGAACCGGCTGGGCGGCTTGGGCGTGAAGACGCCGCCGGACATCTTGGCGACCTTGCCGCCATCGAAGTCGAAGTCGAGCGTATAGCTCAGGGTGCGCTTCACTGGCACGAGTTCGGAAATCAGCTCCTCGACCTGGTCGCGCAGGGCCGCGATGTCGACAAGCGAGGACAGCTCGCCGCGGGAGATGTCGTCCCAGATCTTCTGGACGTTGTCGAAGATCTGCTCGACCGCCGAGCGCCCGCCCGAGATGGAGTCGAGGAAGGCCTGCAACTCGCGGCGCTTGGTCGACACGATCTTCGGGTCCGCAGGCGGGGTCATCAGGCTGTCAACTGCAGCCTTCTCGCGGGCAAGCTTGTCGCAGTTCAGGTTGAACGCGTCGCACTGACCGATGAACGGCTCGATGGTGAGCGCCCGCGATACGACCGGACCCGCGACCGGGAAATTGTTGGCCTCCTTCACCAGGTCATCGCGGACCGTGAGGACCTTCGTGTAACCGCTTTGGATCGCTCTGAACAGGGTCTCCACGGGCGGGTCGAGCGCCTGACCGGCAAGGCTCTCCGGCAGACCGTTGGCACGGCTGACGAGCGCGGCATGGGCTGCCGAGACCCGCCGCAGCGCGCGTTCGATCTTGTCGGTCCGAGCTATCCCGCCTATGTCCGCGAACAATTGACTGACCGTTTTGTTAGTGTCCTGCACGGTGGTCGCGAGCAACAGCGACACGGTCTCGCCGGTCGGCGCGGGCGGCAGGACAAACGTCGAGATCGATGCTGCGAGCTCGCGGCATTCGTCGTCGAGCTTTTGCAAGGAGGCCTCGAGCTCTTCACGTTCGGCGCGCAACACATCGGGAATTCGCTCGCGTACAATCGTGGCGGCGAGGTCGAGAAGCTGTCCGACCTCGGGGGCGCCGACACTCGCCACGATTTTGGTCCAGCGGAACAGCGTGTTGACGGCGACCCTGAGCGCCGCAGCGGCGGACTTGTCCCACTCGTCGAGCTTCAGCTCGAGATCATTTCCGAAGGCCGCCGTAAACGCGCCTCCGGCTGCCGCCGCGACTATGACGCCTAGGTGATTTCCAAGCAGGTCAAAGAGCTTTTTCGCTTCGGTGCGGATGCGAACCAGGCCTTGCTCGATTTCGCCGGCCAGGATGCGAAGTCGTCCGGCAACGTCCATCATCTGGGCCGGGGTCATCGTCGGCGACGCTCTCGAAAGCGTGGTTAGCTCCCGGTGGGCCGCCTGGGCGTGCCCGACCACAGCAACGACCTCGCAGAAGAGGCGTCTGTAGGCTGGCAGCGCCGTCTGAAAATTGGTAATGGCGGCGCGCACCGGTTGGGCATTGATGTCGTTCGGCAGGTTGCCCCGCGCGACGGCGAGTTCGGTCGCGAGGTCGAAGGTGTCCCGCGCGGTGATGGCAAAGCCTTTGAGGAAGTGGTCCGGCGACCGGCCAACTATGGCTTCTGCGACCGCCGTAGCCTGCTGCCTGTCGTTGACCGGAAGCTGCGCGACACAAGCAACGATCACCGCCACAGGCAGTTCGGGATTGATCTGGGCGTTGGCGGCTACGGTTCCGGCTGCGACCTGGACGAGGCGTTCCAGGATTGTGTCAAGCCATCCCCGCAGTTGCGCTTCCTGCGTGGCGATCTCGTTCTCGATCTCTGCCTTGAACGCAAGAAGATCGACGGTGAGATATTCGCGGCCAAGCTGGACGAGCAAGGAGAAGACGCGTTCGGGCCTTTTCGCCTGCACCGCCTTCACCATCTCGCGCAACAACTCGATGAGCTGGACAATGGCGCGGACACGCGCCACCCAGATCGCCCAATCGGGTGTAGGCGGGACGTTGTCGATCCAGCCGTGGATTTGTGTCTTGGCGAACTCCAGCCGGACGCGATAGGCCGCGACGGCCGAGGCGACGATCTCCCGGTCCTGCTGGGTGTCGCCGCTGAACAGGGCCAGGAACCGCTGGGTGAGAGACGGATTGCGCAGGCCGTCTTCCGTTTCCTCGGCCTTGACAATCGCCGCGTCAAGGAACGCCGAGGAAATCGCCTTGAGCGCAGCGACGGGATCGAGCGCTCCGGAGGCAAGGTCCGCGACGTAGGGCGACAGGTCGACGTTGACGTCGCGCAGCTCCAGAAGCGCTTTTGCCGAGAGATCGCGGATCGCTTCGCCGCTCTCCGAAATCGCTATCAGCGCTTCGATTTCGTGCCAAGGCAGTTGATCGGCGAGATAGATCAGAAGCTCGCGCGCGATATCGTCCTTGGTCGCCTGCAGTTCCGAGACGAATTTCATCGCCGCGGCCTCGTAGGCCCTGATCTCGACTTCAATGTCTGCGGCCACTGCGGTGAATTGGCCGCGGGCTGCCTGTTCGATGCGTTCGACGGGATTCGCCGCCAGACGGCCCAGCTCTCGCATGAACTGCCGGCCCGCTTCGTGTACTGCCGCCAGCCGCCCGACAATTAGAACCGGGTCTTTCTCGCCCATCGCTTCGAGCAGCGCCGCCTCGAGCTTGTTCAACCCCCTGTCGATCTCTGGATAGAGCTGGCGCAGCGAAGTCGCCTGGAGGCTCGGCAGGAATTTTTGAAAATTCTCGATGACGCTTTGCTGCGCGCCGGTCTGCGTGCGGTCTAGTTTCGACCATTCCTTTCGGGTGGTACGAACGAGTTGCAGCAAAGGCGACAGGATCTCGCTGTGCAAGAGCTCGATTGCTCCCGCTGCGCCACTCTGAAGTTCGCCCAAGACCTGCGAACCGTAGTCGACCACCTCCTTGAGCGCCGGCATGGCGTCCACTCCGCCGACAAGCTTGAGGAGCTTCATCAGAGACTGGAAAGAGATGACCCCAAGTAATTTAGCATCGACGCTGAAGAAACTTTCGAACACCTTCGAGGTCGTGTCTTCGCTTGCCGGGGGAACGTCGGGCTGACCGCCACCGGGTGTCTGGGGCCGAGGCGCTGGTAGCGAGAAGTGGTTCGCGACCGACAACAGCTTCGGCGATTCAGAATAGGGCGTTCCGGCGGTATCGGCGGGCTTGCTCCGATAGATGGCCTGGCCGGGCTGCGCTCCGAGGATGCCCTTCGAACGGCTGAGCGCCACGATATCCATATTGGGCCGGCCGACGCCCCCGGACTGGTTGCCGTTCGGCCCCATGCTCATCTTCGGCGGCGCAATCATGTCAACATAGAGGAAGACTTCAGCGGCGTTCCCGCCTAAGGTCTCTTTGTCCACCTGATTGCCTTCGGACACCTGGCCTTCTTCCTGGCGCCGCGGCAGACCGCGGAGCACATAACTGCCGTCGAAACGGACTTTTGCCGCGCCCATGGCAGCGCCGGACATGCACTCGGCCTGCTCAATGTGGATCTTCGCCGACGACATAACCGGGTAGAAGGGCGGCTGGTCGGCTCCCTCCAGCACGCCCGTGTTGGTCCCCAGGTCGTTATCTCCCTCCCAGCTCTCTCCGTCGCTTTTCGCGCGGCCATCGACATCGAATACGACGCTGTCGACCGAGAACGACGTGTCGCCTTCCTTGACAGGTTCGGCGAAGCGCAGCGTCTGGCCGTTCAGCCCTGCCGTTCGCCACGTGGCCTCGTCGAGCGACCGGTAGTATTTCAGCAGCGCGTCGAGGGATGTTCTGTTCTTCGCCGCGATCCGGTCCACGAAGATCAACGGCGCCTTGGTGCGACGGCCATCGAGCATGAACTCGAACCGGAAGCGGGCCTGGTCCGTCGTCGCCGTTTGCGGCCAGAATGCGAGTCCGGGCTGGTTGTCCAGGAATATCCTGCCGCTGGGGCTGGGACGCAGGGGCGAGGTGTCAAGCTCCAATGTGGGGTCGACGATGTCGGGTGTCTGGCGCGTGAGGATGGTCACGTCCTCGGAGCACCATTGCCGCCCCTTGTTAGGCTGACCGACGGCGGGGAACTTCTTGGTCGGGGAAGACACCCTAACGAACATGCGCTGGCGCAACACGGCCTTGACGCCGAAATCTTTGTCTTGGTTTCGGTCGCCCTTCATCCGCACGAAGACGCGTTCGGTAATCTTGACCAGCGACGCTTTGTGACTCAGTGGGTAGAG
Source organism: Sinorhizobium meliloti (assembly GCF_035610345.1). The sequence continues at coordinate 39,179 of NZ_CP141215.1, read as the reverse complement.
GTAGCCGGAGTAGACGACCGTAGCGAGCACGTCGCGCCCGAGCACGATCAAATGCTGCCAGCGCTCGATCGACAGGCCGTCGAAAAGCGACCGCCCGTCATAGGTGACGGCTGGAGCGGGCGGCAGAAAGTTCGTGTCGTGATTGAGGAAGCCGCCGAGTGCGCTCAGCGACAATTCGCTGACATCGAGCGGTTTGGGCCGATAGAAGGCGAGGTCCGACGTCGCATCGGTGAGGTGGAAGTCCTCTCCCGGCTCGAACTGGCCCGACTTTTCGACGAGCTCGCCCGCATCGGTGTCACTGGTGCCGATCTGCCGGCGCCGACCGGTAGCCGGAAGGCCGTAAGCGGAGGACAGCAACACCAGTTCGTGCCGGTCATAGGCATCGAGCGAGGTGCGGAACGTGTGGAGATCGGCCTGGTTTTTGTAGGTCGCGCGGAGCTTGAAAACCTCGCAGATGCGCTGGAACATGCTCGACTTGGTGGGGCGGTCGAGCAGGCACACTTCGTCGTCAGTATAGGTGGGCAGCGGCGGCGCGTTGGGGTCGGTTAGCTTCTGCGCTTGCTCGATCTCCCATATCTTCAACGGCTGGGCCCGGACCCCATCCACCTGTTCGCGCCGCAGGATCCAGGGTGACCAGGGTCCGCGTGGCGGAGGACCTGCGATTCTCAGCACGTCGCCGGCAGGAAGCGGACCGACTGCCTCGGGCCGCATGTCCGGGGACCAAACCGCCCTGAGGCCGGGCTCGGCGTCCTCTGTAATAAGACGCGTCATCCAAAGCGGTTCGTAGGCCTCATAGCCGTTGCCGGGCGTGGGGGGATCGGTGTCGAACACGTCCGGCTCGCCGCCGTCGGGGTCGCGGCTCACCTTTCGCGGAGCCTGCCAGATCGCGTTCTGCGCCGTCGAGAGAACAAGGCGCGACGGGATCTCGATCCGCGTTTCCAGGCCCATCGGGCGTGTAGACAGGTTTGCGCGGAGTTGTCCAAGATGCGTCCCGGACGATTTTTGGCCGCGTTCGATCCCTTGCTGCACGAGAATCGCGTGATCGTCGACGCTGGCCACGCGCCCCGCCACGGGAGGTATAGCTCCCGAAGCGAGAGGTTCATACAATTTGCGCGCCCGCTGCGTGACATGGGGTTCGTGGCGCGACCAGTCGGTCAGCGAGGCAAAGGTGAACGGCATCGCGCCGAAGCGCTGTACGCCGGGTCCCGGCGCGGCCGGACTGTCCGTCGCATGGCTCGGCAGGCGGTTGATCTCAAAGGAATCGCCGGGAGCCGCCTCGAAATTTACCCGGAAGGAGAGCAAACTGCGGCCGGAAAGCCGCGCCATGGCCAGCCGATCATAGGGTTCACGGCCCGATATCTGCTTGAGGAACGCGGCCGTGAACGTCGCCTCAAGCTCCGGCAAAGGAAAATAGTCCGAAGGGGCATTGGGCCGCTGCCTGTTGACGAATTCCGCAAAAGTCGCGCCTGGATCCTGTGCCAGGACGTCGCCCGGACGGCCGCGAGTCTCGATGACGTAAGCACGAAACGCGTCCCGCCACAGCTTGTAAAGAGGATATTCCTTCTCGGCTTCGGCTTCGGCCTGCAGCGCATCGCCAAGTGGCCCGGCAGTGGTACTCACCGGCGGTTTCTTAGCAGCCTTCGAGAGCATCGTCTCGACGATCGGCCTGAGCAGCTCCTCGCTTTGCCGTGTTTGCCAGGCGCGCGCCGCCGCTATGGCTTCCGGCGACATCGCGTAGGGGCCGAAATACTCCTTCTGGTCTTCCGGCAGGCCCGAATTTCCAAGCTCCCGCCGCAGGTCGGCGAACGGCGTCGGCTGGTTCGGAGCGGTTTGTTCGGCCTCCTTCGCTACCTTCTTGAGCCCGATCTTCTCGCGGGCCGTGCGGCGCTTGCCGGCGTCCGGTTCCAGTCTGATCGCTTCGAGAAAAGATTCGAGATCGCCCGAGTCTTCAGGCCAGTCTGTATCGGGAAGCGGCCCAAGTTCCTGACGATAGAACGCTTCTTCCATAACATGCTGCGGCGGGAACTCGACGCCGAGAACGGGCCTGCGGTCCTCGATCACGTCGCCGGTGTCGAGCTTGCCGTCGCCGGTGGCCCCCGGCAATTGCTTCCTGACCACGACCTGACGGGCATCTGGGGTCGACGGGCGCAGCGCCCGCCCGATGCCGATCGGAAACCCATATGCGTCGGTACTAACGGAAAAGCCGAGGACGAAGTCGGCAAAGCGGAAACGCAAGTCGACCAGATCGTGGTCGCGCCGCGCGTGAAGGGTGGAGCTACCCAGGTCGAGCCAGGCGAATTCGCCTGACATCGTCGGCGCGCCCAGCCACAGGAAGCCATCGGGGGTGTTCCAGTGGACCTCCGGTACAAGCAGGTCGGGCAGCGGGTTCCCGTCAAGGAAATTCAGCCTAAAATGGCTTCCGGCGACGGTGAGCGCGCTGTCGCGTGTGTCCGGCAGTGCTGTATCGAGCCCACGAAGTGCCACGTCGGCATAGAGCCTGCGCAATACGTCCGACGCTTCCGCAGCATCGCCGCCCTTAGCTCCGTTGCTCCTGGGCGCGGCGACATTCTCGCCGTTGCCACGGTCGACCAGCAGGAAAAACGTCCGCTCCGACACGCCAGCACGGTCGCCGAGCGCAGCCGCCGTGATCGCATCGAACTTGCGCCGGGCCGCCGCCGCCGCATCGTCGTCCTGTGCAAGCTGGCTCGCGGCGGCGTCGATCGGCAACGGGGAAACATCCATCCGCCCGATCAGTGTTACGACACGGATCGGCGCAGGCGCCGGAACTGGCGGCGGGGCAGGAAGCTCCGGCTCGACCGATGAGGTCCGCGGCCGGCCGGCCGGCAGGGCCGCGCGCTTGCCGCCCGCATCGGCGACGACGACGTCACGCCATTTACCGGCTGTCCCCGGCGCGATGCGGGTAATCGTAACATCGTCGAGCGGAAGGCTCGCGCAGGTGGGCACTGTGGTCTCCGCGTCGAGACGCTGCCGACAATCCAGGACCGCGCCCGGCGCCGAGAACAGCGCGACGACCGAAGCGGCGTCGACCCCGCCTTCCAACACTACCGTGGACTGAGCGTCCAACTGACCGATAAATAGATCGCCCAGGACGGGGTCGTCTGGAAGCGTCGTCAGCGGCGCGACCGCGACCGAAGGCGACTCCAGGTCCCCGCCCACCTCGAAGGCAGCGGTCCACCGCGCCAGACTGCGCGCGGTGAGCCGCCGCCCGTCCCCCGCAGGCTCTTCGCCGGTCCGCGGCTCCCACTTGACCACGAATTGGACCTTGCCTTCATCGACGCTCTTCCGCGCGGGCGCTTCGACGCATCCGCCCAACGCCAGGATGGGGCGGCTGTCGGCATCGACTGGCGAGAGAACCCATTCAATGTCGGCGTTGAAACCGACCGTCATCTGGTCCGTTGCCGTCAGCTGTCCGTCGAACATCAGGGACAGGGCGGATTGTATGCGGCCCTGCGACAGGATTTCGTCCAGCGTCGCCTGTCCCGCAATGAAGGCATGGAGCGGCTTGCGATTCTCCGGTTCCGTATGAAAGACCGGGTTTCCCCGCTCGCCGGGCCAAACATTCGTTTCGATGCCGACGGTCCAGGCAGAAGCATCCGTCCTTTCGAAGATGAACGTCACTTCGAGCGGCTGTTGCTGCGAGTCCATGACGTGCTGTCCCCAGGATGCACCCCGGATCGTCAGCCGACGGCGCGGGATCCCATTCTCCGGCGTCAAAGTTTGGCTCGCACTGTCCCACTGCGCATATTCGACCCGATGAAGGTCGAACCAGGCGCCTGGCCCAAATGACGCCGTCTCGATCGTCAGGTCGCGGTGGGTTACTGAGGTGTCCGAAGAGACCCGGCGGACCGTTACGCTTTTTTCGTCCTCCGAAAGAATGAAGATCAGATCCGCTCCAGAATCCTGATCCGGCGGTTCTGCCGCCAGCGCCAGGTTCGCTGTAGCGGTCATGATCGGCGCTGCCGCCGCCGCGCCAAGGAAATCCCGGCGGGTGATGACAGCGTGTTTTTTCCGCTCTGCGAATCGCGGCGGATCCTTGCGCGCACCCATTGGCGTTTTCCACTGTGAAGAGCTTAAAGCGTAGCTTTTTCAGCGGACGGTTGCGCGTGAATAGATCGTGAAAATCGATATTCACACTTCAGCGGCGGCCAAAAACATTCGATATTCAGACTTCGTGTTCTCTTTATCCACAGATAAATGAGATTTGAGAGCTGGCGCATTGTGACGAGTAGTTTATTTTTGCGTGTGAACAGTATTTTTGGTCTCATGCTCAATGAGTTTCGCTCGTCAATAGCTGCTTTCTATTGTTCGGGACAGACTCCAGCGTGCGGGGAAGCCATGTTTACACTGCGCGCAGTCGGGCAATTTGAGCTTCTGGATGCCGCTGGCGTGGATCGCAGTCCGAGATCACGGAAAGCTTGCGGAGTCCTTGCGTTGCTGGCGCTTGCACCCGGGCTGCGTCGGAGCAGGACATGGTTGCAAGCGATGCTGTGGAGCGATCGCGGCGGCGAACAGGCGGCGGCGAGCCTTCGCCAAGCGCTGCGCAATATTCGCCAGCATTTGGGATCCGACCGCGCCGTCCTTCGGAGCGACAGACTGGCAGTTTCGCTGGATGCAGTGATGCTCGGCGTATCGTTCGAGCCCCCTATCCGGCCACTTTCGGGGCAGTCGGAAGCAGAGCTATTCGAGGATATAGATATAGCCGACCCGAAGTTCCGAACATGGATTCAACATCAACGTCAGGCAGCGAAGACCTACCTGGCTGTGGAAACCAGGAAGCCCTTGCTGGCAGCCGAAGCACTCCGCTGGCCGGCCATCGTTGTCCTGACGGCATGCCCCAAATGTGGCGGCAACGGTGAACACATAACGAGCCACGCATCAGGCCTTGCCTCGCATGCAATCCAGGCGCGCGGCGATGTGAAATCTTTAAGGCCCTCAGAACCGCAGACACCTTAGCGCGCCCCGAACGGGACCCAACGATGGTGAAAGGAGCCGTGGTCAACGATTTTGACGGCGCTCCTCTCGGCAAGGCGGAAATTGCAGCCGGCAACATTAAGCACTTCTGGATCGTCCACGCGCGGAACGCCTTCAGCTGCGACGGCCAACCCAGCTATGATCAGCAGGGAGACTACGATGCCAATGATGACGTCAACACGTCACTTGCGATCAAGTGGGATAAAACAGGCTGCTGACTGTATCGCCCCTTAACTGCGGTCAGAGCGCGGTGGCATTCCGGAAAAATGACTGCGGCGAGTAAGACGCGGCGTTTACTGCGCTATCATTCACTTGCGAGCGCACCTAGGGGTGCCAGACGCGCTCGAAACAGCTGCTGGGGTACTGTCCGAGTGCACGTTTTCAGACGAATTCTGGTCAACGTCATCCTCTCCAGAAACCGTTTGCTTAGTAAAATCTGAGTCTTGAAGAACGTATATGCATGCCCAATTGCATTTTACCGCGTAATCTTCATCGTTGCTGATCCCGACGCTTATTTTCGCTGTGCTGCCCGAATTCTCGTAGTGACAATCAATCGTTTGACCCGCGGCAGAAGCCTCTGGCAACGAAATCGGCAAACAGAATCCAGCGATGAAAAGAACGCATTTGGAACCGAACCTTTGCATCTTAACCTCCGCACCTTTTGTTTGCTTTCTCAGTCACCAGTCTTTGCGGTGATTACCGCACGCCCACGTTCTGCTTCGTTGCAGATTTTGTCAAATCTTATTCTAACTACCGGTCGCACTTGCGGCGGCGATGTGACGACCCGCTAGTTTGATCTTTTTTTGTTCGATCTATGCCAATCGTTTGCGCACTATGTATCACTGTAAGTGTTTTCGCTATTGGAGCTTGGAAACTCCGAACAATCTTATGCCGTCCGCAACCGTTGGCCTCCGGATAAAATGATCGTGACGTCCCGCCGGTTCTTTGCAGGTGCTATCGATTTGCCTGATGACGTAACCTTCTTCAGCAAGCTATACGTTTCGGGAAAAGTCATACGCCACGCAAAACACATTGCTGGGTTGGCCTGCGAAATCTCAGTGGCCTGACCCGCTGAATGCGGACCCGTATTTGGTGGTGCTGTCGTTGTGGCGCATCCAAGCCCAGCTATGGAATCAAGCAAAAGCTGCAGTTTCCGGATAACTGCGACAAGGACGAATATTCACATTGATTATCAGCCTGACCGCCTCGCCTGACGGCACGGCAGTCAAAGGTTCTAACAGCATGTCGGTCGCAACCGAAATATGCATAATTTGCCTTTCGTCTTGCATCACCACATAGAACGGATGTTCGTGGCCAAGACGCAGGGCGAAGCTAGATTACTATAGCGTAGACATATTTCTTGTCTTCGACCGGTACGACACACCAAACGTACTTTGAAGAGGTCTTGATTTTCGCATGCAGCGGACATGTCCGCTTTCGGTGGACAGTTCCAGCCTTCAGAATGACCGGCATGAAGGCGCACAGCGGTCATTTGTGAACCGTGGCTGGAAAGTCGTTTTCGGGCTCAATCGAGCCCTTCATGACGACTGTCGCAGATGACCGCAACGGGTCCGGAAGGGGTCTCCTCACAGCTATTCGGCCGGCATTCCTACGTCGACTGGATCAGGTATCGTCGTGCTGAAGATGTCCATGATGTTGCGGCGCTTGGTCGGGGACTTGTCGCCAAGCTTCTCAGCTTTCGTGTCGACCACTTCTTTGAGCTGCGCGGCCTTTGGTTTGAGGCCCTCCTCGATAGCCTTTATCCGGGCTTCCATTGCATCAAGGCTTGCAGATGCTTCCGCACCACCCGTGTTTGCAGCAGTCGCCTTGGGCTTCGGGCGCAGCGCCTTTGTATTGACGGTGCGTTTGGCAGGTGCTGCAGCTTTCTCGTCTGCCGCAGGTTCTGCCTTGACCGGAGCTGCCTCCGCCGCGGCGGCAGTGAAAGGCTTCTCATTCTTCGCTGGCGCCGGCGAGGGAATTTCGACGGAAGGATCTCCCCCCTTGGCATATTCTGGAGTTGTCGCCGGCACGGGCTTCGGTGACAGATAATCGACTTCCGGTACTTGCGGGATATTGGCTTGGGAAAACGCCTCGGCTGATTTGAACGGCTGCGTCCGGAAGAACCGGAGCTTTTCACCGAAGATCGGCCGTTGTCCTTCGATGAGCAGGATCATTTTGTTCTCCGGCATTTGCCGGACTTCCTGCGGCATCATCAGATCGCGCTCGCGAATCTGCTCCACCTTCGTGCGGCGAGGCAGGCCCATCAGTTCGATCGTGCGGGATTCCGACTGGTAGCGGATCGTGCGCTTTCCGAGCGCGCGGGATGCGTACTCGGCTGTGGCCTGGTCGTTGGCGCCGAGGACGAGCTGATAGCCACAATTGCCGAGCAACGAATGTCGGGAGGTTTCGCCGTAGATCTCGTCGAGGTTCTTCAGATCCTGGATGATGAAGGCAAGCTTGATGTTATAGCCGGCGACATAGGGCAGTTTGGTCATGATCTCGTCCATCCGCTTCAACTGCCGGAATTCGTCGAGCAGGAAATAGACGGGGAGCGAATTGGGATCGTGCTCGAGCGTGAGGATATCCATCACCTGCTGCACGAAAAGCGTGAGGAGAGGGCGCAGCAGGGTGATATCGGTGATGTTCGGCGCCAGGTAGATCGAGATCGGCCGGCGCTTCATGGCGCGAAGATCCATGTCGGTGACATTGGTCGCGGCGACGATCCGCTCGTTCTTGAAGGGCCGCATCGCCTTTTGAATGTCCAAGAGAGCAGACGCGGCGGCGCGTTCCGATAGGGCGATGTAGGAATTGAAGCTCTCGACGGTGAACTTCGAAAGATAGGGCTCTTTCTCCTTGATGTATTTCATGAGTGCCTGGAGATCGGCGCCACTGTTAAAAAAGGAATTGACCTCGGAGAGGTTGCGCCGGTCTTTGAAGAAGGGGCTTTCCGTGATGTAGCTAATCACGCCGGCAAGGACCTGTTGGGCGGTCGCTTGCCAGACGGAATTTTCCGATCCCGTGTTCTCGGGCACAAGAATGCTGGCGATGTTTTGAATGTCGGTCGTACGATTACCGCGCTCGGGCCGGATAAAGTCCAGCGGATTATAGCTGTTGGTCTTTTCGGAGCCGGGCGCAAATAGGAAAACCTGGCTGCCGTTCTGCCGGCGATAGCCCGCCGTCGCCTTGAACACTTCGCCCTTGAGATCGGTGACGATCATCGAGCCTTCATGCATCAGCGCGTTGGGGATCACATAGCCGGCACCTTTACCGGAGCGTGTCGGGCCGATGATCAGATGGTGCCGATCGTCCTTGGTGCGAAGAATGTTCCGCCCGATCCGGCCGAAGATGTGTCCCTGTTTGCGGAACCATTTCCCCCGCCGAAGCGAAGCCATGTCCTGAAACGCGGCATCCCCCAAAGGGCTGCTCGTCGGCTTCAGTCCGATGTAGGCGACAAGGCCTGCCACCAGCAGCGCCGGCACCATCGAAGCAAGCGCGACCTTCTGCAGGGCAGGGCTCGTTTTGTAGTGCCAGAACTGTTGAATCGGAGCGAAGGGATTGCTCGTAATAGTCGTTTCGAGGATCCGACCGTCCTTATAGAAGAGCTGAAGTCCCAGGCCGTACCCGAGCATCCAGACAACGAACGCTATCCCGACGCAAAAGAGCAGGTAGAACGCCTGGAGCTGCTTCGTCATGATTCATCCCGGGCGAAGAAAATCTCAGAGACCCCGCGCTTGCCGCCTTCACGGCGGAGCTGAATGACGATCGGGATGACCATCTGAATATACGACATCAGATCCTGCTTCGAAAAACCGGCCGACAAGCCGGCTTGCTGCATCATCATGGCGAGCTGTTCATAAGCGCCCATCGGCGTATCGGCGTGAACCGTCGACATGCTGCCGGGATGGCCGGTGTTGATTGCCCGGAGGAAGGAAAAAGCCTCTGCGCCTCGAATTTCGCCGACGAACAGGCGATCCGGCCGCATGCGCAACGATGACTCGAGCAGGCTTTGAATGGTCACGTCCGCTGTGCCCTGGTCGCCCTTCGACGCGATCAGGTGAACGGCATTTGCTTGCGGCGGGAAGAGCTCTCGCGTGTCCTCAAGCGTGATGATCCGTTCATGCGGATCGACGCTCTTCAGGCAGGCATTCAGGAAGGTCGTTTTGCCGGAGGAAGTGCCGCCGCTGATGAGGATAGAGACTCGCTTGGTGATCGCGGTGTGGATGAAGTCGTAAATCCGATTGGCGCGCAGATGTCCTATCAGCTCGCGATCGATGTCGCTGAGGCCACCGACGGCTACAGAGACCTTATCGAGCGATCCGTTGTCGCGATACTCCTCGAGCGTGAAGTTATTGACCACCTGCTTGCGGATCGAGATCGAGCCACCTTCGGGGGCCGCCGGCGGCAAGACGATCTGGATACGCTCGCCGGTCGGAAGCGCGGCGCTGAGGATCGGCTTGGAGCGGCTGATGAACTGGTCCGTCGCAGCCGCAACACGCTCGCCGATGTTCTGGATTTCATCACCCGTCAGGGCGTCGATCAGTTGATGCTCCATGTAGTCGGCGCCAAACCGCTCCATATAGACATGGCCCGGTTTGTTGACGGCGATTTCCACCACCCTCGGATCGTCAAGAAATTCCCTGATCGGTTCGAGAGCGCGGTTGAGGAAATAATGGGGATCGCGTCTGATCGTAGTGGTGTTACCTGCGGCGACGTTCACGCTGAATCTCCTTCATCGCTTCGGTGACCGGGTCGTCATACATGGCGCTGAAATCGAGGTCCTGGCGTACGTAGACAAAGATCCGCTCGCCTTGGCTGACGCTAATGGTGGGAGGAATACGCAGGTTTTCGCTCAAGGCCTGGTTCGCCATATCCGAGAAGGTCTCGGCGATGGTTTCGCGGGCGAGCTCCTCGCCACGTTGTGCCTCGCTGTTGTTGTCGCCGAACGCCTCGTCGCTTCCGTAGCCGGTCAGGAAGCTGGCGCCGGCGCCGACGACGGAAAGCATGATCGCGGAGCCGAACCGCTCGCGCCATTTGTTGTCGACGTGGCCGGTCAAGCCCGAGCGTCCCAAGCTATCCGTGCCGATGGAGTTGAGGCGCACCGACACGCCGTCGTCGCGAATGAGCCGGGTCCAGATAACAAAAATCCGTTTTTGCCCGCGGGTGATCTCGGACTGGTATTCGCCAATGAGGCGCGTTCCGGTCGGAATGAGGACGCGCCGCCCGTCAAAGGAATAGACGTCCTGCGACGTGATCGCACGAATCTGGCCGGGGAGATCGCTGTTGATCGCGGTCTCGAGGATGCCGGGGATCAACGTTCCTTCCGGTATCATGGCATCGATGCGTTCGATTTGCCGAGCCTTTGCGCTCCGATCGGCGAGACTCGAGGCCGCAGCCAGGTACTTGCTGTTGCGGTCCTCGCCAGCGACACTCAGCCCGGAATCGTCCTCGCCTGGAAATCCGCCGTTGCCGCTGCCATTGCCTTTCTGATCAAGCGAGATCAGGCCTGACCTATAGCGTTCGGGAAACTCTTCGACAGGCGCCGCGTCGGGCGTGTATTCTACGACCTCCGGCGGGGGAGGAACCTTGAACTCGGTTGTATCGACGGGTGTTTCTTGAACCGGCTCAGGTGGCGGCGGCAGATTGATGACTGCAGGTTCTATCTCCGGCTTCGGCTCTTCTTGCTCACGCACGAATGACGGCGGCCGGAAGGTCGTCGTCTGGAACTCTTCGTCGCTATCGACGACATCACGCGGCTTTTCTCCTGCCGTGGCAAGCACGAAATAGGCGGCGACAGCACCCCCCAGGAGCAGGGCGGCCATACCGATGGTTTGATTCCGTCCAGTGTTCCTGTTGCTGACGGCCGTCTCATCGGCCGCCGTCATGGCCTCAAGTTCAGGGCTGCGCTTCATTAGTTGCCGCTCCTCCTACGTTTCGTCGCCTTGGTGTCAGGAGCCGGACCGAGAATGGCAGGATCCGGAGCGCCGAAGTCGGGCTTGCGAAGGTTAAAGATGCAGGTCCACTGATTGCCCTCGCGCAGCGTGTATTGCGTCGCGACACCATCGACGACGATGTATTCGCCCTCCTTCCGGAAATTGCGCAGCGTCTCGGAAAAGTCGGCCTGGAAGGCAAAAATCGCCGGCACCCGGCTGCCGAACTTGAAGAAGGTCTTTTTCCCGTCGTCGAAGATGACCAAAGGCTTCAACGCCGGATCACCGGAAAACGAATAGTCGATGTTGACGTTGGCCTTATCGACATTCGACATATTCGGGTAGGCCGCCCGGTACTCGGCTTCCTTGCGGAGCGCGGCATTTAGATCCTTCTCGGGATAGACGAAACGGATCCCGAACACCTGCTTGCCATCGGACGGAGCATGGTCGTTGAGCTCGAGGAAATAGATCCTCTTGCTGGTCACAACATTCATGTTGGTGGCGACGTTCTTTGCGATCGGCTTCACGAACAGAATGTTGCCCTTCTCGGAAGGGGCAACCTGCCAACTGTCGGTGTCGCCAAGCGAGATCGTTTCGAACTTTTCGTCCTCATCAAAGATGATCATGGTGGAGATGCCGTAGGTGGCAGAGACCCTGACCACGTTATTGGACTGATATACGACGCTGGTTACGCGCGAATCGAGGCTGCCCGGGCGAGGTGCCTGCGCAGCATGGGCGTGAGTCATCATCGCGGCCGCGCAGGCCGCGGAAAGCAGGAGGCGTTTGATCATTCCTTACCTCCGGGCGTAACCGTTTCTTGATCGCGACGGTAGTTGTAGACCTGGAAGCCCAAGGGGTTCTCAAAGCGCCATTCGTTGGTTGCCGGCGTGTCCGTATAGCGATAGCGAACGACCGAAATGTAGTGACGGACGATGGAATCCGTGTCCGATTTTTCGGTGGTCGAAAACCGGACCAAGGCCGTGCTCGCATTGGAGAAGGTGACGGACTTGATGTCGACGGTTACCTTCTTGTTCTTGCCGAGGACCTTTGCGGGATTGTTGGGATTTGCCGCACTGTAAAGCTCCTGCAGCTCGCGGGCCGCATCATCGGTGGAGAGCAGGGCGGCGATACCGAAATTCTGCTCAATCGCGAAGGGGTCGTAGCCTTCGCGAGATCGGATATAGCGCACGACGTTCGCTTGAGTGACCGCCTGTTGGTCGGTCAGTTTGGCAGACCTGGTTAGGCCGGTCTTCACCTCCATATAGCCGGTGTTCTTATCAACCTCAACGATGTACGGCTCAAAGCTCTTCAGCGGAACGAGCATCACCACTGCCGTCAGCGACAGCAGGGTAATCGCGCCGAATATCATCGTGACGAACCATGCGAGCGAGCGCGATCGCTTGGCTTTTTTGACAACCTCCTGTTCCCAACGATCCCCGTCCTGAAAATAGCTGCGAAGAGCTGCGTCATTCGTTTCTGCCATTCGTTCTAGCCCTTACATCTAGCCCTGAATTTCTCGCCTCAGCGAGGCATGCTGTTGCTGCTAATGCGGTTCTGCATCGCCTCAGCAGCGGCGTTGCGAATGTTGGTTCTCATGCCGTCTTGGGTGCGTGCCCTCGCTTGCATCCCGGCATTGCCAATTGACCCCGCCAGACGTTGTCCGCCTGACAGGGCGGATATTGGTGCCGATACGCCTGCCCATCGGCCAACGGCACGTGCGAAATTGCCGATGCCGGCGGCCACGCCACCGGTAATGCCCTGCGCGAGAACCTGAATGTTGAAGAGGACAAATGCGCCTGCGGCGCACAGGAGCAGGAAAGCGGAAATGTCGCTAAGCTGAAGTTCCCGTTGGTTTGCAGCGCTCGTGACCTTTGTAAGTTCCGGGTCCATGGCTGAGATCAGGAATGCAGCCACGACGTAGACGAATAGCGGGATCAGCGCATACATCAGCACCTGCTGGAACCAGGCGACGCCCATGCCCCTCGTCGGTTCGAAGAGCATGCAGCCGATGAAGATCGGTGCGGTCCCGATCAGCACCCACATCATCACCTTGGCAAGGAGCAGGATCGCCAGAGCCACTGCAATGAAGACCGCCACTGCAAACATGATCAGAAAACCGATCATGGACGGCAGCACCGCAAAATAACCAGACTGTTCTGCGAAGGCAGAAGCAGCCTCGTTTGCCGTTTTCCAGATCATCGAAAGGCCGTTTGTCGGCTCTGTGATGCCTGTCCCGGTGGCGGTAAGGATCGCCCGGCCGACGTCCTCTGGCGTGCTATTCAGCCAGGAATAAAAAAGAGTGTTGAAGTAGTCCCACTCTCGGACCAGCGCCAGAATGATCAACATCCGGGCGACGCGACCAATGATCTCGCTGACGCTAACGCGGGCCGTTCCCATGAAGAGCTGGAGGCCATAGTAGCCCACATATGCAATGAACATGATGGTGAGCAGCGGCACGATCTCATCGCCGACAATCCCGTAGGCCCGGGAAGAAAAATTCGCGCCGGTCTGTTCAATTCTGTCCAGCAGATCGCCTAGAAAATCGTGCATCGTTGCATATTGTCCTTATTCAGCCGCCGTCGCCTCAATCGCAGCGAAGGCGGCCGCTGCGTCACCGTTGACGCTCATCATCGGGCCGCATTCTTGGCGAGGGTCCGGCACGTAAGACGTCAGGTTGGCAGGTCTCTTGCAGGGGGCGGTCTTCTCCTTCGCCGCGGTACCGCAGCCGGCCAGGCCGGCCGCGATCAGGACGAGAAACAGAACCTTTGCGGTCGTGGAGTTTTTACTGGTCACTGTAGGTGAGCGCCTTCTTCGAGTTGGAAATGTCCGTCAGGCGTCGCTGGTTATCGGCCTGAAGCGAAGACACGGCGCCGTTCATGACGCCGATCAGCTCGTTGATGGTCAGGCCTGCCTGAACCTGAAGCTGTGTGTTCTGATCGATCGAGCCCTTGATGTCCTTGGCCTGACCGATGTTTGCCCCCGCCTGCTCGAAAGAGGTGCGGCGCGTTTGGACTGCCTGCTGCAATCCGGTAACGAGCGCAGCGACACCGAGAACGGTGTTCACCATCTCTTCGTAAGACTTGTCGCCCGAAAATGAGCTGCCTGCCTGGCCCGACAGGTTCTTCACCAATTGCAGGCCATTGATGAAGTTCGTTGCCACCTTAGCAACATCGCCGCCCGTGCCGCCGAAGTTGGGAACGCCGCCCGACATCAGGCTGTCGAAGGACGGCATTTGGGAGACGCTGAAGCCATTGCCGACCGCAAGGTTTTGCATCTGGTTGGCGTCGCTACCGCGATCGCCGGTCACCGCCTCAAGAGTGTCCTGGACCGTCTTCAGGACTTCCTTGTTGGTGCCGAGGATGTCATCGGTGGTTTTCGACGTTCTCTGCGCAATCTCAAGATTTGCAGCGTCGATGACCGGGACTTGCGCGGAAGCTGCGGACGCAAGGGCCACCGAGCACGCCGTTAAAATCAAACGTTTCATGGCAGTTCTCCTCATTGAGCGGTCAACATCAGATCTACGTTGGCTTCGCGCTCCCGCTTCTGGACGCAAGCCTTTTCTGTCGGGCTCCATTCAAGCCCCTCGCGAGGATCGCAAACACCGGTCGTTTCGCGATCCGCCTCGTCGTCATCATTCTTGAAATCGCTCGTGCGTGATGCGCCGGAAAGATTGCCGACATCGACCGCACCACGAGAATTCATAAGGTCCGCCATCGTCGTGCCGAGGCGGATGACCTGGTTCATCATTTCGAGATTGGCATTACGCGCGCCGGAATTGTGATCCCAACTGTCTTGGATCGTCCCGCTGGACATTGCGCCCAACTGTTGCAGCCAAGAGGCAACGTTTCCGCTGCTTTCCCCAATCGCCCGGGATGTCGCCATTGAGTTGATGGTGGAATCCCGCATGCCGGTGAAGGCTGTAGAACCGCCGCCATAGTTCGCAGGGATATCCGCGACGTCGGAGCCGCCAAAAGCAGGAAGCCACTTTTGGGTGATATTCGCCACATACCCCTGCGTTTCCTTGAAAGGCGGGATTCCGCCCCACTTCTGGACGTTACCAGGACCCGCGTTATAGGCGGCTAACGCCAGATTGGTGTTGCCGTTGAAACGGCGAAGCTGCTGCTTCAGATAGCGCGCGCCGCCACGAAGATTGTCTTCCATGTCATAGGGATTGACACCGAGATCATTTGCCGTACCCGGCATGAGCTGAGAAAGCCCGATGGCGCCGACCGGCGATTTCGCACACGGATTGAACCGGCTTTCCTGATAGACGAGCGCCATGAAGAGGCTTTCATCGACGCCTTCTTCCTGGGCCACTCGCTTCACGAGCCCGGTGATTTCCGGGTTGGCCGTTGCAGCGGAAGCGGCGTCACCGCTGCGACCTGGACGATACATCGAGCAGGTCACGCTCTTGCTGACGGAATGACGGTCACTATCCGTCTTCTCGATTTCCGTCGTCGTTTGGTCGCGTTTGGTGTCGGTCTCGAGCACCTTGCCGTCAAGCACCGGCACTTGAGAGTGCGCCGTTCCGGAGGCACCAAGCCACAGCGCAGAAATCACCCACAAAGCAGGACTCTTCCTCATTCGGCCGCCTCCCATCCGCAAAATTCAGCGAGCCAATTTTCAGGCTCGTCCCCATATTGTTCCCGAAGCGCCGCGCACTCCTCGACGGTCTCCTTGCGGCCGGAAAGCACCTTCACGAGATCGGGCATGGCGGAGAGATCGAGCCGAGCGATGACCGAGTCATTGCCGTGCTTGATCAGGAAAGTTCGCTTTTCGGGCGGAGTGTTCTTGATGAAGTTGAATTCCTTCACCGTCAGGCCAAAGCGCTTGATGTAGCTCTCTTCGTCTGCCCGCGGGTTCGGAAAGTGAATGTTCGTCGCCGACTGCTCGATCAGCGTATGCGAAGCCTTTGCCTTGGCGATATCCGCCGCGGACTGGGTGCCGAAGCCAACAATGCCGTTGAGCTTTCGGATGGTTTTCATCTTGTCGACGATGAATGCGGAAAAGGTCTCGTCCATAAGGAGTTGCCAGCCCTCGTCCATGAAGAACATGACCGGGTTCCCGTCGAGCAGCTCGTCAAGACGGTGATAGAGATACATCAGCGCCGGCGTGCGGAGATCCTCATTGCCGAGGATGTTCGTCATGTCGAACCCGAAGACGCTGCGCCCCGAGAAAGAGAGGACGTCGTGCTGGGCGTTGAAAAGCCACGCCTTTTCTCCTTCGATCCAAGGACGAAGGCGAGAGTGAAGGTCATTGGCATCCGCCCGCGACCGGCCCACAAGGAGGGCGGCCAGGTTCGCTAAATTGCGCTCCGCCGCAGGTTCCTGCATCAGGCGGACGATCGCCCGCTCGAGCGTATCCTCGTCTTCCTGAGTGAAGTCGCTGCGATCACCGGAGCGCAGCATTGCCTTCAGGAGGCGAAGGAGGAATTCGCGGTTTGGGCCGGTATTTTCGAGCTGCAGCGGGTTAAAGCCGGTCGGCGTTCCGGGTGACAGCACCTCATATGAACCGCCAATTGCCCTTACGAAGATTTCCGCGCCGCGATCTTTGTCGAAGAACACGGCTTTCGGCGTCGGTGAAACGCGCATCGCCTGTGCGAGCAGGAAAGTCAAAGCGACCGTTTTACCGGAGCCGGTTGGTCCCGTGACGAGGAAGTGCCCGATGTCGCGGCGATGGAAGTTGAACCAGTACGGCGTCTGCGACGTGGTTTCGAGGATCGTGATCGGCAGTCCCCAATGAGTGCGATCGGCCTGGCCCGTCGCGAAATTGTGCATGGAGGACAGGCCGGCAAAATTCGCGCTCGACAACATCGCCTTGCGAGCAATGTAGCTGTGATTGCCGGGCAGTTGCGCCCAAAATCCCGCTTCGAGGTTCAGATCCTCGCGAAGCCAGGTGAGATTCATGTCGGTGAGGCAAGCACCGAGTTCGGAAACGGTGCGGCTGAGGCTTGCGAGATCGCGGGACAGGCATAGGAGCGAAAGATGATGGAAGCCGAAGACGGCTTCCTGGTTCATCAGGCTATTGAGCGCATAGTCGATATCCTGTTCGACCGAACTGCCGGACTCGTCCGAGGCTCTGATCTGCCTCTGCAATCGACTAATACGTTCTTGGGCGATCGGCTTGTCGGCGATGGTGAAGGATTGCGTCAGAATGAATTCGTGGTTCACCTGCAGCAGGCCGTCCAGCATTCCCGGCCCGGTAAAGGGTGGATATTCCTTGATAGACAGCAGCGCTCCAAAGCGGGTGTCTTCATCGACAGCGCCTTGAGCCTGCATCGTCCGCTTGCTGAAATGCAGTCGCGACGTTCCCACATAATTGCGAATGCCCATGCGGGGCAGGCGCATCTTGCGCGGCACACCGCAGCTCAGGATCGCATTGAAGAACTCGCAGGGTTCGGAGTAGGGCTCGCCTTTCTCCTTCTCTTCACGCCCCTCAATCTTGGCCTCGTCGTCATTCCTGCGACGATAGGTAATTCCGAGCGCCCTGGCTCCATACTTTTGCAGATCGCGGACGATGTTGCCGATCAGCTCCTCGAGCTCTGTAGCATCTTCGCGCGTTTGCTGGACCCGAGCGTCCCTGTTTGCCTTGTCAAAGAGCCTCTTCAACGAGTCGCCGACGCCGAGGGCGCCCCGCATCCCAGACCGCACGATCGTCAAGTATATTTCGTTCGTAAACATGCGCTTGTGGCGAAGTTGCCCCATGTAGCGCTTGTTCAACAGGTCGCAGAATGGTTCGTCGAAGGCGCCACCGATCCGCGTTTCGACCTCTCTCCGGATCACGGTCGACCAAAGAGAATAGCGGCTCGACCCCAAGGCACGGATCATCGTATTCTGGACGACCGACCGCATGTTGAGCTCAGCCTGGTCCTCCGTCTGAAAGAACAGTCCATCGAGTTTGATGACGCCTAGAAGCGATCGGTTTTCCAGCCCGATCACTGTGTCGGAGACGTGTCGGAGATACGGAATATGAACCGACATGGGCCGCTCATTGCTGGCGATCCGGCCGAATCCAAGCTCTTCTTTGACGACTTTCAGCATGGTCACGGTCCGTAAGAGTTGGTGCCCCAAAAGCGCTTGTTGGGCGTGCGGGGCGTCTTGCGGGACGTCACCTGCATCACGTCGAGGATCCTGTTGTCCCAGGTGCAGAGCGAGAACAGGACAACGTAAGCAACCGGCGCGATGAGCAACGCCAGGAGGTCGTTCGTTGCAAGCCAGCCGATGATGGTGACGCCAACGATCAGCACCACCGCCATGTAGGGCACGCCCCAAAGCGTTGGGGACCGGGTTAACCCGATCACCAACGGCGTCAGAGCTGGTTTTTCGTCCTGAAACTCACTCATCGGTCACTGACCGACCGCCGAGATCATCTCGTCGACGATCGCGGGTGCGCCAAACACCAGACCGATTCCCATCACGACGGCGCCGGCCGTGAACCACGACAAGCGTCCGGCGAATGCCAGAAAGCCAAGGCCGATAACGGCAATGATCGCGAGCAGCCGACCGAACGGGCCGGTGATAAAATCGACGATCATTTGTACCGCCGTCTGCAGCGGCCCGAAGGCGCCGCCTGCACTCTGCGCGAGAGCAACATCAGCGCCCGCGACTTGGAATGCCGCCACAATGCCGAGCGTGGCTGCGAGCTTCACCGCCTGAGACTTCCTCGTTTGCATTTCAAATTGCATGTTTTTCTCCTTCAAAAGTGCATGACACCGCCGACAAACTTGCCGGTCTTCTTCACGGCGATGACACCGGCGTCGCCGCTATCACTCGCATCCGAGACCGCCTGCGCAGCGGCGGCCGGCCTCGCCTTGCCTTTTGCCGACGGCATTGGCAGCCCGAGTTGGTAGTTCACCACCTTGGCGACGTATCCGACTGTTTCCTGGAACGGCGGGATGCCACCGTGTTGGTAGATCCGCTGTTCGCCGCTGTTGTAGGCAGCCGCGACCAGGAGCGGGTTCTGAAACTCATCAAGCAGAAACCGCAGGTACTTCATCCCGCCCTCGATGTTCTGAGCGGGATCACAGATGTCCGTGACGCCGAACCGCGCAGCCGTAGCAGGCATGAGCTGCATCGGTCCGCGCGCGCCCTTTGGGGAATTGCGGCTTTCGTCAAAGCCGCTCTCCGCCCAGGCGATGGCCGTCGCGAAGACTTCATCGACGCGATATTTGCGCGCCGTCTGCACAACCAGAGACTTAACCTCTTCCGGGCTGAGCGGAGAAGGACCGCACCTATACACGTATTTGGTGTTGTTATCGATCTGCCGAAATGAACCAAATGGCTGTATCAAGCCCGTGGGAACTTGCGGTTCATCAACCTTGTTCGGCACGTCATTCGAGGGAGCGAAATTGCTCACAGCTGCATCAATATGATGCATACCCCCAAAATCATGGGGGCTTTTGTCAGCTTTGTTCTGAACCGCATTTTCCTGCTTCACAACGCCATCAGCGCCTAGCACGAACTCCTTCTCTGAGCCGCGCCAGCGCTCATCGAAGTTCGTTGCAAGCTCCGCCTTGCGCTCGATCGTCCAAGTGCTTTCTTTTGTTACGATATCTGCAGATTTCTGCCCATCTTGAGCGTAAGAAATCTGAACCCAGCTCGTGCACAAAAGGGCGCTTCCCGTCAAAGCGGCCCAGTCCACAACGCTTGAAAATCTAGCCCTTTTATCCATCGCCGCGCGCCTAACTTGCGGTGTTGTGGTCGAAACGAAAACCAACTAAGCTGGTGAAGGTATCGCATCGATTTGGTTCAGCGATACAACTTTTCGAGGCAGACTTAAACCCCCTATTGCTGGGGAACGAGCTGAAGCAATATAGGTAAGGGCTAGAAAATGAAACGGACCATGATCGCCGCACTCGCAAGTTGCGCTATCGCAACACCTGCTTTGTCCGTCTCGGACATCAACAAGGATTACATCAAATCGCTAGCAGCACCGGGCAAGACGGTTCTCGTGCTCGAATATTACGACGGGAGCGGGAAGGTCGCCGATCGGAAGGGCTATGCAACAACGGCCGGATTTAAGGCCGTTTCACCGACCGACTTTCGCG
This sequence comes from Sinorhizobium meliloti, assembly GCF_035610345.1. The sequence continues at coordinate 19,214 of NZ_CP141215.1, read as the reverse complement.
TGGATAACAAGACAACACTGCACCTTTTTGGCCTGGAGCCATGCAAGGGCGAAATGGTCAATCGCAGTGAAGACTTCGCCGGGAGCTGCACCGATTATGCGCAGCAACAGCTTCAGATCCTGTTACAAAACCCGAAGGTCGTGTTTTGCCGCGCCTTCGTGAGCGAGCAAGGTTCGCCCGTCCAGAACGCCACCTGCTACGGCTACTATAATTTCCCCGGTAGCCTCGACTCCGTCGATATGTTCGAGGAGCAGCTTTTGTCGCTCGGCGCGCTCCGCCTCGCAAAAAAGCCAGATGGGACTCCCGTTCGTCCGGATCTCTCCAAAGCTGAGGAGATCGGCAAGAAGGGGTCATTCGGAATGTGGGCCGATCCGAGGGTGAAGGGTCAATGAGAAGGGCTCTTTCCCTTCTGTTGGCTCTCCTGCCGACATCCGTATCCGCAGCGCCCGCAGGCTATTTCGATCTTCTTCCTGGCGTCACCCTGGAAACGGGCGACACGTGGGTTTCCAATGGTGAAAGATTCCGCCTCTATGGCGTCCAGTCCTGTTTGCGCGGCACTGGCTATACGGACAAGCACGGGCAGAAACGCGACTGCGGCGAGGCGTCCCTTGCCGTGCTGGCGGCCTATATCAAAGACACCAAACCCGTTTGCGCCCCGGTGGTGAAGAATGACGGTATCGCTTACGTCGTCTGCTACGCCACCGTTGGGAAGCAGCGGCTTGATCTGGCAAACGTCCTGATCACGAGCGGATACGCCTTCGCGGCCCTCAACGGTGAGGGCATGCCCTATCACGTCCCCTATGCCGTGGCTGAGAAACTTGCGCGCGATAAGCGTGCCGGCCTCTGGCAGTTCGAAGACGTCCAGCATCCGGCCATTCTCTTGAGCCGCGAGGTGAATGCGCGAACCAAGAAGGCAGATCAATGAAGCGATACCTACTTGCAGCCGCCGCGCTCGCTACGATCCCCCATACAGCGACAGCCGCGGATCTCATCAAGACTCCGGCCGCGGCGGCTCGGCCACCGCAGAGATTGAGCGAGGCTCCGATCTACCAAAATCCGGTCTACAACGGCCGAGTCGCCGTCATGGACGGCCGCACCCTGTGGTATCCGCAATATGCGCAGCGCGTTCGCCTCGTCGAGATCGACGCGTGCGAGCTCCCACAGTGGGCGATTGATCCGAAGTGGGTGGATCGCGAGCGGCAAAAGGCGCCGTCACCCGTTCCGTGCGGCCCACTTGCAAAGGCTTGGCTCAAGAGGACCATAGGCAGCAAACCGGTCGAATGCACCGTCTTAGCCTATGGCAATGACGGTATCCCCCAAGCCCGCTGCACGTCAGCCGGCCGCGATATTGCGGTCGACATGCTTCGTGTCGGCTGGGCGCGTGTCGCGTCGACCCATGCATACAACAGCCAATACCTGGCCTATCAGCAGCATGCGATGGCGGCCCGCTCTGGCATGTGGGCCACTTACGTTCTCGACATGAACGAGTGGCGTCGCAAGGCCGTCGACAAGACGCTAGACCGCCGGCCGATCGCTGATTTCAACCTGCTTGTGGAACGGGAAAGCGAGATATCGCCTCCCTTCATCGACGCGCGGAAAAAGCCGAAGAGAACAGACCGATAGTTGCCCGACTTCGCACATATTGCGAGCTCATTCGCAACCGATCCGCTGGAGCTTAATGCTCGCCATTCCCTTATCGTTTGCGCTCATCGTCGTTTCAGAACGAATCTGGTGGGTGCATGGTCCGTTCGCCCTGGTGCTCCTGATCCTTTCGATCCTCTTTCTCGATCGACGTCATCTGGCGCTGGACAGCTACGTCGGCTTATTCGCCTTTCCACCCCTTTGCCGGGACATTCCCAACCAGCCGATGCTTTTTCGGATCGGGATTCTCTGGTTTTCAGCCTTCGCGCTCGTTGCCGCCATAATCTACGCAGCAGGCGGTCGAGTGCACCACGCCACACCGTTCGACAAGCTATTCGTCGACCACGCGTCTCCAGCCGCAACCATCATGAGGGCCAACTGACATGAAACACCTACTTTATGCTGCAGCCGGTCTTGCTGCGCTTGCCTTCGCCCCCACAGGAGCGAAGGCAGAAGATGCTTCCTGGGGTTGCCAGGTTCTCCTTTGCGCTGCCTCGCAAAATCTGTCCTGGCAGGGCGTTCCCTATTGTGTGCCCCCGATGAAGAGGCTGATCGCCGCAATGGCGAAGCCCGGATTTGATTGGCCCATTTGTCACGACGCGAAGGCCGGCGAGCCAGGCCGGGAAGAGTTCGAGGACTGCCCTGCAGGGTCGCACCCCACCTCGAGCAATGATGGAGACGATAACGGCTTACGACGCAACGAGCAGGATCAATGCGTCCGGATCGTCGACAGATGCGAGAACCGAAACGAATTCAGCCGCCTTTATGGCGACGAAGAAGCCAACCAGCGGAATAGAATTACAGTCAACGTTCTCACCAGCGGCAGCCACAACGACAATTTCTTGAATCGCAACAACCGCTACAACGGTTGCCAGGTGCAGGTAACCTCCCCCCGGCCGCGCCGTGCTAACGACTGGTATTTCGACATCCCGAATGACAAGGGCGTCAAGGAGCGCTTCTGGTTCAATCTCAGGACCTAAGCATCAGAGGAAACATTCAATGCACCAGAATGCCATAATCGCGATCGCAGCTACCCTCGGTTTAGCGGCTGGCGCCGGCGGCACCTACATTGCCGCGTCCGAGCCGAAAGTCGAAGCTCAGGCCATCTCGAAACCCGAACTGGTTGCGGCTATCTCCGCTGATCCATCTCTCTGCCCTATTCCGACCGTTGAAGCGCCGACAGAAGCCGAAGCATTGGCCGCCTACCGCAAAGCACATGCGGCGTCTCCTCTCGTTTGGGATCGGAATAATCTGCCGGAAATCTCTCTGGCACTCGGCCAATGTGACAAGGCCGGGGCAGGGCCAGGTGTCGCTTGCATGACCTCGGTCAAGATGGGACCCGAAGCGCGGCCTATTGATCGAATCGTCGGCTTCGCTAAGTCAGCATCCGGCGAGTGGATCGCCACAATGAATTAACAAAGAAGCCGCCCAACAAGGGCGGCTTTATTCTTCTGCCCTTCACGCTCGACCCAGCACATTGCTAGGCCAAGGCACAGGCCTATTCCACAGGCTCGGTCGTACTCAAGACGGCATCCATTTCTTCCGGCTTGAGCGAGCCTCGCGTCGCGAACAAATACGCGGCCAAGTAGGTCAACTTTTGCCATCCTTGTTGATCGTTGCACGGCGAGTGGTTCACGATCCTTAGCCTGGCGGCCTCTTCCTCTTCGTCACCTCGAGCAGAGCCTTTGCGTAGACCACGTTGGTTACATCGCCAGCCGCGCGGCGTTCATCCCATTCGTGCACCGCCTTAGAAGTCGCCGATAGCGCCGCTATATGCCGCTCGATCATCATATCCAACGACACCGCGGCTTCCATTCCAAAATCCTCTGTCATCGCAACCCTCAATCCCAGGTTCCGCGCTAACTACTGGACCTCCCAAATCGAAGGGAGGGCAGGAGCCCGCTCCTGCTCCCGAGCTCGTGCGGAACAGCGGAAGAGAGGGGGACAAGCGCTAAACCGGAGGGGGATCACCCACCCGCAGGGCCGTGTCGGCGCAGCCGTCCGGTGCTGCAGGCCATCGGGCCGAAGCATGGGGAGACCGGTTTAGTGCTTGTGGGGGAGAGAGGGCAGGGCTCTCTCTTCCCCTCTCAGTGAGTTGAAAATATGCGGCCTTCGGCCGTTAGTTTCGGTGCAATACGGAGAGGTAGTTTTCTCTCTCAACAGGACACGTGACTAAGACCTAAGAGCGGTTCCCCAAATTTGCCGCGAGCGACAAAATCGGCTCCCCCATCTGCCCTTCGGGCCAGCGCGATCATTGACCCAAGCCCATCACCTCGGGGCTCAGCCTCTGTTTTCAATCAGAGGAGCTGACGATGACCACTTACGAGCACATTGATGAATTGCGGGCCGAGTTGGCGGCATCCATCGACGCCGGCGAGCGTCAGCAGATCGCGGCCGAGCTGGAGCGCGCCGTCGCGCAGCGCCAGCAGGAAGAGGCCGCATTCGACGCGCTGACCAGCGTTGAGCCGCTTCACTAGGCGGCTCGCGATCTTTCCTGAGTGTCACTGTAACGGCGGCCGACGCCCTGCATATTCGCCGGGCCGATCATTTGTCCGCACACGATAGAAACCGCTTCAAGCTCAAACCCGCCAGTAAAATGTAAGGCGGCATGGCGAGCGAATAGTGACCGCAGTTCAGTTCCAAAACATTCGGCCTGACTCCGACGTCCTTCAGCTTCTGAATGAGGCGTCTCGATAGGTCGGGCAACACCACCTTGTCCCGCGTAGCCAACACGACGTGAAGTTCGAGATCGGGCCGTGCCAGATTATGCGCGTAATTCTCCAAGTTGAGCGGACCCCATGCCCTTCGGAGATCGGTGAGCTCAATTACAGGCTCAAGGCTATCGCGTATCGATCGGGTCGCGCGCCCCGTCCAAACCATGTCTGCGAGACTTCCCGCCGTCAAAAATAACGAGGCCTTCGATACGGCCGGATCATGCGCAGCGATCAATCCCGCAACCCAGGAGCCAAGGCTCATGCCGAGAACCGAGACCTCTCGATAGCCTTCGCTCTTCAGCCAGCGGATGAGCTTTCGCCCATCCCATACGGCCTGCCTTACAGACTGGATCGTTCGGCCGAGATTCGAACTAAGCATATAATCGGCGTACAGCGAGCCGGGACGGCTGCGCTCGAAGTGATAAGGCATAGCAATCTCGACAACCGTGATCCCACGCTGCGAGAAAAACTTGGCAATCTGACGATTTCGGGTGCTGGCATTCCAGTGATGAAAAATCACCAATGCCTGATCGAGCGAGCCGCTCTCGGTGATTTTTGCCCAAACGACGTTGTTCTCTTCGACATCAGTAGAAATGTCCGATGGAAATCTGAGCCACCCATCGTGCCTTTCAAAGCCCTGACCGCTCCCGCTGGGCTCATCGTAAAAGCTTGAATCAGACAAGGCCTGGTCCGCAAGGACACAAAACTCGTCGATAGTTTCTATCCTCTTCTCGCCCGGAAATGCCCGGCCGGCGTCGAGGATGAAATCCGTTACTTTCTTCGCTTCCTCACCGCGCCGCGCCCGCCGCTCGTCCCAACGATCAAGCCAATTATGATACACTCTGGTTGCTTCCTAACTCGCTTGCTCGCCATCGCCGAAACTCTGGATCAAAGAGGCCGTATGTCGCGAGCAGCACTCCAACGCCAAGGAGGATCGAAAAGCCCTCAAAGGCATCGATCAACAAGTAGCTGGCAAAGAGCAACCCTACGACTGCAGACATCCTCCATAGAGGCACGCGAAACCGCTTTCCGACACCCAAGCGGATGGAACTGTACAGAAAAACGATACAGGTCGAAATGGCGACTAGGAGGCTGCTGTAGTGCGTTGGCATTCTATAGCTGAAGCTATTGCCGCTGTCGTGGCGCTCATACAGGGCCGAAGAGATATCGTGGGCTATCCAGGTCACGATATCTCCTCCGTTCGAGCTCAGGTAAGAGCTTTGGACCTTCATGCATATGGCGACCAGAACACCCAGGACAGTGCACCGGAAAATTCCCCGCATCACCCTAAGGCCGATTTCACTGTCCTGGCGCCGATGTTCCACCGGTCGCATCGTTGACGCCTCTTCAATTCTCCAAAGATCATGGACGATCGTATGAAGCAGAATGAGGCCCGCGAAAAAAAGATAAAAGCAGAGGCACATATAGAGATATGCGAGACCTGTGAACACAATGGTCATCGGCACTGATATGACTTCAGGGCGCACAATGGCTAACTTGCCCCAATCTACTGCATAGTTGCCACCGCCGTTGATCAACGGGATCAAGCACACGCCGATCCATTGAAAAAGACCCGCGAACAAAACGCAGATCAAGAAAACCGCCCAGTATGTGTACGAATAAGCTTGAACGTTGCGCGTCCAGGCATCGTCGCTTTCCAGCCGGTCGCCCTGCGCTACCAGCCTGAAGCGCGCGTCATGTTTCCAGAAGACCAGCAGCTCTATCACGAACGCGAAAAATAGCGGCAAGAGCACCATGAAGAGGAACGTCCAGTTCGGCGCCCATAGAAAACCGACCTGCTTAACGACACCATCCGCCCGGATATAAGTGGCGCTGTGGATCCCCACGATATACGACAAAAACCCAAGGGCGGAAGCACCCGCGAATATCGACGCGGGTAAATTCAGGGGAGATCCATGGCTGAAAAGCGCTTCCGATTTTCTCGCCAAACTGAAACCCTGTCTTTGCCGGGTCGCATCAATGCCTTGTGCCAGATCGCTCGCAGGCTGCGTCTGATCATCGATTGTCACAGGCGGCGGTATGTCTTGAACCAGGAGCCCCGTGCTGCTTCCCGTCTTTTTTGAATCTCGCCTCTTGGCGGTTAGCCGTGATTGCGCCCCGCTGAGCTCCATCTGCCATTGGCTGGTCGCTTCCGGATCATCGCAGCCAAAGATCCGTGCCAGCCAGCGAATGTTGGAGGGGCTAATCCCCTTCTCGTTCTCTTGAAACCAGAGCTGGACCGTCCGCAAATCGACCCCGATCCGGTTGGAGTCGATCTGTGAAATCGCCTCTGCCAGGAGCTCCGGCGTCCATGGGCCTTGCGGAAACCCGTCACTGCCTAATGGCCGGCCTGCTCCCGCAGCGGCTAACTGCTTGAACAGCTCCTTGAAATCGCTCCCGTCCTTGGGCGGTGCGACAAAAATCTTTCCGTTCTTTTCCAATGGCTTATAGGCCCAAATTTCGTTTCGTTTCGTATCCTATCGTGCCTTCAGCCTCAATCAATGGTCTTAACGCCCGCAATGCAACTTGATCGGTGAGGCATTCCACCATGCTACTGTTGTCGTCATCCAGTTCGCGTTCGGCCCGTGGTGCCGGGTCCATTTCTCCGCGCCCGAGCGCGGCTTTGAGTGCGTCAGCGACGGAGTGTGAGGCGGGACAAAAAGAAGAGAGTGGAGCGGAAACAGCGGTTGCCCTTTGCGACTTGATGGATCAGCATATCGCTGCGCTACGGGCGACCGCGGATGCCGTTCGTGCGTGGGATGAACGCAGGGCAGCCAGCGAGGTTACGAACGTAGCCTATGCAAACGGACTTTTAGGCGTTGCGCGCGATGAAGAAGCCGGCCGGCTGGCGATCGTCAATTACAGGCCGCGGGGCGATCGGGAATCGAGGCTGAAGCTGGCTTATATGGCGGCTTACCTGATCGCGACACGTGGCACCCTGAACGCCAATGAGATGAATGCCGTCTTGGAAGCCCCTCGCGATCGGCCCAGCACATCGGTTTCCTGAGTCTCCTTTATGCCGATTGCACAATAGTGTGCTGAGACCACACTGCTGTCGATTATGTTGGCGGCGGCGTCCCGTATAGAACATTGGAACCGTTATGTTATAACATATCGCATAACATACCTTATGGAACTGGACAGGCGGTTTCGTTGGTGTTGCTTTTTAGGTCAAACCGCTTTTTATGAAACTGGGGATTTCCACAACAACAAGCGGTTTCGTCTGTTGCGTTGTTGGCGGAATATGAAAGTTCGCTGCGGTATCAAACGCGAGCCTTTCATGCCGGTCAATCTTGCTTCTCCGTTATTGCCGACAGCTTTGTTTGGCATCGTGAGCGTTAATCCGTTCGGAGTTCCGCGCTTCTGGGCAACGATCTGGAGCGACGTGTTGAACCCCTCGCTGGAGCCATCAACTCGGCGAAAACATCTGGCTGCGACAGACAGACTGTACCAGGCTGAACGAAGCCGTAGTCCTCCACATGGATGTCCGCACAGTTTCGTGACGGAGATGCTACGATACGCCGTAAATACGTCCGGGGCTCGGGCGGCCGAGATCGAGGCAAAGGTTCTCCGGCTCGAAACGCTTTATCGTCAGCTTGTGCCAAACCCGGAGACACCGCCGCTACCGATCCGGGCTGCCGCCGCTCGTCATCGAGGACCTGTATGAAGTCTTCAAGACGGATTCGCCACGAAACCCGCGTTGGTGCACGGATCGTTTAGCGGTCGTAGGTGTAGGCGGTCGGCAACCTCAATAACCGATCTATGACCTTGATGCCTTTCAAACTAACGCCGCCCGCCGCATCGCATCGGCAGGATGAAATTCAAGGTGACGAACTGGCCGGAATATGAGGCGGGGTTACGGCGACGTGGCAGCTTGACCCTGTGGCTGACACCGAAGGCGCTTGCCATGTGGCTTGCTCCACGCCGAAAGACGCGTGGTGGTCAGCCTCGTTATTCGGTATGATCGGGACAGCGAGCGCCAAGCCCATCAAGGGCAGCACCGATCCTAATAATCCTTCGACCTGACGCAGCCGCAAGCCGAACACCAGGCCCAGCGTTAAGGCGGTCTCGATACCTAAATTGCAAAATTCGTGGCGGGCGCGGAGACTTCGGCTGGCTAAGGAACCCCGAAAAGGCGCGGATCTTCTTTCCGGAGCTTGACGCGTGCATCCTCGCGCTCCCCGTGATTGGGATTGCGGCCTCTATCGATCGGCTAGGATATGTCCTACGGTATCGCGAGAGATACAAAGAGCGGCTATGGTTGATGTGCAAAACCGGGTACTCGATCCTCATCGAGCGGGCGGCAAAGTTCGCCGATAGCCACGGCCGCACCCTCCGGGTCTTTTTCGAGGCAAGCGGCAAACACGAAGACCGAAATCTGATTTCCTATGTCAAGGCGCTCAAAGCCGCCGGGATGCCCTTCGCCGGATCGTCAGGGTGAGCCTACGCGCCGGACAAATGAGACAGCGATGATGCAAGTCGCTGTATCCCATGGCCAAGGGAGGTTACGATCCCACCTAGAAGCCCTATGTCGATCTGATGAAAGCGGGCAGGCTGATCGCCGCTCATCTTCCTGAGGAAGACCGGCCTAACCTCGGCATCATCAAGTACAGCTGCTTTAAATGAAAAAAGGTCCTTGCGGACCATAATTCGTTTCGGCCAGCGCCTAGCGCTGACCCCGGAGCGTTGCTCTGATTACAAGGTAGTACGCGTAAGGAAGGATTTGCAAGGCGGCTGTCGGTTAGACTAAGATTTGCATGATGCGCTTCTGATTTGAAGGATTCGGCTGTTTTAGCCCAACCTTTGAACAGGAGATGACGATGAGGGAGATAAGCCCGTTGCACCGGCAAATGATCGATGACATGACAGTCCGCAATCTTTCGCCAGCGACGCAACGATCGTTTTGCACGGTGACGAAGTTCTCGCGCCATTTCGGGCGATCCAGACCGTCCTGGACTGGAAGACGTGCGCGCGTTTCACGTGCATCTGGTGTCATCGATGACTACATCGCCGGCGAGATCCAGCTTGACGAACTGGTTTCGAAGTTGGGCTGTGTACCGACAATTCAGCAAATTACAAGGAAGAAGGCCAGTGATCCATCTAACGTCACAGAAACCTGCTTATATGAAATGGCGTGTGGATCAGAGGCGGGCGAACCCCCGAATAGAAGATATTGCGCCTGATCCGCGGTACATTGACTTCACGGCTCAAATGGACGCAGAAGGCGTACCAGTGGAAGAGCAGACCGAGCGGTTCCAAGCTTTCCTGAAGGCCCGTCAAGTCGCAGCTGAAGAGGAAGCCTGATACGACCGGCTCCACTACCCCGAAGAGAAGCCGCGCGTAGCCGAACAGCAAACGGGATCTTCGCGCCCGGTTCGAGGTTGGCGTCTCGACGCCCACACCACGCTGCCGGACAGGACTTAAACGGTTGATTGCGAAGTCGCTACTGAGAATATGCTTCGAGCCATATAACTATGATGGCGTGATTTGCATGTCAGCGGTACGGTCGCGCCGGCCCAGGACTGATGAGGACGAGAATGCTGCCGCTGAACACAGAAATCGAGGATGAGCCCTTTTAACCGGCAAACGACAGTTCCCGATTTCGCTCCGATCGAGCAGCCTTTGCGAAGATCGAACCCTGTGCTCCGAGTGGTCATACGATGGAACTTCACTGTTGCACAATCCACCCCGTCACCGAGACCAGTTCCTGTTCGGTCGGCGCCCGTGGTAAGGAGCCTCCGGCGTCGAGCATGTCCGCAAAGATTTCCAGCCGGGAACCATCGATGTCGCGGCCGGAAAGCGATAGCTGGAATACCAGTTGCTTGTCAGGATCGGTCCTGCCGAATGGAACGGCAGAACCGATAAGGTGGCCGGCGGCGGTTCGAAAGCGGATTTCCGCACCGGTCGGCAACGGGCCGGTGACGATATTGAGCCCCACGGTCTCGTCCGGCCGCGGCGCCCGCGGCAGGTTGATCACAATTCTTCGTTGATCGGCCATCTCCGCCTTAAATCCCACAGCAGGTGCGCTGCCGTTTATCTCTGTGCCAGGCACCGTGAAACCGCAAGCATGTTTGGCGAGCAGCGCATCACCGAAAACATGACCCCCCGATTTCTGTGCCTCGCGCGGTTCAGAACGAGCCCACCTGAATGTCGGTCAGCTGTGCCTTCGCCGGCATGCTGCCTTCGATACGTTTGCCCGCTTGCGCTACCACAACGTTGAAGTCGATCGGTTCGCCCGCTTTGAGCCTACCATCGTCGATCAGCCTATCGAGCGCCTTGTCGATCGGTATGGTGAAGCTGACCGTGTCGGTATGATGATGACGAACACCGAAGAACTCGAAACTGCCGGCGAAATCCGGTCCGTCCGGGTTGAGATCAGGCGTCGTTCCCTCGGGGGAAATGAAAACGAGGAAATTCAGGCCGCCAACGTCCATGGGCGGGGCGATGCTGACCTTAGCGAATTGACGCGACTGTTCCGAAGGCTTCGCGGCAACATCCACGAGCTCCTGCGAAACGGTGAGCTTGGCAGTCGCCGGTTTGTTTATGGCCACGGCCGCGGACGCAGGCACGGCTGCTTCCAATGCCGGAATGGGGGCCGAGCGGCCGGCGGTTGCAACCGGGATCACCTCGTCGCCGCTGCCGGGCTCATAATCATAGTCAAAGGCGCCGATTGCGAGATAGTCGGCGGCCCTGGTCTTATCGCTGACCGGGCTACCGTCAGCGTTGACATAAAAGAGATAGGGTTCCGGATCGTACTGCGTCTGTTGGTCAGCCGTTGGCCCGACGGGCAGGCCCATCGCCTGCTGCTTGCGGGTCCAGACATCCCACAGCCGATCGATGTTGCAATGATGCAGAAAGAAGATCGGGTCGAGCGGTGACAGGTTCTGTGACATCAGCCCATAGGGAGCGCTCTGGCCGCCGACGCTCATATGGACGCGGTTATGCGGCTGGCCTTCAAGAATGGAGAAGCCGACCGGTGCCACCTGGTGGCTGGACGATACCGGACTGTTGAAAGCGAGACCCGGAGCGCCCGCGTCGTTGGCGAAGGTTGTTGGCGCCAGCGATGCCTTGATGGTGTCGATGTCGACTGCGGTTTGGGTGGCGGGATTGAGTTTCGGATTCTGCGCCGTCAGGAAGCGGGCGTTCGGCTGGTTGGCGAAGCTCGCCATTGCGTCGCTCCATAGCGCATCAAAATCCGGATAGCCGCGCAGGTTCTGCTGCTGCAATTGGGCGGAGCTGAGACTGTCCCAACAGGCCTTGATCGGCTCCTGCATGATGTCCTGGAAGCGGTTGTGGTCGGGAATGTAGGCGGAGCTGTTGACGGGATCGAGAATCGTGCCGAACAGCGGCGGCAGAACCTCGGGATTGGCCGTCCAGTCCCAATATGGGAGGGCGAAATCCGGATTGCCGCTCAGTTCGCGGCAAGTCTCTTCGAAATAGCCAAGATAGCCGCGGTGCCAGCTGGTGAACCACCAGTCGCCATGGGGGCAGTCCATCAGGTGGATGAAGCCATTGCGGTACCAGTTGCGCGGATCCGAAGGCGGAAGCTTCAGCATCGCGGTCACGGCATCCATATAACTTTGCAAGTCCTTCTGCCCATCGGCGCTGGTCATGTTCTTGCGCCTATGCTTGGTCGCCGCCCGCAGAATGCTTGGTGCGAAAAGGGCTGTACCGGCGGCAGCGGTTGCGCCTTTGACGAAAGAGCGGCGTGAAACCGTCAGAAATCGCGTGCGTGTCATAGAGATTGTCCCCTGAACAGGTGTTAGTCCGATTGTCTTGCAGCTACGGCAAGGGGTGGAACATCACTGCCGCACGGCATACCACGAGGCGACGTAGCCGGCCGCAGCAGTCCCGTGCGAATGCGGGACGTCGCGGACGACGCTGCCGACAATGGCATCTCTCTGGTCGACGCCGTTCGGCCAGTTCGGCACGACGTAGCCGCGATAACTGTAGATCCAGGTCTCTCCGGCCACCTCGCCTTTTCCGGTAAATTGCAGTTCGACCGGGTCGCCCGGCTGCACGGCGCCGGTCAATTCTAACGACCAGCCCGGCCCGCCGATGGTTCCGCCAACCCTGCCCGGCTCCAACTCGGTTAGCACCAGCGTTCCCTGACCAAATTCCAGCGCACTGAAATCGGCCGACAGGTCGGGATTGTTGATCAGGCTCCGATAACTCCAAGTGCCGACGAAGCTCATATGTCCTCCCAATGGCGATCAGCTATCTAGTGATGGCCGGTAACGGTGCCGCCATGGCCGTCCGGCAGGGTGATCCTGACGTTCTGCATCATCCCCTGGTCCTCATGATCGAGAATGTGGCAATGCAAGACGAACTCGCCGATGTAGCGCTGGTAGCGCGTCCGCACGGTAATCGTGTAACTCGTCGAGGGGTCGGTGCCGGGATTCTTAATCCACAGCGTGTCCTTCCAAACATTCTTCAATCCCGGATATTGCGGGTCGCCGTCATCGTCGGCACCAAGGGCGCTGACATCATTGCCGGCCGCATCGACGATCTTGATGATTTGGAACGGATTGACATGGATATGGAACGGATGGCTGACGAAATCCGACCTGAGCGCCCACTCATCCACGCCGTTCAGCGGCAGCGTCCGGTCGATGCGGTTGGCATCATAGGGCTGGCCATCAATTTCGAAGAAGGTGCCGCCCGGTTGCTTCACATCGATCTTGAACACCAGTTGCTGCTCGCCCGGTTCGATGTCCGGATGAGGAACGAAGTTTGAAAGCCGCATATCATTCTTGAGGTCTTCGACGACCTCGCCGGCAACATCCGGCGCCATCGTGCGCTCAGCCGCCGAAATCAACCAATCCTGCAGATAGGTGGTGCCAATCTCGCCATTGACCGCATTGCCTTCCACTGCAGTGACAATGCCGAGAAGGCGATGGCTCGGAGCAATCTGGTTGACGCTCGCCGCTGCCGGCGCGGCGGCATCGACGAGGCAGTAGTCACCCGCTTGAGGCAGCACCACTAAGGCATCAACCCTGTAGCCCGGCTGCAGCACCGCCTGCTGCCGCATCTGCACCTGCGCCATTGTCAGGCCGTCCTGGGCCACCACGCCATAGGGGATGGTATCCTTGCCGCAATTCTGGTCAATCCATCTGTCGGTGTCCGCCGCGGTAAGCGTGCGTAACGCGGCCGTTTCGGTCTTACGCCGGATCTCGAAATTGATGGTGTCGCGAACACCGGCATGGATCATCCGCCAGCGCTCGATCGATCCAGCCACCGCCGGCGCCAATTGGCTTAGCACCTGACCGTTGATGCTGGTGAAGCGACCCGAGGCCGGCCAACTGCCAGGTCCGAACTGATCGAAGCTTTCGATGCCCCCCACCTGCCCTGGCTTGCAATCATAGGTGATGCCGCCGTCGCTGTCTGTGCAGGCATCTTGGATCTGCTGTAGCACCTGGACCCGCTCGGGGATATCGGAGCCGTCTGGCTGCTTTAGCAGGCGGTCGAGATCTCCGGTTTCAGTCGGGGTCGGCATGCGATCGCCAAGGATAATCAGCGCTCCCGACATGCCGCTCGACACCTGCAATGCGGTCGATCCGTGCAGGTGCGGGTGATACCAGAAGGTGCCCGCGGGATGGTCGGCGGGGATGTTGTATTCATATTGGAACGCGACGCCGGGGCGGATCGAAACCAGCACATTGTCGCCATTGCCCGACGGGTTTACCCAGAGACCATGAGAATGCAGGTTCGTACCGTTGAAGCAATGAGGGGTGTTGGCGCTGCCCCCGCCGATGCCGCAGGTCGAATCCTGAGGGAGCATGTTGTTCAGCGTTACCCTCACCGTCTCACCCGGGCGTACATCGATGGTCGGCCCCACTAGTGGCGTGTCGGCGCCGGATGGGCTGGTTTGGCGGGTGTCCTGATAGCCGCGGAGTCTTACCCGGTCATAGCGCGCGGTGGCTGGATTGTAGATCTGACGGTCGAGGTAGGTGACGTTCACATCGAGCAGAACCTCGCCCGGAAAAGTCGCCCGGTTCTGCGCGAAGGTCTCCAGCTTCGCCCGCGCTTTGGTGATCGGCTCCAATATGTAGGCCGGTGGGTTACTCACAGTCCGGGCCTCTTGAGCAACAGCCGATAGCATATGGGCGGCCGAAAGAACGCTCGCCACACCGAAGAACGCAATTTTGTGAGATACAAACAATCAAACCTCCCAAGCTGCAAGAGCGAGACAGCGGGCATTGTCTATAACGTTAGTGATACAGACGGACCCTGAACTTGAAGTCTGAGTATCACGTCATCTTTGCATGTTTATAGAAGGAGTTGTCCCACCCATCTTCTCACCAAGGAGAAGGTTACCATCAGAACCATGAGCGTCATCCGATGGTTACAGGTGCATTACGTTCCAGCCTCGAAAACTTATAGCGCAAAGCGGTGTCTCGCACATCCCTGTAAAACTACTGGTTGCGCTAATCCGGCTACAATGTTTGCGGATGCAAAATCACAAGGATCAAAAATTCTGGGCGTTGGTGCATGGATCGGGACTTGAGCGGATCTGGATCTGTGATGGGGGCTATCTATGTGGTCGGTCTATTGCGGCGGATGGATTTAGGGCGTGCGCATGCAAGCAAACGATTGAGGGCGGCGCAGCCGATGGCCACTTCTGTCTGCTGAGCGTGAAACGACCGAGCCCGCAGGCGCCGCCCGATGGTGGACTTGTATCGGCCGATGGCAGTCTCGACCAGCGAGCGCTTGCCGTAGCCGGTGGAGACCTGCCATTTCATTCGCCCGTCTCTGCCGATTGCAGCGATATGCTGATCCCTTTGTCCGGGAGATTGATCGCCGGCTGGTTCGATCGCGGATGGCGCTTGATCGCGCCGCTTGGCGACCAAAATTCGATTATCCACCTATCCGATTCGTGCGCTTCACCGGAGCGGCGCTGACTGAAGGAGTCGAACATCACCGCATCGAGAATATCGACGTTCCCATTACGGATCCGGCGAGGAGATTGTCGATTGCTTTCGCTACCGGACCAAGATCGGCCTCGACGTCGCGATGGAGGGGCTGCGAGAAGGCCTCCGCCGTCGCCGTTGCAAGCCGGATCAACTGTGGCATTACGCCCACAAGGCGCGGGTCTGGTCGGTCATGCGTCCCTACGTCGAAGCGATGGTGTCCGATGCCGCGTGAGCCTCGCAGCATCGGCGCATCAGTGCGAGCGCGGCTCCTCGATCGGGCACGTGTCGAGCGATCGGATTTCCAAATTCTCCTGACGCGGTATGCGCTCGAGCGTCTGCTCTACAGGCTAAGCGCGTCGCCGCACCGCGACCGCTTCATCTCAAAGGTGCAATGCTTTTCGTAACCTGGGTCGGCGACCCATTCCGGCCTACCCGCGATCTGGACCTGCTTGGCCACGGCGACAGCGGTGCCGAAGCCATCGCTGACACGTTCCGCGCCATTTGTGTGCAACCCGTCGCCGATGACGGGGTGACGTTTGATGCGGCCGCGCTGATCGCGGCCCCGATCCGCGAGGAGATCGAATATGGCGGCGTGCGGGTCCGCACGACCGCAACGATCGCCGGAGCGCGTATTCCAATTCAGGTCGACATCGGTTTCGGCGATGCCGTTACGCCCGCGGCCGTCGAGATCGACTATCCCACTCTGCTGGACGCCCCAACTCCGCACCTTCGCGCATATCCGGTCGAAACGGTTGTTGCTGAGAAATTCGAAGCGCTCGTAACGCTCGGTGTGGCCAATAGCCGGCTCAAGCAGCTGCACCAGATGCTTTCGCCGTTACCGTTGCCGATCTCCGCCTCTTCTTGATGCCGCTGGTCGTCGGATTGAAAGAAGAGCGAATTTGGCCGCCGAGCGGGCCATGGTCGCCGGGAGCAGCAATCGATGAGGCATAGGGGGATGATAAATTGACTCCATTCCGCATGGCGCGATTGACGAAGAAAAGAGCCGTGATCGCGGCCGGGGGAAGTATGGATAAGAAGCGCCTTGGTGCACGGATCGTTTATCGGTCGTGGTGTAGGATCGGCAACTCAATAACCGTTCTGTGACCTTGATGCCTTTCAAACATAACGCCGCCCGCCGCCATCGCATCGGCAGGATGAAATTCAAGGTGACGAACTGGCCGGAATATGAGGCGGGGTTACGGCGACACGGCAGCTTGACCCTGTGGCTGATGCCGGAGGCGCTTGCCATGGGCGTTGTTGCGTGGATCACCCGTCGACTGATATTGAGCGTTGGTTTTCAGTCTCAGGTTTTCAGTCTCCTGATCGGGATTTCGACGATGCCGCACACGTTCAATGCCGCTCGGCGGGACAAGATTGCCAAGCAGAAATATCAAGTGACGAATTGGCCGGCATATAATGAAAGCCTGCGTCAACGTGGTGATTTGACCATCTGGGTGAAGGATGAGGCGCTGTCTTTATGGACGGCGCGGAGGCGGACATCGCGGGGTGGTCAATCTTGTCAGTGGTGAGATTGTTTGTTCCGATCTGACCGCGGATGATGTCGGCGATCCGACAGCGTTACCAGGACTTCTGGACCAGATCGGTGGCCCCGTCGAGAAGTTCATTGCCGACGGCGCCTATGATGGACGCCAACCCGAGATCTTCTGGCGACACGCTTTGGTGAGATCGTGGAGGTCATTATCCCACCTCCCAAGACTGCCGTTGCCAGCCCTCAATCGGTGCTGGTTCCACCTGTCCGCGATCGCCATTGCAGAAATCCAGACCAAAGGGCGGAGGCATGGCAGAAATCCACCGGCTACAACAAGCGCAGTCGCGCTGAGACCCAGATCGGCCGATGGAAGGCTGTGATCGGGCCCAAACTCAAAGCGCGACATTTTGACAATCAGAAGACTGAAGCAAAGATTGGCGTCCGTGTTCTTAACCGGATGACAGAACTTGGCCGGCCCAAGTTCGAGCGCGTTGCATGAAAAATGAAGTGGATAGGATTGCCTCGCCCAAAGTCTGATCCATGCAACAGTGCTGGGTGACAGCGGCAAATGGTGGTTGACTTGGCTCGCGCAGCGACGGACGTCGCCGGGTTGGAGTTGCTTATCGAGCGACGCGCGCCACGAGGAGATTGGGTCAAGGCCGTAAAAGGCGAATCGCCGCTGGATCCAGCCGGTGAATGATGACATGCGAAATAATAATTTTACCGTTAGCGCAAAACCTTACTAGAATCGTCCAGCTAAAGAGGGCATCACACCAATGCGCCTGCCCTCGGCGACTGAGCGGAGAAAAATTTGTCTGATGCAAAACTGCAGAGCGTACTCTCGTCTCTTTCGCAATTTGGCCAGGAAGCTGGATTCATTGGCGTCCAGCCCAGCACCGTACGCTAGAGCGCGTCCGATGAAAGCTGAATCGGCGTGAGGCCTGAACGAAGCAAGTCCTCGGGGTCGATCATCAATGATCCTCAGGTGCGCGGGATATTCTATCAGGCAATCACCATCATCATTCTCACAGCGCTCATCTACTGGATCGTCGATAACACTGTCGACAATCTCAGGCGCGCGAATATCGCGTCCGGCTATGACTTTCTGAGGAGTCGCGCCGGTTTCGACGTCGGGCAGTCGCTGATTTCATTCACCAGCGATTCCACCTATGGCCGCGCTTTGCTGGTCGGCTTCATCAACACATTGCTCGTCGCGATCACCGGTATCATCACCGCGACAATCATCGGCTTCCTCGTCGGTATCGGACGCCTTTCGCACAACTGGATCATTGCCAAGCTCTCGCTGGCCTATGTGGAGGTGTTCCGCAACATCCCGCCGCTGCTCGTCATATTCTTCTGGTATAGCGGGGTGCTGTCGATATTGCCGCAGGCACGAGATGCACTTGCCCTGCCCTTCGATATCTTTCTGAGCAATCGCGGTGTCGCCTTTCCAAGGCCGGTTGCCGGAGAGGGTGCCGAATACACGCTCCTCGCGTTTATCATCGCAATAGCTGCAAGCGTGTTCTTTACCCGCTACGCGCGCCAACGGCAGTTGGCGACCGGCGAGCGGCTTCCCGTCCTGTGGACCGTTCTTGGATTGATCATCGGTCTGCCGCTGGTCACATTCCTCGTAACCGGTGCGCCGATCGGCTTCGACGTTCCGGTGGCAGGCAAGTTCAACCTTACCGGCGGTTCGGTCGTCGGACCGGAATTCATGTCGCTGTTCCTGGCGCTCTCATTCTATACGGCAGCCTTCATCGCCGAGATCGTCAGGGCGGGTATCCGCGGTGTCTCAAAAGGACAGACGGAGGCGGCACATGCACTTGGCATACGCCCATCGCTGACGACCCGCCTGGTGGTCGTGCCGCAGGCGATGCGCATCATCATTCCGCCGCTGACCAGCCAATATCTCAACCTCACCAAGAACTCCTCCCTGGCGGTCGCAATCGGCTATGCCGACCTCGTGGCCGTCGGCGGCACCATTCTCAACCAGACCGGACAATCGATCGAGGTCGTAAGCATCTGGCTCATCGTCTATCTCAGCCTGAGCCTCGCGACGTCGCTGTTCATGAACTGGTACAACGCCCGCATGGCGCTGGTGGAGAGGTGATATCATGAGCACGCAACAAGCAACTTTCGTTCGTGCTTCGATGATCGAAGCCTCGCCAGCCCCTTCGCTTGAAAGAGGTGCTGCCTCCTGGCTGCGGCGAAATCTCTTCGCCACGCCGAAGGACAGCGTTCTGACGATCATCAGCCTGCTTATCCTGGCGTGGCTGGTGCCCCCCCGCAATCCAATGGCTCTTCATCGATGCCGCCTGGAGCGGCGGTGGCCGGGGCGTTTGCGCAACGCTGTCGCAGGGCGGTTCGCAGCCGGAAGGCTGGAGCGGCGCATGCTGGGCGTTCGTCAATGCGAAATTCGCCCAGTTCCTTTTCGGCCGCTATCCGCTCGACGCAGCG